>CAZBXY010000095.1:0-24522 GCA_964495365.1 uncultured Frigoriglobus sp. | reverse complement strand
AACGGCTTCCCCGGAGTGAGTCAACCCCAAAGATGTGAGGGACTGTCAGCCCTTGAGGTCGCGGCTCGCAAATGCGCTCACCACGGCACTTCGCGGTAGTCCTTGAACAGCGCACCGCTCGCGGGCCGCCCCGACTCGATTCCGGTGAACACCGGGTCGAGGATGCGGGCCGCGGCGTCCACGGCGTCGAGCGGGACGCGCCCGCCCTGCTCGGCAAATCGCTCCGCGGCGGGTGCGGCCTGCTGAACCGAGAACCACCCCGGATCGACCGCGGTCAGGAACACGCGATCGACCGCGCACTCCGGGGCGGAGGTGCGGACGAGCATGTTCAGCGCGGCCTTCGCCATGTTCGTGTGCGGGTGCCGCCCGGACTTGCCGCCGGCGAACTGTCCTTCCGCCGCCGACACCATCACCGCGAACCGGTCGCGCGCCGGCCCGGCGCGGAACAGCGGCCTCAGCGCGCGGAGCAACAGGAACGGCGCGAGACAGTTGATCGCGTGAACTTCGAGCAACTCGACCGTGCCGACCTCTTCTTGCGATAGTCCCCAACTGTTCTCGGATCGCAGGTCGAGCGGTTCGCCGTCGGCCGCCAGCGCCCCAGGCGGGAACTGCGCGTCGCCGGCTTCATCACCTGACGCGAGCGGAACGAGTGCCAGTTCCGCGTGCCAGTTCGCATCGTGCGCGTTCGTGTGAACGAGCGCGAAGTCGGTTTCGCGTGCCAACATGTCGCGCGAGAGCGCCGGGAGAGCCGCGAGCGGTTCGCGCTCGGCCGCGACCAGCGCCCGATAGTACGCGGGCGGTCGGCGCACGGTCTGCGCGGCGTTCGACACGAAGATATCGAGTTGCGGCAGCCCCTCCGAAAGTGCGGCGGCGAACCGCTCGACCGCGGGCACGGCGCGGAGATCGAGGCCGACGAGTTGAAGCCGCCCGGCCCACTCGGGCGCATCGGGTTCGGCCGCGAACCGTCGCGCCGCGTCCTTCGGAAACCGCGTCGTCGCAACGACTTCCGCCCCGGCGCGGAGCAGCTTCAGCACGACCTGATACCCGGACTTGATCCGCCCGCCCGTAACCAGCGCCGCGCGGCCCTGAAGGGTCGCTGTCTGGTGCCGTTTGGCGAAGTTGAGGTCGGCGCACGCCGGGCAGAGCGAATCGTAGAAGTGATGCAGCGCGACGAACGGCTGCTTGCAGGCGTAGCAGACGACCGGTCGGGCCAAGAGCGGGTTCGGCGCGGGCGGCGCTCCGCGAATGCCGACCTGATCGCGCACGTTGGCGTCGCGGAGCTTGGTGTCGGTGCGGTTCTGCTTGCGGTCGCGCTGAACGACGCGCCCGGCGAGCCGAACGAGTTCGGCGAGGGTGGGGTCGTGGGTGGGCCACGGCCCCGGCAACCGCGACAGCGCGAGCAGCACGTCGCGCGCGGCCGCGAGTTGCTCCGGGGTCGGGGTGGTGTCGGACATCGCGCTATGATAACGCGCGGCGTCGCTGTTGACTCTTGGCGAGCCGCGACCGCAAGGGAGCGGGCTACGCGAGTGAAGTAACGTCTGCGGTCCGTACCTCTGTATCCCGCTCCCTTGCGGTCGCGGCTCGCCAAAGGCGATCAGAACAGTTCGCTGATCGGTTCGGGATCGTCCAGCACGTTCACCGGGCGCCCGCTGGGGTCGAGCAGTTGCAACTTCGGGTCGATGCCGAGTACTTGGTAGATCGTCGCGTGGATGTTCGCCGGCGTAACGGGACGCGACTTCGGCGCGGTGCCCTTCGCGTCGGTCGAACCGATCACCTGCCCCCCCTTCACCCCGCCACCGCCCATGAGGCAGAACATCGCGTTGCCCCAGTGGTCGCGGCCCGGCGTGCCCTGGCTCATCGGCGGGCCGCCGTTGCCCCCGTCGTTCATCTTCGGCGTCCGGCTGAACTCGCCGCACAGCACGACGAGCGTCGTGTCGAGCAGCCCGCGGTCGTCGAGATCGGTGAACAGCGCGGACACCGCGCGGTCCACCTTCGGCAGGTAGTTCTCGTAGCCCTTCTTCAAGTCCCAGTGGTGGTCCCACCCACCGAAGTGAACCGTGACGAACGTCGAACCGGCTTCCACGAGCCGCCGCGCCAGCAGCGTCGATTGGCCCCAACTGTCGCGCCCGTAGCCGTCGCGGGTGCGGGTCGGCTCCTTGCCGATCGCGAACGCCTCGCGGGCGACCGGCCCGGTAACGAACTCGTAAGCTTCCGCCGCGAACCGGTCCATCGCCTGCGCGGTGGGGTGCGAATCGAGGTGTGCGCGCTGGCTGTCGAAGTGCTTGAGCAGCCCCTTGCGGTCGTCCATCTTCTCCAGCGTCAGCCCGGCCGCGAGGTTCAGGTTCTGCACCTGGAAGTTCGCCGCGGACGGGTCGCCGGTGACGAACGGGTCGTGCTGCGCGCCGAGCATGTGCGCGCCGAAGTAGCCCGGCGCGAGGCCGATACTGGCCGCGTGCGGGCTGGCGGTGTAACCGGGCATCCCCTTGACGCGCGGCCCGACGGCGCGGTTGACGATCGATCCGATGCCCGGGAACTTCGGCGCGTTGTTCGCCCCGCTCACGCCCATGTCCTTGGTCGTCAGCATCCGGTGCCCGCCGGCGAAGTGGTCGCCGGTGTTGTGGTACAGCGACCGCACCATCGAGAACTTGTCGGTCACCTGCGCCTGCTTCGGGAACAGCTCGGTGATGTCGAACCCGGGCACCTTCGTCTTGATCGGCATCCAGATGCCGCGATATTCCGCCGGCGCCTCCGGCTTCATGTCGTACATGTCCATGTGACCGGGGCCGCCGTCGAGCCAGATCAGGATGACCGACGTGTTCTTCGCCGACGATTGCGACGCATCTTTGGCGCGGAGCAGTTCTGGCATCCCGACGGCGGCCATCCCCGCGACGCCCAGTTGCAGGAAGCTGCGGCGGTTGAGGCCGTCGCAATAGCGGCCGGAGGAACCGAGGTCGAGTCGGAACATGGAGGCGCTCCGTAGAGTGGCGGAGGTGGCTTCGGGGGACGAAGCCGGCGGGTTGGTTTCGGAAGGCTGAGTTAACTTTCGCATACGCGCGGCCCGCGGTCAAGCGACATCCGCCGCGGCAGAACCGGACGCGGTTGAAGAACTGTGTGAGCGCCGCCCGCGGCAGGTGCGGCGCCTCTGCTAGCCCTCGGGCCAACAGAACCGACATTTCGGCAGAGCTTTCAGGAACTCCTTGCGTCCGGCGTCCGTTATCTTCGGCGAGAACAGGTAGAACACGGTGAGTTGGTGTAATGCGGTCAGTTCTTTCAGGCCCGCGTCTGTCACCTGCGTTTCGTCGAGCCAGAGTGTGGTGAGTTGCTTGAACCCAGCCAGTTCCTTCATTCCCGCGTCCGTTATGCCTTCGCCCCAGAGGTAGAGCGTGGTGAGGTGCTTGAAGCCGGCCAGTTCCTTGATCCCTTTGTCCGTCACGCCCGAACCCAGATACAGTTCGGTGAGCTGTTTGTGCCCGGCCAAGTGCTTCAACCCGGCGTCTGTCACTCTCGTAACGCCGAGAGTGAGGCTGGTAAGCCGTTTGAGGTTGGCCAGTTCCTTCAGGCCCGCGTCCGATACCTGAGTAACGAAGAGGTCGAGTGTAGCGAGGTGTTCGAGCTTGGCCAGTCCCTTCATTCCCTCGTCCGTGATGTTCGAGAAGTTGAGGTAGAGGGTGGTGAGGTTCTTGACCCCGGCCAACTCCTTGAACCCGTCGTCTGTCACCCTCTGGCACCCAATAAAGTCGAGTGTGGTGAGGTGCTTGAGGTTGGCCAACTCCTTCATTCCCTCGTCCGTCACCCTTGAACCACTGAGGCGGAGTGTGGTGAGGTGCTTGAGGCGCACCAACGCCTTGAACCCCTCGCCAGATACGCCCGTGTAGCTGAGATCGAGGTCGGTGAGCTTCTCGATCTTGGCCAGTTCCCATATCCCCTCGTCCGTCACCTGCGTGCAATCAAGGACGAGGGTGGTCAGGTTCCTAAGGGCCGCCAACTCTTCCAGATCTACGTTCCTCAGTTCTCGACAAAAGCCGAGGTCGAGCGAGGCGAGTTGTGGGAGGGCGGCCAACTCTTTCAGCCCCTTTCCTATCACGCTCGTGTGGCGAAGGCGGAGCGTGGTGAGCTTCTTCGTGGCGGCTACGTCTTTCATGCCCGCGTCCGTTACCTTCGTCCCGCTGAGGTCGAGCACGGTGAGCGCCTTCAACGCGGTCAGCTTCTTCACCCCCACATCCCCCACCTGCGTGGAGTAGAGGGAAAGCGTGCTGAGGCGCTCAAGTCCGATCAACTCGTCCAGCCCTGCGTCCGTTGTCTTCGTGGAAGCGATGTTGAGAAAGGTGAGTTGCCGGAGGCCGGCCAAGTGCTTTAGCCCCGCGTCTGTCACGTTCGTGAACCCGAGATTGAGCGCGGAGAGTTGCTTGAGATTGACCAACTCCTTCAAGTCGGCGTCTTGTAGTTTTTTGCCCCAGTCGTTGAGATCAAGCCCGAACGCGGTCTCAGGCGCTGGTAGCCCCTTCAACATCCCTTCTTTCCACCACCCGATTCGGAACCCCGGCAACCATCCCGATCGGGGTTGCCTTCCGGGAGGATGGAATTCGAGGTCGCACCCCTTCACCTCGAACCAACCCGCCTCCGCGCCGGCTTTCTCCCACGCCGCAACAATCGCTTCCGGCAGTGGCTTCGGAATGTCCTGTTTCGGCGGGTCGGCGCGCAGCAGCGGCCCGGGCGCCATCAGCACGCCGAGAACGATCGCGAAGCGGGCTTGTCCGAACATGGCGAACGCTCCTTCGAGTCAACGCACCGCACGCCGGCACTCTTGAATAACGCGCCGCATCCGAACGTGTGAGCGTAAAAAAACCGGCGTCCGCCGGCGAAAGGGTTCCGCACTCCTGTTGCTCGGTCAGTTCACGCGGCGGTCGAAGTCGGGGATCTGCGTGAACGCCACCCGCGACGGCGCCGCGTCCCGCATCCCCCACATCGCACCCAGATGGATCACGCTCGCGCCGAACTCCGCGTTCACCTCGTCCATCGCGTCGGAGATGTCTTCGCCCTTGCGGTCCTCATCAAATAGTGACGGCGTCGCGCCGCGCGCGGGGACCAGATCGCTCAATACGGTTCCGACCTTGAACGGCTTCCGATTCTTGATGCGCTTCTCCCACAGCTTCACCGCGGCGGCTATGAACGCGGGCGTGTCCTGGCATCGCGGGACGTGCGTGCTTTCTTCCCACCACTCCGATTCGTGCGGTTCGTCGCCCATGAAGCTCACGCCCACCGAGATCGTTCCGGCCCAGTAGCCGATCTTCCGCAGCCGCGCCGCGGCCTTGTGAATGAGCCGCATCAAGACGCCGTAGGCCCCTTCCTCGGTGCGCAACTCCGGCGGCAGCACGTGCGAATGACTCACCGTCTGGCGCCGCGTCGGTGTGTCCGGTACGTCCTCGCCGTGAAGTAAGCGGTACCATCGCTCGCCGAGCAATTTGCTGCCCCACACTTCGGCGAGTGTCTTCGCGGGCGCGGCGCAGAGCTGCTCGACGGTGAAGATGCCGTAGAGCCTCAGCCGGCGCTCCATCCGCGGCCCCACGCCGGGGAAGTCGTTCAGCTTCAGTCGGTGCAGCGCCGCGGGCATGTCGGCGTCGGGCAAGGCCGTGAAGCCGTTCGGCTTCTGCATATCGGCGGCGACCTTCGCGAGCATCACGTTCGGCCCGACCCCGATGGAACAGTGCATGTACTCGCCGGCGAGCGCGTGAATCTCTTGTTTGATTTTGCCAGCGATAACGGTTGCGCGGTCCAGGTTCCGCTCGTCGCCGACCAACCGACATGACATCTCGTCGATGGACATGACACGCTCGATGGGGACGACCCGCTGCACGGCCGCGACGACGCGGTTGTGCATGACGACGTACCGCTTGTGGTCCGCGACGACACACACGATCCCGGGGCACAGCTTGCGGGCCTCCCACACCGGCGTGCCGGTGCGAACGCCACAGGCCTTCGCGCGGTAGCACGCGGCGATGCACGCGGTGGTTTCGGCGTTGGTGGGGATGACCGCGACCGCCTTGTCCCGCAAATGCGGTTTCTCCTGCTGTTCGCAGGAGGCGAAGAACGAGTTCATGTCAACGAACAGGTAGTGGAGCGGCATCGGGATGCCTCCGTTTCATTCACCTGTTCACTTAGAACAAGTGTATAGATAACTAATGCGCGGTCTTTGGAGGAAATGCAAATCGATTTGGGAAGAATTTTCCGAAAAAGACGAGCAAGCGTCGGCGAGGAGGTCAGGCGAGAGTGGGCTGTGCTTGTGGACAGCGAGCGATGAAGCGGATGACATCTCCGACCGTGCGAGCTGTTGCGTGTTCCCGCATCACCTCGGCAGACGGCCAGGTACGCCCGCACGGTTTCAGCAGTTCCCCAACAACTTCTTCCAGATCAACACAGTAGATTTGCTCGACATCGTCGTCGGGCTGAACCGGGAATGTCTCGATTTGAAACTCGCGCATGAACTCCTGAAAGTAGCGGAGAACGACTTCGGTGACTTGACGCGGAATCTCCTGCCCTTCAAACGCACCGAAGAACGCGTCCGGGTCGAACGGCCCTCGCGAAGCAGCGAGTCGCGTTCCTTGGATGTGCGTCCACCACCACGCAACAATCCAGAAGAGGAAGAAGCCGGCGATTATCAACGTGCAGGTAAGCACGGGTTGTTTCTCCTCACTGGATGCTATCCAACTTCTCGCCAGCCGGTCAACGGCCGCCGTTCGCCTTTGAACCTTCCGGCCCCTCCCTGTATCCTTCATCCAATACGCCTAGTCGGCCCCGTCTCATAACGGTATCCCGATCATGCCGCAGAAGGTCTACATCGAAACCGTCGGCTGCCAGATGAACGTGCTCGATAGCGAACTCGTTATCGGGGCGCTCCGCAAACACGGCTACGACCTCACCGATTCCGCCGCCGAAGCCGACGTACTCCTCTTCAACACTTGTTCGGTGCGCGAACACGCGGAGGAGAAGACGTTCTCCGCGCTGGGCCGCGTGCGACACCTCAAGGGCCGCAACCCGGACGCGGTCGTCGGGGTACTCGGGTGCATGGCGCAGAAGGATCAGGAGTTGATTCGCAAGCGCGCGCCGTATGTGGACATGATCGTCGGCACCGGACAACTCGCGGCCGTGCCGGAGCTGGTCGCGAAGGTGCGCCAGACCCGCGAACCGCAACTCGCAGTAAGCTTGGGTCGCGCCGACGCCGGCCGGCACTAGGTCGAGGCGAGCTTCGTCAGCTACGACCCGGCGCGCGACCCGACTATGAGGCCGACGCCGTTCCAGGCGTATGTGCGCATTCAGATCGGCTGCGACAAGTTCTGTACCTACTGCGTGGTGCCGAGTACCCGCGGCCCGGAGCAGAGCCGCCCGCCGGAACACATCTGGAGCGAAGTGCGCCAACTGGTCGATCAAGGTTGCAAGGAAGTCACGCTGATCGGCCAGACGGTGAACAGCTACGTTCACACCGCCGGCGACCGCCGCACGCGCCTCAGCGACCTCATCGCCAGGATGCACGACACGTCGGGCCTCGAACGCATCAAGTTCGTGACGAACTACCCGAAGGACATGACCGACGACCTGCTTCACGCGGTGCGCGAACTGCCGAAGGTGGTGAAGTACCTGCACGTCCCGGTGCAATCGGGCTGCGACGAAGTGCTGAAGCGCATGAAGCGGAACTACACCGCGAGCTACTACATGGAGATGCTCGCGCGCTGCCGCGGACTGGTCCCGGGCGTCTCCGTCAGTTCGGACTTCATCGTGGGCTTCTGCGGCGAAACAGAAGAGAGCTTCCTAAAGTCGATGAACCTCGTCCGCGAGGCGAAGTTCAAGAACTCGTTCATCTTCAAGTACAGCGAGCGCGGCGGCACGAAGGCCGCGGAGAAGTACCCCGACGACGTGCCCGACGACGTGAAGAAGCGCCGCAACAACGATCTGCTCGCGGTACAGAACGAGAACAGCCGCGCCGACCACCGCGCGCAGGTGGGCAAGACGGTGGAAGTGTTGGTGGAAGGTCCAAGCCGCATGAGCAAGGCGAACCCCGACCACAAGGTCGGGGGTGTTGTGCAGCTCACCGGGCGCAGCATGGCGGATCACATCGTCGTCTTCGACGGCACGGATCGCCTGATCGGTCACACGGTCCGCGTCGCGATCGAGGACGCCTCGCCGTTCACGCTGTATGGCAACGTTCTGACGGACGAAGTGGTAGGCGCTGACATGAGCCGCGAGCCACCGGCGAGCGTGCCACCAATGCGGCCGAGCAAGATCGCCCTTCCGCTGGTGTGAGTGGCCGACGTAAAATAACTTGCGGTTGCGAGCCGCCGGAGCGCGTCGCCCGTGAAACTGTACCGCGTAATGAAAGTTGATCCTGCTGACGGGAAGCCGCGGGTCGGCACGAGCGGGAGTATGCTTGGCGTGCGCCCGACCGACCCGAATAACATGAATCCGGTGGCCGTCTTCGATGTCGATGCTGTGAACGACTCGGACCTGGTCCAACCCGGCAATGGGTTATCAACATCACCGGATCCCAACGCACGACAACCGCGCCGCAATCAAGCCGTCTTCGAGATCGAAACCGATGACCTCGGTCCGGATCTGAAGCCGAATCACGACAAACCGAATCACTGCCTCCTCGAACCGGCCCGACCGATGACGCTGGGTGAATACCAGCAAGCGCTGGCCGCCACCCGCGACTTGTGGCAACCGGTATAATGATCGAGGGAATCATGCTCACACTCGACACCGTTCGCGCCGCTGTCCTCTCCGATCAGCCGTGGAAACGGCTCGACGAGTTGGTGCGTGCCGAGTTGGCGAACGGTCGCACAACGCGACAGATCTACAAGTCGTTGATGGGAATGGCAGACGAGATCGACGCGACCCCGGGATTGACCGAAGACGGTTCGGACGCGCTCGGTGATGCGCTCGACGCACTCACGGGGTACTGCCACACCGACTGCCAGTACAAAGACCCGCCGAACACGACGCTGCCGAGCGAAGAGGAGATCGCGAAACTCCCGCGCTGGGCACGCGTCGCGTTCGCAGCAAGATGCGCACGCCGAGTGCTGCCATTGCCCAAACACAGACGCCCGGAAACTCCAGACGACCATGTCGGACGGTTTGCTTATGCCATTGGTGTCGCGGAAATGTGCGCAGGAATTGCGGCGGCTGACCCGGATGCGCGGTCGGCGTATGTCGCATTAGCCAAGGTTTCACTGCAAGGCGCGGGTAGTGCGATTGACGCCCTCATCGCGGCCGGTCTTGCTGGCACCTTTGAAACTGTAGACAGCGGCAAATTGAACGCTCATGTCATGATTGCTGTACGATCGGCCTCAGGGGACGCCGTTCCGATCGCAGATATTCACTCCGTCATCCGCCGCGACTTCGACCACCTCTCGTCCCTCGCGGAGTGGCAGCAGTGGGACGACGACACCCCGGTGCCGCCAGAAGTGTTCGGGCCGCTGTGGCCGGAAGGGCCACCGAAGGGGTGGCCGGCGATCACCGACGTTCCGCAGCGCGCCGAACTCACGATTGAAGCATTCGCTCGTGACCGCGCGACCGAGCAGATGATCGAAGACGACATCGTGAACCTGTTCAACGCGCTCAACCGCTACCACATCGCGCGGAGCGGGGTGCGGCTCACGCTGGAGCAGTTCCAATCGCTGTTACCCGCGTCCGTGCCGGCGGAGGTGTAGGCATGTCAGAAGACGCGAAGCAGAAACTCGGCATCCGGCTCGTGCCCGCCGAAGGCGAACCGGACGCGGCGCTGCTCGATGACCTCGTGCGACTCATCAAGCAAGGTGTTGTCACCGCGCCGAAGCAGGCGCCGCAAGTCAGCACCGCGGGCGAGTTTGTTGCGCCGCCCGATAATTCGCAGAACGCACTCGAAACGCGAATCAAGCACCGCATCGAGCAGGCGAGCAACGCCAGCGAAGCGGATGTGGCGAAGCGTGCCGCGATCGCCCAACCGCCCGACGGCGAGCAGAAACTCGCGGAGGAAGCACTCGCAGCGTCGCAGAACGTCGTCGCGGCCGTGCAGCGAGCCATCATTCGCGGCGTGACGATTCGCGTGCCCGACGCGAAGTAGTGCCCTTCAGCTATCATCACCTCATGCCTCCCGTCGAAGACACCATCCTGAAGGCCGTGCGGGACGCGGACCGCGGGCGCCGAAACCTCGCGGCGCTCGCGACGCACCTTGGCGCGCGAGCGCAGGAGCTGTTCGGGCCGCTCGGCCGGCTGCTCCCGCGGACCGCCGACCCCGATATGGCCCTCAACAACCTGGAGCGCCTGTTCGCCAAATCGGAGGCCCGCGCGCAGCTCCCGGAGTTGCTCGAAACGCGCGCCCGCGAGCTGGACGCCACGCTTCAATTGCTCGCGACCTCGCAGTTCTTCGCCGACACGCTCGCGGCGTACCCGGAGTTCCTTAACGGCGTGTTTCATGTGCCGAAGCGGAACCCGTCCACCGCGGAACTCATCGCGCAGCTCAAGGGCGACGTGGACGCCGCCGGCGACGATCCCTCGGTGCTGCGGGCGTTCCGCCGGTTCCGCGACCGGCACACGCTCCGCATCGGGATCAGCGATGTCGTCCGTGACCGGCCGCTCGAAGAGGTCACGCGCGAACTGGCGCGACTCGCCGACGCGAGCGTCGAAGTGGCGCTCCAGCGAGCGCTACGCGCGGTCGGAGAGAAGTTCGGCACCGCGACGACGCCGGCGGGCAAACCGGCGAAGGTGACGGCGCTCGCGTTCGGCAAGCTCGGCGGCGACGAACTCAACTACTCCAGCGACATCGACCTGATGTTCGTCTACGACGCCGAGGGCGAGACCAACCGCCGCTCGGGGGTCACCAACGCCGAGTTCTTCAGCCGCGTGGTTGGCGAAGTGGTCCGGCTGCTCTCCCATCACACCGACCGCGGGTTCGCCTACCGCGTCGATTTGCGATTGCGGCCCGAGGGCGACCGCGGCCCGCTCGCTCGAAGTCTCGCCAGCACACTGAGTTACTACGACACGATGGGCCGGACGTGGGAGCGGCAGGCGCTCATCAAGCTGCGGCACGTTGGCGGCGACCCGGCCCTCGCGCGCGACTTCCTTTCGGCGATCGAGCCGTTCGTGTACCGCAAGTATTTCAGCTTCGCGGAGATCAACGAGGTGATGGCGCTCAAGCGCCATTTGGAAGCGACGGCGCTGGGGGCCGAGTGCGCCGACGCCGAGTTCCCGCGCGACGTGAAGCTCGGGCGCGGCGGCATCCGCGACATCGAGTACACGGTGCAGTTCCTCCAGCTCTTGAACGGCGGCGACCTCCCCGCGGTGCGCCAGCGGAACACGCTCCTCGCGCTCGAAGCGCTCGAAATTGCAGGCTGCCTCAACCCGCAGGAAACGTACATCCTCGCCGACGCGTATCGGTTCTTGCGGAAAACCGAACACCGCTTGCAGTTGCTGTTCGATTTGCAAACGCACCGACTGCCCGCCGGCGCCGACGAACTGCGGAAGCTCGCCCGGCGGATGGGCTACTTGGAGAGGGGGCAGGAATCAGGAAGCAGGAGTCAGGAAGCCGGGGACAGCAAGGCGGAAGTTTCTCTGACTCCTGAACTGACTCCTGACCCCCGACCCCTGACTCCTCAGAAAAGGTCGCCGCTCGACGAGTCCGACCCGCCACCGCTCGATACGCGGGATCTGCTCATCGACCCGCTCGACCAGTTTTTGAAAGACCTGCACGACAAAACCGCGATCGACCGCACGATCCTGAACCACCTGCTGCACCAATCGTTCCAGGGCGAAGACGGCAGCCCCGAACCGGAAGCCGACCTCATTCTCGACCCGGACCCGGACGCCGAAACTGTGCGCGCCGTACTCGGTCGCTACCCGCTTCGCGACATCCCCAAAGCATTCGCCAACCTCTCGGCACTCGCGCGCGAGAGCGTGCCGTTTCTGTCGGCGCGGCGGTGCCGGCACTTCCTCGCCAGTATCGCACCGCAACTGTTGCGTGCGGTGGCCGATGCCCCCGACCCGGACGCGGCGCTCACCAACCTCGAACGGGTCAGTGCGTCGCTGGGCGCGAAGGCCATTCTGTGGGAACTGTTCAGCGCGAATCCCGCCACGCTCAAACTTTACGTCGAACTGTGCGCCGGCAGCCCGTACCTGTCGGGGCTGCTCATCAACAACCCCGGCATGGTGGACGAACTGCTCGATTCGCTCGTGCTGAACCAGCCCCGCGCGGCCGACGAGCTGCGCGCGGAACTGACGGAACTCCTTCGCGGGGCGACCGACCCGGACCCGATCCTGCACAGCTTCCAGGACAAGGAGTTCCTGCGGATCGGTGTCGGCGATCTGCTCGGTAAATCTGACGTGCGCGCCACCACGGCCGCACTTTCCGACGTGGCGGATACCATCGTCACACAAGTGATCGAGTTAGTGGAGCCTGGGGTGCAGGAGAAGTTCGGCGTCCCGTTCGCCGAGAGTGCCCCTACGTTCTGTTGGGCCTGGGCAAGCTTGGCGGGCGCGAGATCAGCTACCACAGCGACCTCGATTTGCTGCTCATTTACGCCGCCGACGGCCCCACGACGCGCGGCGAGTCGAACCAGCTCTACTTCACCGAACTGGCGCAGCGGGTCATCAAAACGACGAGCCGGATGGGGCCGATGGGCCGGCTGTACGAGGTGGACATGCGGCTCCGCCCGACCGGCAAATCCGGCAGTCTCGTCCTCCCGCTCGCAGAGTTTAGCCGCTACTTCGCCGGGCCGGCGTGCCAACTGTGGGAGCGACAATCGCTCGCCCGCGCGCGGGTGGTTCGCGGGGATGCGGAGTTTGCACAGGAGGTAACGGCCGCGGTCCGCGCCGCGATGCTCGGCCCCGCGTGGTGCCCGGAACTGACCTCAGAAGTGCGGGCGATGCGGCAGAAGCTCGAATCGACCGCCGGCCCGCGGAGCCTCAAGCGCGGCCCCGGCGGGCTGACGGACGTGGAGTTCGCCGTGCAGTTACTTCAACTGAAGTACGGCCGCGAGCGCCCGGAGGTGCTGAAGCCGAACGTGTGGGACGCGCTCGACACGCTGGCAGCCGCCGGCGTACTTCCGCCGACCGACGCGACGACCCTGCGCGACGGGTACTCGTTCTTGCGGCTGGTGGAAGCGCGATTGCGGATCGTAACGGACCGCCCGCTAACGGAAATCCCGGAGGCGCCCGACGATCAGGCCAAACTCGCCCACCGGCTCGGGTTCGACGGCCCCGATCCATTCCTGGCGGCGTTCCGCCGAGCCACGGCCAACGTCCGCCGGTGTTACGACGCCATCACGACCCGCGAGCGGTAGAAGCAAAGACAGGATGGCCACAAAAACGCACAAAAAGAAGACGAAATCCGCGCACGGAGTTCAGCAATCAGCCGACAGCTTTTTCTACTCTCTTCTGTCTTCGGCTTGGGTCTTCCTTTTTGTGCCTTTTTATGGCCATTCTGCCTTCTGTCTGAATCGTGTCTTATCTGCGTTGATCGTGCGGCTCGTCTCTCGGATGGATTCCGAAATCCGCGAAACCCGGCCTTGGCCCCGCGGGTAGAATACGCCGTGGTCGAAATTGGGCCCATTCCGAAAGGATCATGCACATGATGCGTCTCTCGCGCCTCGGTCTGGCGGCCGTGTTCGCCGTCGCCCTCGCCGGCGCCCCGGTCGCCCGTGCCGCCGAGCCGGACAAGCTCCTGCCGGCCGACATGGACACCGTCGCGTTCATCAACGTCAAGCAACTCGTCGAATCCGACGTGGTGAAGAAATACGCGCTCGAACAGATCAAGCAGGTGCTGGCCGGCCAGGAGGCCAAGAAACTGCTCGAAGAGATGGGCCTGGACCCGCTCACCGACATCGAAACGCTCTGGGTCGCCTCCTCTGGCACGACCCCGGAAGACATGAAGCTGTTCGCCGTCGTTCACGGCAAGTTCGACAAGGCCAAACTGGACAAGGCCGCGCTGGCCGCGACCCGCAAGGACGGCGACAAGTTCAGCCAGGTGAAGGACGGCAACAACACGTTCTTCAAGTTCCAACCGGACCAGGGCAACCCGATCTACGGGATGGTGATCGACGACACGACCGTCGTCGCCGGCACCGACAAGAAGACGCTCGCCGCCGCGCTGACCCAGGAGAAGGCCAAGCTCGGCGCCGAACTGACCGCGCTGGTCAAGAAGATGGACGCGAAGGCGTCGATGTTCGCCGTCTCGATCGTGAAGGGGAAGTTCGACAACGTCCGGCTCCCGGGCCAACTGCCGATCGACCTGGCCGGGTTCGAGAAGGCCCTGCCGCTGACGGACTCGCTGAGCTTCAGCCTGAAGGTCACCGGCGACATCAAACTGGAGGTCGTGTTCGGGATGAAGGACGACGACGCCGCGATCGACATGGGCGACGCGATGGCCAAGATCATCGACGGCATCAAGGGCCTGGTGCCGCTGTTGGCCGCGGCCGAGCCGAAGGCCAAGCCGCTGGTGGACGTGGTGAAGACGATCAAGAGCGACGTGAAGAAGAAGGACGTGACGATCACCGGCACGGTGACCGGCGACAACATCGGCAAGATGATTAACCCCGGCGACTGAGCCGACAACCGGAAGCACACGACACGGGCGGCGCGAGCCGTCCGTGTTTTTCTTTCGTGGCACAGGCATTCTTGCCGGTGTGCCTTCCTTCTTGTGGCACAGGCTTTCCAGCCTGTGCTTTCAAATCGATTCCGAGCGCAGCGAGGGATCGAACTCAACTGGTGAGGCTACCCCCAACGGTTGGATGCGGTGGCCACTCTTACCCCGCTGGCGCGGGGACCCTTGCTCGGACCACCGAACGGCAAGCACAGACTGGAAAGTCTGTGCCACGAAAAACCAAAGACAAGCACAGGCTGGAAAGCCTGTGCCACGAAAGAGAGGGCGTGTTATCCTGGCGCCCATGAAAACCACCACCTGCGCGCTCACGCTCGCCCTTTCCTGCGCCGCTCTCGCGCCCGCGGCCGATCCCAACCCACCGAAGCCCGTGGACACGTCGTTCCTCAAGAAGTTCGCCGAGACCCGGCGGTTCATGCTCGGCCGGCCGCAGAACCCCAAGGTGTCCCCCGACGGCAAGTCGGTGCTGTTCCTCCGCGCCGAGGCTGACAAACCCACGCTCAAGCTGTTCGAGTTCGATGTCGCGAGCGGGCAGTCGAAAGAACTCCTCTCGCCGGCGACGCTCCTGAAGGGCGGTGAGGAGAACCTGTCGCCGGAAGAAAAGGCCCGGCGCGAGCGGATGCGGCTGTCCGCCGGCGGGTTCGCCGATTTCCACTTCGACAAGGACGGCAGGAACGTCCTCTTGCCGCTCTCGGGCAAGCTGTTCGTCTTCGAGCGCGCGAGCGGCAAGGTGACCGAACTGAAGACGGGCGAAGGCTCGATCGTCGATCCGAAGTGGTCCCCGGACGGGACGAAGGTCGCCTACGTTCGCGGTTACGACGTGTACGTGATCGACTTGGCGACGAACAAGGAAAGTGCGGTCACGAAGGGCGGCACCATCACGAAGACGCACGGCCTTGCCGAGTTCGTGGCGCAGGAGGAGATGGGCCGCTTTACCGGGTACTGGTGGTCGCCGGACAGTAAGTCCATCGCCTACGAGGAAGCCGACCACGCCGGCGTGGAGACGTGGTATGTGGCGGACCCGTTCAAGCCGGACCAGAAGCCCGCGGAGCAGTTCTACCCACGGCCCGGCAAGAAGAACGTCGGGGTGCGGCTCGGGATCGTTCCCCTTGAAGGCGGCGAAACGGTGTGGGTGGACCTGACGAAACCGATTTCCAAGGCCGGCGGGAGGACGTTCGAGTACCTCGCCGCGGTGCGGTGGGGCGCGAACGGCCCGCTCACGCTCGTCCTCCAGGATCGGCTCCAGCGCGACCCGGCCTACCTGGAGGTGGACCCGAAAACCGGTGAGGCGTCGGCGTTCCATCTGATACTGCAACAGGACGCGTGGACGAACCTGCGCCCGGACGAGCCGCGGTGGCAGCCGGACGGCCGGTTCCTGCTCGGCTACGACGACGGCGGCGCGGACGGCGTCATCCTCAAACGCTCGCGGGCGCTGCCGACGATCGTGGTTTCGCCGGACGACAAGCACGGCGGGATCGAGATCCTCGGCGCGACCGACACGCACCTGATCTACTCCGCGCACACCGCCGACACACCGGAACGGCACGTCTTCCGCGTCTCACTCAAGAGCGTGACTGACCGTAAGTTGGGCGACGCCCCGGTGCGGCTGACGACTGCCGGGGGCGTGCATTCAGCGGTTCTGTCGAAGGACGGGAAACTCGCGGTCATCACCTCGACTTCGCCGGGGCGGATGCCGCACACGGACGTTGTCGCGGTCGGCGGGCTGAAGGTGGGTACGCTGCCGTCGGTGGCGGTGGAACCGGATTTCAAGCCGAACGTGAAGATCGAGAAGCTCGGCGACTTCTGGACCGCGATCGTGCGCCCGCGGGACTTCGACCCGAAGAAGAAGTACCCGGTCATTGTGGACGTGTACGGCGGGCCGCGGCACCTGCACGTCGTTCAGGCGATGCGGAACTGGCTCGTGCCGCAGTGGCTCGCGGATCAGGGGTTTATCGTGGTCGCGATCGATAATCGCGGCACGCCGGGCCGCGGGCGCGAGTGGGAGAAGGCGATCTACCAGAAGTTCGGCACCGTTCCGCTCGAAGATCAGGTGAAGGGGCTTCAACTGTTGTGCGCGAAGTTCCCGGAGCTGGACCGTGACCGCGTGGGCATCGTGGGCTGGTCGTTCGGCGGGTACATGGCCGCCAACGGCGTACTCCGCGCCCCGGAGGTGTTCAAGGCGGCCGTCGCGGGCGCCCCGGTCACCGACTGGGAGGACTACGACACGCACTACACCGAGCGCTACATGGGCCTCTTGCCCGAATCGAGAAAGGCTTACGACGACGCGAGCCTCTTGCCGTTGGCGAAGAACCTGAAGCGCCCGCTGCTGTTGGTTCACGGCACCGCGGACGACAACGTGTACTACCGGCACACACTGAAGCTGGCCGACGCGCTGTTCCGCGCCGGGAAGGACTTCGAGTCGCTCCCGCTCCCGGGCGTCACGCACATGTACACGTCCGACCCCGCGGTGATGGAGCGCCTGTGGGCCCGCACCGCCGGGTTCTTCAAAACGCACCTCGGAGAGTCGAAGTGAAGCGGCGCATGACGGAACAGAAGTGGCTGACCTCTCGGCTCGTCGAGCCAATGCGCGACTTGCTGTGGGAAACGCCCGGGTTGATTTACAAGGACCGGTTGCAGCAGCACCCGCGCGGCCGGCGGCGCCTCCGACTGTTCGGCGTCGCCTTCGCTCGGCGGGTTATCCATCTCGTCTCCGGCCCGACGTTGCACCAACTGTTGGAAGCAGCCGAGGCGTTCGCGGACGGAGCAGAGACGTTCGATCGTCTTCACGAGCTTTACACGCGGTGCCACGTGCGCGGGTACAACGGGATCGACGAGGACGATGGCGCCGAGCAACTTCAAGACCTATTGGACCGCGTGACGCGCGAGGAACTGGCGGCACAAGCAGTCGCGAGCCTGGCCTCACGAGACGCGCGCAGCGCTGCCTGTTTTCATGCGAACGCGGCCGTGGCCCTTGAAGGCGAGAACATGCTGCTCGAGGTCGCGCGACAGGCCGATCTATTCCGCGACATCTTCGGCAACCCGTTCCGCAAGATGGAACTCAGCAAACAGTGGCGCACTGACACCGCCGTCACCCTCGCGCGTCAGATGTACGACGCGCGTGAGTTCAGCGCGATGCCGATCCTGGCCGACGCCCTTCAAGACGCGGGGTGCGAAAACGAAGACATCCTCGCGCACTGCCGCGACACGCAGTTGCCGCATGTCCGCGGGTGTTGGGTGGTGGATTTGGTGTTGGGGAAGGCGTAGGTGGCGAAGACCCCTCACCTGCGGGTGATCGCCCGCTGACCGGGCCGGTCGGGTGGTAGTTGGCCGCCTTGGCCGCCTTGGCCGCCTTGCCCAAAAACGCCTTGAAAACCGCACTTTTCTCAAGGCGGCCAGTTGGCCACCTTGGGGCAAGGTGGCCAACTCACGAACACCGGTCGCGACCCGCGGGTCACTTGTTGCGGTTGCGGAACACTTCGGCCATCAGGTTATCGACCGGGCAGAACTGGTCGGTGAGGACCACGCCCGGTTCGCGGTCGGTGAACGGCTTCAGCCGCTCCGGCGGAACCAACAACGTGCGGGCGGCGTGCGGGCGGATGATATCGAAGTTGTGCGCCACGTTGAGCTGGAACGCGGGCACCGCGGCGCCGCCCCCGGGCACCCCGGACAGCGCCAGCCGCAGCGCCGCCAGTCGCGCCGGCGCATCGACCGCGCCCGGCAGCGCGGCCGTCAGCTCGTCGAGCTTGAACGGCTTGTCGGAGGCGTAAATCACCATCACCTGCCGGTTGTACTCCCACGTGTCCCCGTCCGGGGTGCCGGCGGGCTGCACGGTGTGTGGGGTCAAGAGCACGATGTTCTCCGCCGGGAACGTCTGCGCCAGTGTCGCCATCGCGGCCTTCCACAACTTCCCGTTGCCCACCGAGTCGATGATCGTCAACAGGTACACGCCGTCCGGCTTCAGTGCCCGCTTGATCGCGTCGTTGTACTCCTTCGTCATCAGGTGGCCGGGCACCGACAGGTCGTTCACCGCGTCCTGGACGACGAGATCGTAAGAGCCGGGGGCGGCCCGCTCGGCGACG
Organism: uncultured Frigoriglobus sp.; assembly: GCA_964495365.1. Classification (GTDB taxonomy): domain Bacteria; phylum Planctomycetota; class Planctomycetia; order Gemmatales; family Gemmataceae; genus Gemmata. Next base: position 5,820 of record CAZBXY010000095.1, on the reverse strand, counting down.
TACTGCCGCCCGTCCATGTGGATCGCTTTGAGGTTGCGGTAGTCCTTCAACCCGAGGTACTCGCGGGCGACCCGGGTCACCTTCGGGTCGATCTCGACCACGTCCACCACCGAATCGGGGATTACCTCCATCGCGTACCGCGGGAACGTGTACCCGCCACCGCCGACGACCAGCGCCCGCGCCGCCGGCGGCACACTTCCGGTTGCCTGTACCCGCGCCCGGGCCTGCCACAGGAACTCGACCTGGATTTCCTCGTGTTCGTAGTACAGGTAGCGCGGGTTCTCCAGGTTCACGACCGAGTGCAGCAACCGGTCGAGGTAGAGCAACCGCCGCTCGTCCGGTTCGGCATCGGGGGGCGTCTTCGGTTGCGATACCTTGATTGTGTAATAATTGGACTCGACCTGCTTGATGAGCCCTTCCTCGCCCTGGTCGCGGGTCTTGAGGATGAACCCGCCGGTGATCCCGCCCAGCACGATACTGAACAGGTACAACAGCGGGTTGTTGTCCCACACCTTCGCCGCCCGCAAGCTGGTGAGGACCAGTACCAGCGACGCGGCGAGGATGGTGCGGTACATGCCGATGGTGGACAGCAGGACGTAACCGGCAGCGAACGTGCCGACGATCGCGCCGACGGTACTCCACGCGTACACGCGCCCGGCCACGCGGCCCACGTGCGACACGTCCGGCACCGCGAGCCGAATGACCTGCGGCGACACTAAACCGAGCATGAACATCGGCAGGAAGAACAGGCTGAAGGTCCAGCCCATGACCTGCGTGATCGGGTCCCAGGTGGTGAACGCGCTCCACCGGGTAATCAGGGCGTAGGTAACCAACAGGAACACGGTCGCGGCGCCTGCAGCGCAGAGCGTGGCGGCCAGCACGGTCCGCGGGTTCGGTGGAGGTAATTCGGTCGCCCGCCGGGTCATGCGCGTGGCGATGAACGCGCAAACAACGATCCCGAGCGCCGCCCCGATTCCCAGCGCGATCCGCAGTTGCCACAACCCGGCGGACGTGGGGAAAATGTATCGGCCCGTCTTTTCGGGCGGCGGAAACCCCAGCGCGTACATCACCGGGAGGTCGAGCCGGTCCGCCACCACCAGCGCCGCGAGTACCAGCACCAGCCCGGCGACGATCCCGGTCAGCCACGCGGCGGCCCGGCGCGGCCGGTCGGCGATCTGCCCGCCGGTGAAGTTCCCCAGGGCCGTGCCGGCGAGCATCACGCCGATGATCCCGGTCCACGTAAACAGCGACACGCCCAACTGCTGCGCCAGCACCCGCGACGCAGTCAGTTCGAGCGTCATCCCGCAGAAGCTGGCGAGGAACACGATCAGGTACGCGTGCCGGATGTCGGCGAAGGCGTGGGGGTTGGGCGAACCCGGAGCGTCAGCGACGGGAGACGTCAGACCTACCCCCCCCGGCCCCCCCTCCCTGAAGGGAAGGGGGGAGGAAGACATCGATGCTTCGCTTACGTCGTTGGCGCGCAGTGGGTTTTTCTCCCCCTTCCCTTCAGGGAGGGGGCCCGGGGGGGTAGGTTCTTCGATCAGCGCTCCCGGCTTCACTATTACCAGCGACACCGCCGCCAGCCCCAGCAGCGCCCCCGCGGATGCCACCACGAGCGCGTTAATCGTGAACGTCGGGATGAGGTAGAACCCGGTCGCGTAGTTGCCCAGCAAACAGCCGAGCGTCGAGAGCGCGAAGATCAGCCCCGCGACGCGCCCGGTGTGGGCCACGTCCGGCAGCCCGAGCTTGATCGCCAGCGGGGTGAGCAGGCTCAGTACGAATCCGGCCGGAAGGCACAGCAGCGCGGACAGGATCGGGATGCGAATCCCTAGCGGGATCGGCTTGTGTAGCCCGGTGGCAGCGAGAATCATCGGGAAAATCATCATCCACATTGCCGCGACCGCCCCCAGTGCCAGCAACGCCGCGAGCGTCCGCGGGGTGGGGTAGCGGTCGGCGAGTTTCCCGCCGAACCCGTTGCCCAGCGCGATCCCACCCAGGAACACGCCGATGATCGAGGTCCACGTTTCGAGGCTCGACCCGATGTACGGACTGAGCAACCGCCCCGCGACCAATTGAAGGACCAGCAGCGCGGCGTTCGCACAGAAGATGATGGCCCCGACGCCGACGAGCCTACCGACCGGTAGCGGGACGGAAGGGGCAGCCGGCGCGGTGGGTGCGGTACTCATGGGGGTTCATCAGGGTCCGGTGGTGCGGATGACGGCTGAACGCAAGGCTACGTTTGGAACCGCGCCGCGGCTATCCGGTTCCGCCGGAACGGTAGAATGAACGGTGAGGTAAAGAACCAGAAGAAGAAGAGCCACGGATGAACACAGACAGACACGGATTCAGAAGAATGAATCATTGATTTCTGTCTGATCCGTGTTTTCTGTGTTCATCCGTGGCTCTTGTATCGGAGTCGAAGACCATGAGTTCCCGATTCGTTGTCGGTATCGACCTAGGCACCACCAACTGCGCGCTGGCCTATGTGGATACCACCGCGGGCAGAGACGCGAAAGTCACGCCCTTCGCGATCTCACAGGTCGTGGCGCAAGGGTCGGTCGAAGACCGCCCGCTGTTGCCGTCGTTCCTGTACCTGCCGGGCGAGGGTGAACAGCCCGCCGGGGCGCTGAAACTGCCGTGGGACGCCAAACGCGATTACTGCGTTGGTGAATTTGCCCGCGCGTTCGGCTCGCAGGTGCCCACGCGGCTCGTCGCATCGGCGAAGTCGTGGCTGTGCCACCCCGGAGTGGACCGCAAGGCGCCGATCCTACCGCATCGCGCACCCGATACCGGCTCGCGGAAGGTTTCGCCGGTGGATGCCACCACGCGCTACCTCAAGCACATCGCGGAGGCGTGGAACCACGTCCACGCGAAGAAGGAGCAGGCCAACAAGCTCGAAACGCAGGACATCGTGCTGACCGTGCCGGCCTCGTTCGACGCCGCGGCCCGTGAGTTGACGGTCGAGGCCGCCCGCGCCGCCGGGTTCGAGAACCTCACGCTATTGGAAGAACCGCAGGCCGCGTTCTACGCCTGGCTCGACAGGGCCGGCGAGGACTGGCGCAAGCAGGTGGCCGTCGGCGAACTGGTGCTGGTCGCGGACGTGGGCGGCGGAACCACCGACTTCACACTGATCGAAGTGGGCGAAGAGGGCGGGAACCTCGCGCTCACGCGGCTGGCGGTCGGCGATCACCTGTTGCTCGGCGGCGACAACATGGACCTGACGCTGGCCCACCACGCCGCGCAGGCACTTTCCGCGAAAGGCACGAAACTGGACGCCGGTCAGATGCTGCAACTCACTTACGCCTGCCGCAACGCGAAGGAAGACCTCTTTACGCGGCCGAAGCTGGAAAAAGCCCCGGTCACGGTACTCGGCAAGGGCCGGTCCATCGTCGGCGGCACAATCAAGCACGAACTGACGCGCGCCGACATGGAGAAGGTGCTCGTGGACGGCTTCTTCCCCGACTGCCCGCGCGACGCTTCGCCGGCGGTCGGGCGCGTCGGGGGGCTGGCCGAACTCGGTTTGCCTTACGTGTCTGATGCCGGCATCACTCGGCACCTCGCGTCGTTCCTGTCGCGCCAGGCCGAAGCGCTTGCCAACCGCGAGCTGCTGGCCGGGGCGAAGAAGAGAGCCGCGGACGCCGCCGGCGTTCCCGGCGCGATCCTCTTCAACGGCGGCGTGTTCAAGGGCGACGTGCTCCGCAACCGCCTCATCGGCGTGCTCGGGGCGTGGGCGAAATCCGCGAAGACCGACCCGACGCGCGAACTCGCGGGCGCCGACCTCGACCTCGCGGTGGCCCGCGGCGCCACGTACTACGGGCTGGTGAAACGCGGGAAGGGCGTGCGCATTCGGGGCGGCACCGCGCGGGCATACTACATCGGCGTGGAAACGAACATGCCCGCGGTGCCGGGTTTCGCCCCGCCGATCAAGGCGATCTGCGTTGCCCCGTTCGGGATGGAAGAGGGCACCGAGGCCGACATCCCGAGTTACGAAGTCGGCGTCCGCGTGGGCACGGAGGCCGAATTCCGCTTTCTTGGCTCGACGGTCCGCCGCGACGACGCCAGCGGCACAGTGGTGGAGGACTGGCAGGGCCAGATCGACGAGCTTTCCCCGGTCAAAACGACCCTCGAAGCGAAAGAAGCTGCAGCGGGTGGGCTAGTGGTGCCGGTCCACCTGCACAGCAAGGTCACCGCGGTGGGCCAACTGGAACTGTGGCTGCAATCCCGCGACGGCAAGCAGAAGTGGAAGCTGGAGTTCAACGCCCGCGAGGGGAAGTAAGAAAACGGATCATCGGGCTTACGGAATCTGAACCTCTCTGTGTGCCCAAGTGTCGGAAGAATTGTGCATTCGACTCATCGGAGGTGGAGAGGTGAGGAACCCGACGTATCAAGAAGCCATCTGCTTGGTGACCGTGAAACGGCGAGTGGCGAAGGAAGCGATCTTCGCGTTTCTTAAGCATGAAGGATGCTGGACTACCCAGGCTGGCCCACGATATGAATCGATTCTGGCCTACTGGTCGAATATGGTCGCGGCCATCGAACTGCTTCTCAAGGTGCTTGCTGACGACTGGAAAGACGGCAAGACCCAGTACCAGCACAACGTCGGCCGGATGTACGAGGTCGTCTTCGGCCGTAAGCATCCTGATTCGGCATTCATCGAGTGTCTCAAGAGCGCGATCTTGGATCAGAAGTTCCTCTTTGAGCCGGACCCGGGTATTGTCAATCGAATACCGGAACTCGAAAACCTGTGGGATGAACTCACGACAGAGTTTTACAGCCGCCAACGTGTCTACATCTGTCACATCGACAAGGAAGTAAACCTCGACAAACGCTGTGCTGAGTTCCTCCGGGACAACATCACCCGTTTTATTCCTGAAGGGGAGTTTGCACTCACTCAGCAGTCAAAGGAGCAACTCCTCCACCGACTACAGTTCCAGCGGGATCGACTCTCTGAACAAATTGCCCGACTGGAAGAGTGCCCGCTGAGCGAAAAGGAGTTTGCCGAGAAACGATGGGAACAACATTCAGCCAACGCCCAGCAACAGATTCGTTCAATCCAATTGGGCCTGCATGAGAAATACGTCGCCGGCAACAGCCAGATGGCTTTCTACGCCGGTGGATTCGGCTCTATTTCTCAAGATTTTCTTGGGTAAGCCGATCATCCGACTCGTTGGAGTGAGAAATCTGAACAAGCGCAACCAGCCTAATAGCCCACATGCCCCTCCCACCTGGTTCATCGAATCCGGGGTGTACGGCGACGAAATTGAGCCGCTCGCGACCGAAGTTCGGCGGCAGGGCATGGAATGCCGGTTCGTTACCTACCGCGAGATCGTGAAAGGGCCGGCGCCGCTCCCGCCCGGATCGAGCGCGGTCGTGTACGGTACTTACCCCACCGTGCGGCACGCGATGCTCAAACTCGGCTGGACGCCCGGCGGGTGGTGCTCGCCCGAAAACCTCGACTGCGCCGCCTACTACCCGCATTTCGCCGACTTCCTGCTCAATTCGCGTTGTGAAATGCTCACAGGTGTGAGCGCGATCCGCGAGAAGGATCGGCTGTTCCGCACGTTCGGCAAGGACGGGCGGGTGTTCGCACGGCCGACGAGCGTTCACAAGCTGTTCGTCGGTCGGCTCGTCGCCGGAGACGACTTCGAGACGGCACTCGCACCCACGCGGTACGATCCCGAAACGAAGGTGCTGATCGCCAAACCGCGCGAACTCGGCCGCGAATGGCGGTTGGTCGTCGCGGGCAACGACGTGATTGCTGCGAGCCGGTACGCCGAGGCCGGCACGCGGTCCGTTGCGGTCGGGTGCCCGGACGCGGTT
>CAZBXY010000094.1:0-24695 GCA_964495365.1 uncultured Frigoriglobus sp. | reverse complement strand
CCTGCGGCTCGTCCGAGAACGGGAACAGGTACTCGATGTCGGTCGTCCCGACGGAGTAGTGCGCGAGTTCTTCCTTGCCCTGCTCGCGCGGCACGAGGTTGCTGCTCTTGATGCCGAGCGTGCTGTACCAGTTCTTCCGCAACTCGCGCCAGTACTCGTACCACTTCCGCGACTCGTTTGGATGGCAAAAGAACTCAATCTCCATCTGCTCGAACTCGCGGCTGCGGAAGGTGAAGTTTCGCGGGTTGATCTCGTTGCGGAACGCCTTGCCGACCTGCGCGATCCCGAACGGCAGCTTGAGCCGCGACGAGTCCAGCACGTTCTTGTAGTTGGCGAAGATGCCCTGCGCTGTTTCGGGCCGGAGGTACACCTTGTTCTCGTCCGACGCGATCGGCCCGGCGTGGCTCTCGAACATCAGGTTGAAGGCGCGGGGTTCGGTAAGCGTTCCGTCGCACCCGTCCACCGGGCACGGGCGCGGCCATCCGGCCGGCACGCACGCGACCTGATACGTCTCGACGGATTCAGTGGTGGCGTTCGCGAGGCCGCCGGCCCGTTTCTTCTTCATCCGCTCGATTCGTTCACGGAACAGAGGATCCGCGTCTTGAATGTTGTCGGCTTCAAACGAGACGGTTTGAACCTTGCCCTCGACCGTCGCGCCGTACACAAGCACCTTGTCCGCGCGGAACCGCTTCTTGCACTTGAGGCAATCCACCATCGGGTCGCTGAACCCGCCGACGTGCCCGCTCGCGACCCAGACCTTCGGGTTCATGATGATCGAGCAGTCCAGCCCGACCATGCGGATTTCTTGCCCGTCGGGTCCGGGTGGCGGACAGCGGACCATGTCCTGCCACCACGCCTCTTTAATGTTCCGCTTCAGTTCGACGCCGAGCGGCCCATAGTCCCAGAACCCGTTGATCCCACCGTAGATTTCGGAGGACTGGTAGATGAACCCCATGTCCTTGCAGAACTTGGCGAACTTCGCCATGTCGAGCTTCGTCGGCATCGAATTGACCCTCGTGTGCGAAGTCCTTGGCCTGGACCCCGCGAAAGTAATGACGCGACCCGGGCCGGTGTGGTTCGGGCCGCGTGGAGCATGATACGGAGCGCAAGCGCGAAGAACCTAACCCCCCGGCCCCCTTCCCTAAGAAGGAAGGGGGAGCAAAACCAAAGACATAGAGACGAAGGCGCGCCGTTGACCTCTCTTTCTCCCCTTCCTTTCCAGGGAAGGGGTCGGGGGTTAGGTCTCTTGTGGCGGGCGCGGGCCGGCGGGTACAATCGATGTACGCTGGCCGTGCGATTCCCGGAGTGACCCTGTGAAGTCCGCTTTCTCCGCGCTGAGTGTCGTTGCGATCGCGTTCGCCGCCCGACTGCCCGCCGCCGAACCGGCCCCGGCCCCGCGACTCATCACCGACCGCGACGCCCTGTTCCGCCGGCCGCAGGTTCTCAACCTGACAATCGTCGTGGACAAAACGGAGGTCGAGGCGCTCAACCGCGAGCCGCGGAAATATGTGAAGTGCGCGCTCAAGGAGGGCGACACCGAGTTCGCCGACGTGGGCATTCACCTGAAGGGCGCCGCGGGGAGCTGGCGCGACTTCAACGACAAGCCCGGCCTCACGCTCAACGCCGACAAGTTCGCCGACGCGCAGCGGTTCCGCGGGATGGACAAGTTCCACCTCGCCAACTCGGTGCAAGACCCGAGCTACCTCGCGGAACTGATCTGCGGCGACCTGATGCGCGCCGCGGGCGTGCCGGCGGCGCGCGTCAGCCACGCGCTCGTCACCATCAACGGGCGCAAGCGCGGGCTGTACTACCTCAAGGAGGGCTACGACAAGACGTTCCTCCGCGACCACTTCGGCAGCACTCACGGCAACTTCTACGACGGCGGGTTTTTGCGCGAGATCGATCAAGATTTACAGCTCATCTCCGGCGAGGGCGATGTGGCCAACCGCGCCGACCTCAAGGCGCTGTTCGCCGCGGCGCGCGAGAAGGACGAACAGAAGCGGTTCGAGAAGCTGGAGAAGCTGCTCGACCTCGACCGGTTCATCAGTTACGTCGTGATCGAGATGATCACGTCCGACTGGGACGGCTACCCGTCGAAGTGCAACAACTACCGCATCTACCACGACCCGAAGACGAACAAGATCACGTTCATCCCGAGTGGGATGGACCAGATGTTCGGCGACCCGTACTGGCCGATCACGCCGGACTGGGGCGGCATCGTGGCCCGCGAGCTGATGCGCACGAAGGAGGGCAAGAAGCGGTATCTGGCGCGGCTGCGCGAGATCATGGAGAAGGTGTACCTGCCCGAGGCACTGATCCGCCGGCTGGACGAGGTGGAAGCGGTGGTGCAGCCGGCACTGGCGTCGGTCGATCCGCGCGCCGGGCGCGACTACAAGAACCAGGTGAACCGCCTGCGCTGGGCGATCAAGGAGCGCGCGAAGAACATCACCGAGCAGTTGAAGCGCCTGCCAGCGGAAAAGTAACGCCCGGCGAACCCGGCGTGCAAACGCCGGGGTGGTATTTCAAACCTTACCCCGGCGTTTGCACGCCGGGTTCGCCCGCAACCGCGGTTGACACGGCGCTCGTGGGCGGGTACGAGGCGCTGCATGGTGAAGTCGCGGAACTGCGCCCCGCGTGGGGCGCTCGGCGCCTGGCTGGTGTTGCTCGCTCTGGCGGTCGGCGTCGGGTGTCAGCCGTCGAACCGCGCCGCGGAGCCACGGAAGCACCGCGCGAAGGCGTCGGCCGACGGCCCGGCCGTTGTGCCCCCGGGGGTGGTCCTCGCGGCGCCGACCGACCTCGTCGCCGGGCTGCGCCCCCCGCAACACGTGCTGGCCCTGTCCGGCGGCGGGCTGTACGGCGCGTACTCCGCCGGCGTACTCGAAGGGTGGACGCAAACCGGCACGCGGCCGGAGTTCGACGTGGTCACCGGGTCGAGTACTGGCGCGCTCATCGCTCCGTTCGCGTTCCTGGGTAGCGAGTTCGACGCGCGGGCGATGCACCTCTACACCGGCGTGAGTTCCGAGGACATCTTCCGCGTCCGCGCGTGGGTGCTGATCCCGTTCCGCGAGTCGATCGCGACCACGGCCCCGCTGCGAAAGCTGATCCAGAGCCAGATCGACCAGCCGCTGATGGAGCGGATCGCGAACGAACACCGCAAGGGGCGCCGGCTGTATGTGGGCACGACCGACCTGCGCACGAAGCGCGCGGTCATCTGGGACATGGGCGCGATCGCGTGCCGGCCGTGCCCCGAAGGCTGTACGCTGTTCCGCGACGTACTCCTCGCCTCGGCGAGCGTGCCGGGCGTGTTCCCGCCGGTGCCGTTCCAGATCGAAGTGGACGGGCGCCGCGAAACCGAGTGGCACGTCGATGGCGCCATCACCGCGCCGCTGTTCATGCCGCCGGGCGTGTTCGCGACCGCCGCAACGATCAGCGGGCCGAACTTCACCCCGCACCCGCCGCCCGGCGCGCCGCACTTCTACGCGATCGTCGCGGGCAAGGTGTACCCGGAGGCCGGCCCAGTTCGGCGCCGCATCCTGCCGGTCCTCGCGGCCACAACCGAGGCACTCCTGTACGCACAGTGCCGGGCGGAGCTGGCGAACATGTACTGGCAGGCGCGGCTGGCCGGGATGCGGTATCACATGATCGCGCTCCGCCAAGACGCCCACCTCGACGCCGAAACGTCGGTCAGCTTCGACCAGAAGTTGATGACGAGGCTGTACGCGGAGGGGCAGTCCGACGGCGCGGCCGGGCCGCGGTGGATGTACGTCCCGCCGGCGCTCAGCCCGTGTGACGGCGACTACGCCCGCGGCGGCACCCGGCTGCGCACGATGCCGGACGTTCAGGGTCGCGCACCGTAAATACAAAGCCAGCCGCACGATCGACGCAGATAAAGCACGATGAAAACAGAAGAGCGAGTTCTTGATATGAACTCTCTTCTCGGCTCGAATCGTGTCTTTATCTGCGTCAATCGTGCGGCTCTCTTCTGCATTCATCAATGAGGGTGTGATGGCAGGGCGTGCGGCGTGGGTGCTGGTCGGGTTGCTGTGGGCGGTCGCGGTACTCAACTACCTCGACCGGCAACTGCTCGTGAACATGGCCGCGCCGATCAAATCCGATCTCCACATCGCCAACGAGCGGTTCGGGCTGTTTTCGTCGGTATTTTTGTGGGTCTACGGCATCTGCTCGCCGTTCGCGGGCTACCTCGCCGATCGCGTCGGGCGCAAGCCGGTCATCATCGCCAGCCTCGCGATCTGGTCGGGCGCGACGCTCTTTACCGGGTTCGTGAACTCGTTCGAGGAGATGCTCATCGCCCGCGCGCTGTTGGGCGTGAGCGAGGCGTTCTACATGCCGGCCGCGGTGGCGCTGATCGTGGACCACCACGCGGCGCAAACGCGCTCCCGCGCCACCGGGTTGCACCTGAGCGGGGTGTACGTCGGCTCGGTCCTCGGCGGCCTCGGCGGGTGGATGGCCGAATCGCAGGGCTGGCGGTTCGGGTTCGTGCTGTTCGGCTCGATCGGCGTCGGCTACGCGCTGTTCCTGATCGTTGTACTGCGGATCGGCGACCCGCCCCACATATCCCCGGCATTGAACAACGGTCCCGAAGAGGCTGCGGCCGACTGGCACGCGATGCCGCCCGCCGCGCCGCTCCCAACGCCCGCGCCGAACCCCTTCGGCGCGCTGCTCTCGTCGCGCGGGTTCGTGCTGCTGCTGTTCATGAACGCCCTCAACGGCGCGGCCTACTGGCCGGTGCGGAACTGGCTGCCGTCGTTCTTCAACGCCGAACTCGGCATCAGTCTGACGTGGTCCGGCCTCTACGGCACCGCGTCGTTCAACGCGGCGGCGTTCGCCGGGATGTTGCTCGGCAGCACCATCTCCGACTGGCTCGCGCCGAGCAACCCGCGGGTGCGGGCGCTCGTGCCAGCAGTCGGGTTCTGCCTCGCGGCGCCGTGCCTGTTCACTCTGGGGCTGGGCGGGTTGATCGTACCGGCGCTGGTCGCGTGCATCTTCGTCGTCGGGATGTCGCAGGGGTTCCTCGACGCCAACCTGATGCCCGCGGTGTGTACCGTGTCCGACGCGCGGCACCGCGCGACCGGGTACGGGCTGATGAACTTCGTCGGCACAACCGCCGGCGGCATCATGACCTACGTCGGCGGGCTCCTGAAAGACGCGAACGTCCCGTTCACGGTGACGTTCCAGTTCGCCGCGGTGTTCATCCTCGTCGCGGGGTTGCTGCTGTTCGCGGTGAAGCCGTCTTCAAAGTAGTAGGCACACTCCGTGTGCCGTTCTTCGAGGCAACGGCACACGGAGTGTGCCTACTACTTTACTCTCCCGGAACCGCGTGGCCCGCCGCCGAGACGCGCGTCACGACCGCGGGCGCGCGGCCCCGGAACCGTTCGACCAGTGACATCGCGGTGTCATTGTCGCCGGTGATCGCGAACACGGTCGGCCCCCACGAGCTTTGGCCGGCGCCCTTCACCCCGCACGTTCGCACATCGGAAATGAGGTCCGCAATGTCGGTAGAGGCGTAAACCCCGCCCTGCGCCGCGGCGAACGGCTCGCCCGCCTTGCGGTTGAACTCGTACACGGCTTCCCCGAACGCGCCGATGTCGCCGCTTTGGGCCGCGGGGATGAGGGCGGTTTCCGCGAGCCTGCGCAGTGCGTCCGGTTCGCCGGCGGAAGCGGAGGCGAAGGCCGCGCGCTCGCGGTCGCCGTGCCACTGCGCCCCCCGCGGGCTAAACAGCACAACGCGCCATTCATCGGGCAGTGTGACGTGCGCCAACAGCGGCGAGATCGCTTCGCCGTGCTTGCCGGCGTCGGCGAGCAGCCCGCCGCGGTCGAACCCGTGAACGCCGATCGCCGACCGCTCCCCGCGCCCGACCCGCGCCGCGAGTTCCGGCGCCGGCAGCTCCCCGTTTCCATACGCAACCGCCAGCCCCTTCGCGACCGCGAGGCCGAGCTGCGTGCCGACGCCCAGCCCGGTGTGTTCCGCCGGGCACCGCTCGACGAGTACCTGAAACGGCCTTCGTGCGTCTTCCGGCAGCGACGACACGAACCGCGAAGCGAACCCCTGCGCGCGGCTGGCGAGCGGTCCTTCAAACTGCCACGACCCCGCCGGGCGCACGACGACCACGACCCCGGGGCGCTCGACCATGAGGCCCACGCCGCCGAACGCGGGCGCGCCCTCGGCGACGCCGGCGACGGGTACGCGAAACAGCCCGAAGTGCAGCCGGCTCGGCGCGACGACGCGGATCATCGGCCCGCCCCCGCTTCGCGCAATTTCGCTTCGAGCAGATCCATCGCCGCGTGCTCGTCCGGGCCGCCGGTTTTACTCACGATGACGCGGAGACGCGCGAATTCCGCCGCGACCTCCGCGTGCGGCAACAGGTGAAGCCGCGTCGCGAGGATCGCGGCTTCCACGACCGCGTGCTTCGCGCGGTTGAAGCCGAAGAAGTCGCGCACGCGGCCGGTGTGGACCACTTCCGCCTCGATGCTCACTCGCTCTCCCGATGCATCGACCGACTTCACCGCGAACTCGAAGTACCGGCAGCAGTCGGCGAGTACGAACCCGCGAACGTGTTCGGCGGCACGCACCGCGGGCACCGCGTCGATTGCGCCGATCGCGGCCTTCGCCAGAAGTAGCGCGTCGTCGGTGATGTGCAGCACTCCTTCGCCGTGTCGGAGCAGGTTCTGATACGTGTTCGATGTCGGGAACGGCCGCAGCGTGAACCGACTGAGGTCCGCCGACACCCGCGGCCCCATCGGCGCGAGGTGCGGCTCCCCGTCGGCGTCGATCGTCGTTACGAGGGCTTCGAGGATCATAGCACCCCGGGCGAACGGCCGGTGTCAGCCGGCCGGTTACATCGTTGGCGGTCGCAGGCGTCGGGAAAAACAAGTGATTGGTTTCAAAGGACGCCAAAGGACGCCAAAGGACGCCAAAGGACGCCACCTGGCGCTCTTAGACCAAACCCTGGAAATCCCAGCGTTTCGTGCGAATAGCGCCTAAGAGCGCCAACTCGCACGACCCCCGACACTCACAACACTTTCCCGCCGGGCACCGGCCGTTCGCCTCATCCCAGCGCCCGCAGCAGTCCGGCGGCCTTGTGGAGCGTCTCCTCGTACTCGCGGGCCGGGTCGCTGTCGGCCACGATCCCGCCGCCGACCGGGAACTGCACCCACCCGCGGCCCGCGGTGAACGTGCGGATCAGGATATTCGTGTCCATCGCGCCATCAAACCCGATCCACCCCAGGCACCCGCAGTACGGGCCGCGCGCGGTCGGTTCCAGCTCCGCGATGATCTCCATCGCGCGCACCTTCGGCGCCCCTGTCACACTGCCACCGGGGAACGCTGCCGCGAGCAGGTCGAGCGGGCCAAGCCCCGGCTTCAGTTTACCGCGCACTTCCGACACCAAATGATGGACGTAGCGGAAGGTTTCGACCTCGCACACCCGCGGCACGCGAACCGACCCGTACTCGCACACTTTCCCGATGTCGTTGCGGAGCAGATCGACGATCATCACGTTCTCGGCGCGGTCCTTCGGGCTGTTCGCGAGGTCGCTGGAGAGCGCGGAGTCGTGTTCCGGTGTGTAGCCGCGCGGGCGCGTGCCCTTGATCGGCCGCGTTTCGACCTCACCGCCCGGGTAAACCCGCAAGAATCGCTCCGGCGACGCGCTGAGAACCTGGAAGTCGCCGAGATCGAAGTACGCGGCGAATGGCGCCGGGTTGAGTTCGCGCAACCGACCGTACAGTTCGAGCGGGTGTTCGCGGAGCGGTGCGAGCAGCCGCTGCGAGAGGTTCACCTGAAAGCAATCGCCGGCGTGGACGTACTCGACCGCGCGCCGCACCGCGTCCTCGTACCCCGCGCGGCTGAAGTTACTCGTGACATTGGGGAAGCCGAGCAGAGGGTACTGCGGCGCCAGCGAAGGCGAGCGGGGAGCGTCAGCCTCCTGATCTTGAGGCGAGCGGGGAGCGTAAGCTCCCTGTTCGGAGCGAAGCAATGTCAACACATCGCGAAGACGCTCGGTCGCGCGATCGCGTTGCTGCGGCTGATCGATGAAGGGGAAGCCCGTTGAGACTAACCACACGCGCTCGGAGAGATGGTCCCAACTCAACACCCAGTCGTAAATACCGACCGAGATGTCGGGAACCCAAAACTCATCATGTTGCGCGAATGGGATTCGTTCCAGAGTGTGTCCGTAACCATAGCCGAAGCATCCCGCTAACCCGCCCTGAAATGGGGGTAGTTCGGCGACCGTCGCGATCGGATGCGATCTCAGTCTGAGCTTCGCTCGGCCAAGTGGATCGCTCCCAAGCGGCACCCATCCGCATTCGACCTCGTCCGCCTTGTCTGGCGCAAACCGTTCACGCTTCGGTGAGTGGTGCATGGTTAAAGTGCAACGTGAATCGGCGCTCACGTACGAGTATCGCCCGCGGGCTTCGTGCTTCTCGGCGGAGTCGAGGAACAACAAGTGCCGGAGGTGCGAAAGCTTCCGCGCGACGTGCCAGGGATCAGGGGCGGGCACCAGCTCGACCGCCAGCGGGCCGCCCGGCGGGGTCGGCACCGGCACGGCGTCGAACGGAAGTGGCGCGCCGGTGTCCATGAAGGAAGTATAGGAAGCGCGAAAGCCCGACCGCAGGAGCGGTCGGGCTTTCGGCGTTACTGCGACGGCGCGATCAGCCGTTGGTCTTCACTTCCTTGAGCAGCTCTTCCACCGCCTTGTCCATCAGTTCGCCGCGGACGTGCTTGTAGCGGATCACGCCCTTGTCGTCGAGCACGTAGATCGTCGGGTAGAACCGCACCCGGTACGCCTCCACCGCGCCGCCCTGCGCCCCGCCGTTCCACCAGTGAACCCACGGCATCGGCTCCTTCTCGATGAAGTTCGTCAGCGTCTCCTTCTTGTCGTCGGCGCTCAGACTGATGAGCACGAACGGCTTGTCCTTCAATTTGGCGACCAGCTCGCGCTCGTGGGGGATCATCGCCCGGCACGGCCCGCACCACGTCGCCCAGATGTCCAGCACCACGACCTTGCCCTTGTAGTCGCTGACCTTCACCTTCTTGCCGGCCAGGTCTTCGACCACCGCGTCGGGCATCTTCTTGCCGACGGTCAGGTTGTTCAGGAAGAACACCTGCCCCTCGACCGCCTTGGCGATGGTCTCCGTCTTGCCGCCGCGGCCGGGCAGTTCGATGTCCCCGTACTCCTTGGCGACATTCCGGAGTTCGGCCTCGGCGTCCTTCACCGCGGCGGCCTGCTTGTCGGCCGACAGCGGCATCCCGGTGCGGGGCATGTCGGCGGCCTCGGCCTTCCCGGCCGCGAGGTAGTACAGCGCGGTGCCCTTCGCCTTCTTGTCGGTCGCCTTCTCGGCCAGCGCCGTGAGCATCTTCTCCCCGTTCGGCCCCATGCCGGCAAGGTTGGGCATCATCTGGGCCAGTTTGGGGTTGCCCGCGAAGTTGGCGATGATCAGGTCGACGGCCTTGGTCCCGGTCGCGCCCTGCCCGGCCTGGAACGCGATCATCGCCGCGTCGAACGCGGCCGGGTCTTTCGTGTTCGCCTCCGCGATGGCGAGCATCTGCTCGGCCATCTTCCCTTGCATGGCCTGGAACTTCGCGACGATATCGTTTTTCTCCTTGTCGGTCTTCGCCGCGTTGTAGTCCTTGACGATGGTCTGTTGCTCATCCTGGAACTTCTTCTGAATCGTTTTGATCTGTTCTGCCACGGTCGGCTTGTCGTCGCGCGCGCCGGCGAGCGCGCACACACAGACCGCCAGAACGGCCGACAGGAACACCCGCATGGACAGCCCTCGTTGTGGAGCAATGAAAAACGCGCCGGCCCACGGTGGGCCGGCGCGTGCGGAACTCAACCCTTCGACTTCTCGGCGATCTTCACCAGTTCCTCGACCGCCTCGTCCAGTTTCTTCTCGTCCGGGGCACCGACCCACTTGTGCCGGATGACGCCGGCGTGGTCGATCAGGTACAGCGTTGGGAACGCCCGCACCCGGTACGCCTTCAGCACCGCGCTCTCCGGGCCGTTGTCCCACCAGTGGACCCACGGCATCGGCTCCTTCGCGATGAACTTCGTGAGCGTCTCCTTCTCGTCGTCGGCGCTCACGCTGATGAGGACGAACGGCTTGTCCTTCATCTTCTTCACCAGCTCGCGCTCGTGGGGGATCATCGCCCGGCACGGGCCGCACCACGTCGCCCAGATGTCCAGCAGGACCACCTTGCCCTTGTAGTCGGCCAGCTTGGTCTTCTTGTCGTCGAGCAGTTTCGACTCGACCGCCGGGGCCGGCTTGCCGACCGCCAGCGCCGTGACCATCTTCAGCTCGTCCAACTGGCCCTGCGCGAACGTGCCGATGGTGCTCTTGCCGAGCTTCGTGTCCGGAGACAGTTTCACGGCCGCTTCCAGCAGCTCGGTGGCCTCCCGCACCAGGCCAGGGAGCTTCTTCTCGTCCTCCTCGTCGTCGATGGTCTGCGCGATCTGGTACCCGCGAATGGCCAGCGCCGCGGCCTTGGTGCCCTTGTCGGTACTCTTCTCGGACGCGATCTTCAGGAACTTGTCGCCGGCGCCGGTCTGCATCGCGGGGATGAGCAGGTCCGTGACCTTCGCGCTGTTGAGGTGGTGCTCGGCGACAAGCCCGAGCGCCTTCTCGACGTCCGGGCCGCCGGCGCCGAGTTTGCCGGCCGACCGCACGATGAACGCGACCGCGTCGAACCCGGTGTCGTCCTTCGGGTTCTCCTCGGCGATCTTGATCGCCTTGCCCGCAGTGAGCGTGACCTCTTCGCGCATCTCGGCGACGATCCCGCGTTTCTCGTTCGGCGCGGCTTTCTGGAACCGCTCCTCGAGTTCCTTGAACGTCGAGTCGTGTTTCTTCTTGAGGTCCGCGAGCCGGGCGGCCCGGTCGGACGGCTTCTTGTCGTCGGCGAACGCGGCCCACAGGCCGAACGTGAGGGCCAGCGCGGCGGCGCAGAGCAATCGCATCGTAGCATCCTCGGGGCGGAGGGAACGAGACGCAATCCATTCAGTTTACGGCGGGACGGGCGGCGGGCCAACAAAGTTCGCCGTTCGGTCGGTTGAGCGGTTGAGCGGCGCGCCCGGAGGGCCCAGTCTTCTCGGGTTGTGGTGCGGGCGACCCGCGCGCGGCACAATAAAACAACCACAACTCCAACGGTCGGCCGGCACCGGTCGTGGGTTCCAGGAGGTCACCGAATGGCCAAGCAACACGCACCGGGGTTCCTGAAGCTGGTCGCCGACGCGAAGACCCGCGTGAAGGAGTGCACGGTGGACGAGATGCGGGCGCGCCAGGCCCGGGGCGAAGCGTTCACGCTGGTGGACGTGCGCGAGGAGAGCGAGTTCGCCGGCGGACACATCCCCGGCGCGGTTCACATGGGCAAGGGCGTGATCGAGCGCGACATCGAGGCGAAGGTTCCCGACCCCGCGGCCCCGCTGGTGCTCTACTGCGGCGGCGGGTTCCGATCGGCGCTGGTCGCCGACGCGCTCCAGAAGATGGGTTACAGGAACATCGTCAGCATGGACGGCGGCTGGCGCGCGTGGACCGAAAAGGGGCTGCCGGTGGAGAAGCCGTAGGCACGCGGCTTGCGTGCCCTACGGTGTCACCCGATCAACCCGCTGCCCGGCGGCGCGCTGCGAAGTTCGGTCAGCTCCTCGCGCACCTTCCGCAGCCCCACCGCGCACACCTCGAACTGCTCGCTCAGCCGGCGGAACAGCCCCGCCTCGGCGTCGTGGTGCTGTTCCTCCTCCATCCGGCTCGTCAGGAGGTAGCCGCGCTTGCCCTGCGCGGTGTAACTGACGAGCGCGTCCTTGCACGCACGCGACCGCAACCGCTCCACCGCCTCCGGGTACACGCCGGTCCAGAACAGCGCGAAGTCGCCGATGTGGCGGTAGTAGTCGCGCCGCGTGCGCCCGCCAGCGGGGAGCCGCTCGGCCTCGATCACCATCTCGGCCAGCTCGGTGAGCGGGCGCCCGGCCGCGCCGCGCAGGCGGTACACGTCGTCGTTGTGGACGAACCGGGTCAGGAGCGCGGAGAGGTAGTCGATGAGGGGCGGGTCGGCCACGCCGAGATGGGAGAAGAAGGCGTGTTCGGCAAGCCCCGCGAACATCCGCCGCAGCGGGTGCTCTGGGGGTGGGTTCCACATGGCTCGCGGTCCTCCTTCCGGTCCGTTCGCGGGGCGGGGGCAGAAAGCCCCTCTATAAAGATGACGCACGACGCGTAGAAAATCAACCGCCGAGCGGCAAGAGTGAAAATCCAAAGATTTTACTCGCGTCCCGGCTCGGGAACGACCACCGGCGGCCGCGGCGGTTCCGACGTACCCACCGGGCGCCACTCGGTCTCCGGTTCCGGCGGGGGGACTGCACTCGCCTCGATCTGCGGGGGCGGCAACTCCTCCCGTATTTGAGTAACGCGGGGAAGGGGCACGGGTTGCGCCGGGGCGCCTCCTTCCGGCGGAACACGCAGCGCAAGCCCGCCGTGCGGTGCACCAACGGCGCCCGCGAGGCACTGCGCCGGGTGACCGAGTGCCCGGTACAACCGGAACTGCGCGCGGTTGTAGTCGGCCACCGCCGCGAAGAAGTCCGCGTTGGCCTGCGCGAACGCCTGCACCGCCGCGACCGCCTCTTGCGGCCGGACGACGAGCGTCAAGGCATCGCCGATGCGCCGCGTCTGGCCCAACCCTTCGGTACTCTTCTGCACGAGGTCGATCGCTTCGCGCAAGGCAGGTTCGGCGTCGTTCAACCGCTGCGCCGCGGCGCGCACCTCGGCGAATCGCGTGGCGACCTCCGCGGCGATCCGGTCCTGGGTGCGGAACAGGTCGAGAGTCGCGGCCTCGTACTCGGCCCGGCGCTCATCGACCCGGGCCCTGTTCCCAAAGCCAATCGCCTGGAACTCCCACAAGAGTTGCACGTCGATGTCGAACCGGCCGTTGTAGTCCTTGAATTCGCCCGCGCGCCCGCCGCCGAACGCGCCGTAGCCGAGCGACCCGCTGGGGTTGGTCGAAACGCTCCGCACCGCGAGGCTCGGCACCAGCGGGCGCAGCTTTTCCTGCTTCAGCCGCGCGAGCGTGGCCCCGACGAACGCCTGCTGCCCCGCGAGTTCCGGCCGCGTGTTGAGCGCGATCGGGATGAGGTCGTCGATGGTCGCGTTCGGGTCGATCACCGTCACCGACAGCGCCGGCGGTTCGGCCGGTTCGACCACCGCGGCCGGATCAAGGCGCAGAATGCGGGCGAGTTCGGCGCTGGCCGTGCGCCAGCGCTCGCGGGCCGAAGCGACCGCGAGCTTGCGCCGCCCGAGTTCGACCCGCGCCCGGTTCTCCTCGGCCGGCGGGGCGAGGCCCTTCGCGAGCTGCGCCGTCTTGCGAACGAGGTCTTCGGCCTTCTCCTCGGCGGCGAGCGCGCCGGCCAGGTCACCGCGGGCCTGCTGAACCGCGAAGTACGCTTCGGCCACGGCGAGCGTCGAATCGTTCTGGCTCGACTGCTGGTTCGCCTGCCGGCCGCGAAGCTCCTGGCGCGCCGCGAGCGGGGCGTAGATCGCATCGGAGAACGCGAACACGACGTTCGGCCCGAACCCGGCCATGAACGTGTTCCGGTTCGACTTCAGGATTTCGCCGGCGAAGTTTTGCTGCGGCCCGGTGTGGGCGAAGTAATCGACGCCGAGCGCGATGTTCGGCACCCACAACAGCCTGGCGCGGTCGTACGCGGCGGCGGCGGCAGCGACTTGCCGGCCGGCGATTTGCACGTCAAACGGCCGCGCGTTGGAAAGTTGCAGGGCGGTGGCGAGGTTGATCGGCAGCGGGGAGTCGGTGGACTCGACCGGCGGAACCGCATGAGCAACGGGACTTTTCGCGGGCACCGGCGTGCCGGTATTGCGTGCGACCGCCGGCGGGATCGCGCGGAGCCGGTCGCCGGGGCCGTCGAACGGCTCCGGCGTGTGGCACCCAGTCGCGGAGACGAACCCCGCGACCGCGCACGTAGCGAGCGTGCGGCGGAAAGCCCCCATCCCGCGTCCCCCGGCTGCGCCCGGCCCGAACTTGAAACAATTTCGGCCCGCGCATACCCGCCGGGCCGCGGGCGTGCAACCTCAAGTGCAGAAGAAGCTCTCCTATCCTCTGACGCAAGGGCGTTCGCGGCCCGCGAGCGGAGTGTTCTACTGGGGTCTGGCGAGGTGAACGACGTGCGGACCGTCGAGTGCGTGATTACGCTGGAGGGCAACACCGACGGGCTGCTCGTCGGCCAGCGGATGCGGGTCAGGATTGGGAAGGAGTAGCGACCAATCTCAGTCGCCGCGTGAGCGGCCTTCCGCGCAGCACATTGATACCGCAACCCGCGGTCGGCTGTCGTATATGGTTACGCTCTGTAGACCACACGCACGTCGGCCAGTTCCACGCCGTTGGGTGTCTCGACCACCCGCGCGACCTTGCGATTGAGCAGGCCGGGGCCGAAGCGCTCACCGAACCCAACCCGTTCCCCGAAGTGCAGAAAACTAATGTGTGGCCAGCGGTAGAACGACCCCCGCAACTTTTCGGGCGCGTCAACCCACCCGAGGCACTGGTCGGGCCGGTTACACTCCTTCACACCGGCGTCGGAAACTTCCCACCACTGGAACGTGCTCGAATGGTCGAACTGCCCGCGCTCCAAGTCGCCCTCCGCGACCTGATACACGTACAGGGTGTCGAACGCGGCCGAGTCGTTGACACGGACGCCGAACGACTCGGCCACATAGTCGAGGAACTGCGGCGTACGGTGCCACGACCAGACACGGGCCAAGGCTTCCGCAACCGACCGCGACGGTTGTAGTTCCATTAGTCGAGTGTCCCTGGGACTTACGCGCAACGTACCCCGCGCAATCATTTCCCGCAAGCAACATCCTTCCCGCTCGCCGCAACCCGTGCCCGGTTCCTAGCATATCCCCCGAACCCCCGCGCTCGCCCGTGCGTAGCACCGTTGTCCCCTTGTCGCGGCGGATTCGGAGATCGCGCTAATGGCCGAAGACCTCGTTGTCGAGACCCGCAGCCTCACGAAAGTGTACCGCGACTTCTGGGGCCGCAAGAAGAAGACCGCGCTCAACGCCCTCGACCTCAAGATCCACCGGGGCGAGGTGTTCGGGTTGCTCGGCCCCAACGGGTCCGGCAAAACCACCACCATCAAGCTGCTCCTCGGCCTCTTGTTCCCCACCTCCGGCGACGCGTTCGTGTTCGGCGAACCGGCCGCGAAGGTCGAAAAGAACGAGCGGATCGGCTTTCTGCCCGAAGAATCGTACCTGTACCGGTTCCTCAACGCCGAGGAAACGCTCGACTTCTACGGCCGGTTGTTCAAAATCGACCCGGACGTGCGCAAGCAGCGGGCCGCCGAACTCATCGACCGCGTCGGGCTGTCCGCCGACAAGAAGCGCATCCTGAAGGAATACTCGAAGGGGATGCGGCAGCGGATCGGGCTTGCGCAGGCGCTCATCAACGACCCGGAGCTGGTCATCCTCGACGAACCCACCGCCGGCCTCGACCCGCTCGGCACGCGGTGGATGAAAGACCTCATCCTCGACCTCAAAAAGCAGGGCAAAACGGTGCTGATGTGTTCGCACCGGCTCGAAGACGTGCAGGACGTGTGCGGGCGGATCGCGATCCTTTATAACGGCGACCTTCAAACGCTCGGCAATGTGTCTACGCTGGTGGAGGACGCGCAGCGGCTGGAGGTGCGGGCCAGCAGCGTGAAGGAGTCGCCGGAACTGAAGGCCGACCTGGAAGCGGTGTTCCGCAAGCACGGCGGGGCGCTGGAAACGGTCGGGCACCCGTCGAGCACGCTGGAGGAGCTGTTCCTGCGGGTCATCGAGGAATCGAAGGCCCGGCCCGGGCGGCGGTACCTGCCGCCGGAAGCCGGCACCGCAGCACAGGCCCCGGTCGCGGCGAAGCAGTAAGGGTTTAAAGTAGTAGGCACACTCCGTGTGCCGTCGCTGTTCCTGTGGTGTTGCAACGGCACACGGCGTGTGCCTACTACTCTGCGAGGCACTCCCCCAATGTCGTCGGCGCTGTTGGGCATTCTGCAACTGGACCGCGGCGAGCCGTACGGGCTTCGGCAGATCCCCGGGCTCGTGCAGGCGTGGTTCCAGGACGCCGGCGGGTTCGCGGGCGTCGGGCTGGTCGCCTACCTGCTCTACGCGCTGTCCACGCCCACCGACAAATCGCAGTCCGAGAAGCTCCGCGTCCCGGTGTCGAAGTGGATGCTCACGACGGGCGCGATCGCGCTCGTGCTGTACGCCCTGGTGGCCGTCACGTTCTTTACCAAGCCCGGGGCGATGGTCAACATCCCGGGCGCGGGACCGGTCGCGGTCGCACAGCCCGAACCGCCCCCGCTCCAGCCGGGCGAATCGCCCCGCTTCGAGCCGCCCGTCTGGCGGAGCGAACTGCGCCCGGTGCTGCTGGCCCTCGCCGGGTTGTTCGCGGTCCTCGGGATCGGCGAGCCGTTCGCCCGCGACTTCCTCAAGATCGCCCGCCGGAACCTGACGTTCGGCCCCGCGGGGCTGCGCCGGTTCTCCCAGAGCGTCCGCACCTACTCCGCCGACCTGCTCACTCGTCCCCGGCTCATTGCGCTCGGCATCGCGCTGGGGGTGTACGTGCTGTTCGGGGCGCTCCTGTTCGCCGTCGGCGTCCCGCGGCTCACCGACATCTGGATCGGGGGGCTGCTCGTCGCCGGCGGCGTCCTCGGGTGCGCGCTGGGGCTGCTCCTGCTGTTCGAAGCGGAAGGGCCGGTGTGGGCGGTCGCCAAACTGAGCTTCAAGGAGGCGATCCGCAGTCAGGTGCTGTGGATCTTCTTGATCGTGTTCGTGCCGTTTTTGTTCCCGGTTCAGTTCCTCATCGGGGGCAACGCCAAGCCGGCCGACGAGATGCGGGCCACGACCGCCATCGTCACCGTGATCCTGAGTTTGTTGACGCTCTTCCCGGCCGTGCTGATCGCCTCGTTCGGCATCCCCGACGACATCAAACGATTGAGTATCTATACGATCGTCTCCAAGCCGATCGAGCGGTTCGAGGTCGTCCTCGGTCGGTTCACCGGGTACGTCTCGCTGATGAGCCTGGTGATGCTGGCCCTGACCGGGGTCAGTCTGGTGATGCTGACCAACAGCAACGTCTCGGACCGCGCGCGGGCGGAGACGTACACCGCCCGGGTGCCGTACCGCGGAAAGCTGGAGTTCAAGAGCATCGTGGCGGCCGAGCGGCTCGACAAGACGGAGTTCACCGGCACCAACGTCGGGCGCGAGTTCGACTACCGGCGGTACATCGCCGGGGCCGACATCTCCCCGCAGCGGGCGATCTGGAAGTTCGCGACCGTGCCCACCGAACTGACCCGCGCGCGGGACGACCGCGTCCCGGTCGAGTTCACCTTCGACATCTACAAGATGACCAAGGGCGAGCAGGACAAGGGCGCGATCACCAAGTTCCAGTTCGTCACCCACAACGCCCCGCTCAAACAACCGGCCGTCAAGAACGAACACGAGTGGCTCTGGCTCTCGAAGGAGCGCGAGGACCAGTACAAGGCCCGGGTCAAGGAGTTCAAGGATCAGGGGCTGGACGTCCTCAACCCGGCGGTCGCGCACCCGCGGAACAAGGCGGTGTGGGACGCGGTCAACAAGTTGACCGAGGAGTTCGGGTACTACGAGATCGGGGGCAAGGAAGTTTTCGACTACCAGGTGATGAGCGTCGAGATCCCCGCCGGGCTGTTCCGCAACGCACTGAAGAACGAGCCGGGCAAGGACAAGGACAACGTCACCCCGTTGCCACGGTTCAGCATCTACGTCAAGTGCGAGAGCGAGGGCCAACTGCTCGGGGCCGCCGAACCGGATCTGTACCTGCTCCAGAACCAGATGCCCTACTGGTTCAACTTCTTCAAGGGCATGGTCGGGCTGTGGTGCCGGCTGTGCATCGTGATCGGGGTCGCGGTCGCGCTTTCCACATATCTCAGCGGCGTGCTCACGCTGCTGGCGACGTCGTTCATTTACAACGCCGGGTCCTTCACCGACCACCTGAACGACCTGGCCAGCGGGCGCAACGTCGGCGGCGGACCGTTCCAGAGCATGTCGCAACTGGTCAAGGCCGAACAGGGGACCATGCCGCTGTCCGACTCGGCCAGCACCCGGGCGCTGCTCTTCGGCGACAAGTTCATGGCGTGGGTGGTCCGCCGGTTCCAGAACATGGTGCCCGACGTGGACTCGTTCAGTTGGGGCCACTTCGTGTCCGAAGGGTTCAACGTCAACACCGAGTACCTGGTGATTAACCTGTTGGTCACGTTCGGGTACTTACTACCGTGGGCGGTCGTGGCGTACTACCTGATGAATAACCGCGAAGTGGCGGCTTAGCAGTGGCCAGTGTCAGTGGTCAGTGTCAGTAAAGAAGCGAAAACCAAGCTTCCTCCAAGTGCTGACCACTCTTCACTGTCCGCTGCGCGATCTTTGATCTTCACTGACACTGACCACTGACACTAGCCACTAGCATGAATCCCCTTCAACGTGCATCCCGGAATCGCAAGATCGCCTATCTGGCGGTCATTCTGGCGCTGTTCACGATCAGCATGGTGTGGCGGGGCACGATCCCCGTGCCGGCGGCGCGGGCCGCGGGACCGCTCCAGTGGGCCTCGAACCACACGATCCAGAGCCAGGCCCAGCGGCTGGAGGTGTGGGAGTCGGACCCCAACGAGGGCGAGGTCGAGGTCACCGGCAGCGCGGCCCGGCTGATCCTCACCGGCAGCCGCGGGTTCGTCGTCACCGCGCTGTGGCTGTCGGCCATCGATAAGCAGAAACGCAACGACTTCCACGAGTTCGAGCAGCGGGTCCAGATGGTGACCAAGCTGCAACCGAACTTCATCACCCCCTGGATCTTCCAGAGCTGGAACATCACGTACAACGTGTCGGTCGAGATGCAAGGCTCGGGCGACATGTACTACTACATCGTCAAGGGCATCCAACTGCTGGCCGAGGGCGAGCGGCGGAACAAGCGGTCGCCGGACATGCGGTACCAGATCGCGTTCTACTACCAGAACAAGTTCGGCGTGGCCGACACGGTGGAGGTGCTCCGGTGCCTCTACGACCTGAGCTGCATCCCGCCGAGCGAGCGGAGCCCGGACCGGTTCGTCGATCCGGTCACCGGCGCGGTGAACCTGGGCGAGTTCAAGCAGTTCTGCGAGCGGCACCCGCACTTCGTGCGCCGGCTCCGGGGCGACGAGGCCCCGCCCATCGACCGGCGGGCCCGCGAGAAACTGCGGGCCGCGTCCCCGGAAGAAGTGATCCGGTTCCTGCGCACCAACTACCGCGACCTGCCGGCCCGGTACCGCAAGGACGCCCTCGGCGCCTGGACCGACGACCTGGCCGACCCGGACAAGCAGTTCCCGGTGCTGCCGCCGCAGTTCAACGACACCGAGGCCCACCCCGGCGTGGCCACCCGCGAGGACACCGCGCCCCTGGTCGGGTACTTCACCGCGTTCAAGGCGGCCCGCGCGTGGTACACGTACTCGCTCCTGTTGCTCCCGCCGCAGTTGAAGGACGGCCCCTTGTGGGGGCTGTCGGACACCGAGGGGGCGCCCTTGCCCGGCCCGACCGCGCCGCCGGGCGTCTCCGGGCACGACCCCGCCAAGCACCGCGTCCCGCGGCTGCCGACGACGATCATCTTCCGCCAGGGCGCGCCACGGGCCCAGAGCTACCAGGCCGAGCAGGAGCAGAAGGAGGGGTGGTTCGACGGCGAGGGGTGGCGGATCGACGACCCGGCCTCCGGGCCGGAAGTGTGGTGGTTCCCGGACGACCCGAACCCGGCCCGGCGGTCGCGCCCGCTCGATGTGGTCGTCGGGGCCGGGCGCGCCTGGTCCTTGATCGAGTGGCAGCGGGCCGCCGAGATGTGGGACCAGCACGGCAAGGACTACGCGCTGACCCTGTCCGAGTCGCAGTTCGTCAAACTCCGCGATCTGGCCGGCGACCCGAACACGATCCCGACCGACCCGACCGCCGCCCAGATGTCCGACGAGACCCTGATGCGCCGGTACATGGCGACGAACGCGCTGCGGTTCTACACCACGAACCGACAGACGACGAACTTCGCCTACTTCCTGGCGTCGGCCCAGGCCGAGGCCCGGGTCATCAACGGGCAACCGCTCACCGTGCTGGCCCGCAAGACCCTGTGGAAGGCCGACCAGGCCCGCCGGGCCGGCAACAAGCCGCTGGCCCTGCGGCTCTACAAGGAGGGGCTGGAGCGGTGGAAGCAGGTGCTGGCCGACAACCCGCAGTTCCACCGCCCCAGCCGCACCTCCGACAAGAACGAGGACGACACGTTCGAGTACGAACTGGCGTACCTGCGGCTGTTGGTGCAGGACGACGACCGGGTGCGCGAGCGGGCCAACCAGACCGCGCACGCGATGCACGCGGTGGTACCGTTCCTGACGGTCCCGTTCCCCCGCGAGGGCAGCGGGGCGGGCGGGGGCGACCCGCTCTGGCCCGAGTCCAACCGCGAGGAGATCAAGTGGTTCGTCGTCGAGAACACCAGCGCCAAGGACTTCGCGCACGTCCAGGATGAGGCCGCACGCAAGCAGCAGGTGCCCGGCGAAACTGAGGCCGCACGCGCCGAGCGCATTCGCAAAGCGGACGAGGCTCTGCGCGCGCAACTCGACTTCTCCTCGCCGTTCGTCGGCTCGCTGGCGGCCGACGGCACCCCGTGGGTCCAGGACATGTTGAAGGACGCGGTGCGGCAGCGGTACGGGGTGGCGCGGCGCCCGACGCAGGCGCTGCCCCCACCGGGTGGCCCGTTCGCCGGCCCCGGTCCCCCCCCCGGCCGGCCCGGGATGCCCGTGCCCCCCAATCCGCCGAAGTAGTTCTCGTAGGACACGCGGCTCGCGTGTCACAAGCCAGACTGCGGCAGCAGGCGCAGCGGACCGGACACGCAGGCCGCGTGTCCTACGAGAGTCAGCCGAACAGCCCGCGAACCGGAGCGCCGTGACAGGCCCGGTGCGGGCGCCCGGCCGGGTCGATGATTTCCACGTCCGCCGGTACGCCGAGCAGGTGAAGGAACGTCGCGGTGAGGTCGATCGGGCTAACCGCGCCTTCGGCCGGCAGCCCGCCGAGCCGGTCCGACGCGCCGTACACGCTCCCGCCGCGAACCCCGGCGCCCGCGAGCAGGATCGATTGCACCTGCGGCCAGTGGTCGCGCCCGGCGCGCCTGTTCACCCGCGGCGAGCGCCCAAATTCTCCCATCACCACGACGAGCGTATCGGCCAATAACCCGCGGTCCGCGAGGTCGTCGAACAGCGCCGCGACCGCATTGTCGGTGGGCGGGAGCAATCGTTGTCGCAGGTGGCGGAAGTTGTTCTCGTGCGTGTCCCACACCGGCGAGTCGTCCGGCCCCTCGTAGTGCCAGTACACCGTCACGAGCGGCACCCCGGCTTCGAGCAACCGGCGGCCGAGCAGACATCCCTGCCCGAACAGGTGCGGGCCGTAAGCCGCACGTGCGGCTTTCGGTTCGCGGTCGAGTTTGAGCGCCCGGTGAACGGCCGGCGAGCGGATCAGGTCGTAGGCGCGGTCGTTGAAGGCGGCGCGGTCGGGGGCGTGTTTGGCGCGGTCCAGTTCCGCGAGCAGCCCGCGGCGCTCCATCAAGCGCGCGTCCGAGACATCGGAGGGCAGTTCCACGTCGGGGAGCCGGAACGCGCCGGTTTTGGGGTCGCCGTCGATGCGGAACGGGTCGAACCGCTTGCCGATGAACCCGGCGCCCTGGCCGGGGAACTCGTTCACGCCGGCGTCCTTGATGATTTCTGGGAGCGACACGAACGCCGGCCCGCTCGCGGGCGGCCGGACCTTCGCCCGGAGCGCCCCGATGTGCGGGTGATCGGCCCCGAGCGGCTGAATGTCGGCCGCGGTCTTGGCGTTGGCCTTCGGGTGGGGCACGCCGGTGAGCATCGTGTACCCGGCGGAGGTGTGTACGGTGTCGGTATGCGTCACCGACCGCACGACGCAGCATTTGTCGGCCCGTTTGGCGAGTTCGGGGCACAGTTCGGCGAACCGCACGCCCGGGACGTTCGTGTTGATCGCCTTGAACTCGCCGCGCACCTCGGCCGGCGCGTCGGGCTTGGGGTCGAAGGTGTCGTGTTGGGGCGGCCCGCCGGTGAGGAACAGGATCAGGCACCGCTTCGCGCGCCCGAAACTCGTGTCTTTGACGAGCGGTTGAGACGCGGACGCCCGCAGGAACCCCGGGAGCGTCAACCCGCCGGCGGCGAGACGGAGGAGCGTGCGCCGGTGAATCGCGGGTGCGATCATCGCACTACTCACACTCGTGGATGTCGTCCATCACGCCCGCGGGGATGCACACCGTCAGAATGGTCAGGTTGCCGCGGGCCTTGTGCTTCACGCCCCGCGGGATGTACACCACGACCCCTTTGTGAAGCTCGATCTCTTCTCCGTCGAGGGTCATGGTGCCCTGCCCGTCGATGACGTAATAGAACTCGTCGGTGCGGGCGTGGTAATGGAGCTTCGCGTCGGTGATCTCGACGTGATGCACCTCCGCGGCGGCCCCATCTTTCGCTTCGACGAGACAGCGGATTGCGCCGCAGGTCTCGGCCCACGGGGTCACGTCGGCGGGATCGCGGCGGAGGACACCGGCGGCGAGAGCGGGCATGGGAGCGCTCCGGGGGAATTGTTACGCGCTACTGTAACCGAACGCGAGCCGCCGGTCTTGTGTTTTCGGGCTTGTGCTGAATCTTGTGTCAGGGGAACGGGGTGGCTATTACCCAGTCCTCGGACCTGCCGGAGATTCCCGCAATGGATGCGATCCTCAAGCCAGGCGGAGCAACTGGCCCGCCGCGAGATGGCGACCCGGGTCACCACTCTGGACGACCTCAACGGCCTGATGCGGACCCTGATGAAGACCGCTCGAGCGGGTGCTCGACACCGAGATGGACGTCCACCTCGGTCGCCGGGCCGACCCGGCCGCGACGGAAGCGACGACCCCGTCACCGAGTCGACGGCAGCCGATCACGCGCTCCCAAACGTTGCGAAGAACCGCCGCAACGGACCTTCGCAGAAGACCGTCGGCGGTGATACGGGTGAGATCACCCCTCAAGGCGCCCGCGCGACCGACCCGGCACGTTCGAGCCGCAACCGGTCGCCGAAGGGTAGCGCCGGCGAGAGACGCTGATCGGTCAATCCGACCCGCCCGTCCCGGGGGCAGGAGCCTTTGGAGCAGGGTCCGCAGTAGTAGTAGGCGCATGGGTCAAGGGTTGAGTTCGATCCCTCCCTTCGGTCGGGATCGAGTGTCAGCACAGGCTCGAAAGCCTGTGCCACGAAGACCGGAGCCAAAGCACCGGCCCCGTCGCATTAGTGCAGCCGGTCGGCCCGTCGCAGCGCCGGGAACAGCCACGCCCACACGCCCGTCACCACCAGCGCCCCGGCGCCGCCGAACGCCGTCGCCCACACCGGGCCCAGGAACCGCGCGACCACGCCACTTTCAAACTCGCCCAGCTCGTTCGACGCGCCGATGAACAGCGTCGAGACGGCCGACACCCGCCCGCGCATCCGGTCCGGGGTCGCGATCTGCACGAGGCTCTGCCGTGTGAACACCGACACCATGTCGGCCCCGCCCAGCACCACCAGCACGACCACCGACAGCACGAACCACTCCGAGAACGCGAACACGAGCGTCATCACGCCGAACAGCGCGACCGACAGCAGCATCTTCACCCCGACGTGGCGCTCGATGGGCCGCACCGCGAGGAACCCACCCACGAGTACCGCTCCGGCCGCCGGCGCCGCCCGCAACACCCCGAACCCCTCCGGCCCGACGTGCAAAATGTCGCGTGCAAATACGGGCAGCAGCCCGGTGGCGCCGCCGAGCAGCACCGCGAACAGGTCGAGCGAAATCGCCCCCAGAACGAGCTTGTTCCCCCACACGTAGCCCAGCCCCTCGCGGATCTGCGCGGCCCGCGAGCGCCCCGGCTCCACCTGCGGGCGCGTGTCGGCGCGGATCCGGGACATGAACCCCGCGGCCACGGTGTACAGCCCGACGCACACCGCGTACCCGACCGCGGGCGAAATCGCACACAATAGCCCGCCCAGCGCCGGGCCGAGGGCGAAGGCCAACTGACCCGCCAGCGAGTTCGTCGCGACCGCTCGCGGGAGCAGGTGCAGCGGAACCAGCATCGGCCCGAGCGCGCTGGCGGTCGGGGCGAGGAACGCCCGCGCGCTGCCGAACAGCGCCGAGAGCACGAACATCGGCCACAGTTCGCCGGTGAGCGCCGAGTGAAACGCCAGTGCGGTCGAGGTCAGGAGCTGCGCGGCGTAGCAGAGCACGAGAATGAGCCGGCGGCTGTGCCGGTCGGCGGCCTCGCCGGCGACGAGCGTCAGCGCGACGAGCGGGAGGAACTGAACCAGCCCGATCATCCCGACCACGAACGCCGCCTCCTTGATCCCCATCGTTCGCCGGGCGATCTCGTACACCTCCCACGCGATGACGACCGACTGCGTGCTGGTGGCCAGCGTGCCGAGGAACCGGCCGGTGAGGAACACCGTGTAGTCGCGGCGGAACAGCGATCCGCCGGGCGCCGCGGGCGCGGGTGGGGTGAGGGACATTCCCTCGTTTTATTCGGGAGTTGGCAGTGGTCGGTGGGCCGCGGACAGAAGACAGCAGAGATGAGGATTCAGGGCCAGACGAAGAGGAAACGACAACCGCTCACGAT
>CAZBXY010000093.1:0-24726 GCA_964495365.1 uncultured Frigoriglobus sp. | reverse complement strand
CCTGTCACAACGCCGGTCGGTGGATCGGCGAGACGCTGCGGAGCGTTGCCGCCCAGACTCGCGCACCGCACGAGGTGATCGTCGTTGACGACGCCTCGACCGACGATTCGGCCGAGCAGATCCGCCGGTCGGGCGTCGATGTGCGACTGATCCCCGCGAACTGCCGGAACGCCGCCGCCTCGCGGAATGTCGGGATCGAGGCCGCGACCGGCGACTGGATCGCGCTGCTCGACGCCGATGACGTGTGGTACCCGACCCACCTCGCGCGGGCGGCCGAGGTGCTCGCCGGGACCGCCGACGTCGCCTACCGGGCGCTGTGCGACGACATGACCGCCGACGGCACCCGCTCCCCCGTGACGAAACCGCAGCCGATCACCGAGACCCGGACCGGACTGGGCCACCGGGACTACATGCGGCTCGAGGACCAGGAACTGTACTTCGGCCATTCGAGCGTACTCTACCGGCGCGACCGGGTGCGGGAGGTCGGGGGCTTCGACCCGGCGCAGGTCCGGCGCCACGACATCGACCTGTGGCTCCGCGTGATCCACGAGCGCACCTGGGCGTGGGACACGGTCCCGACGGTCGCCTACCGCGTCGATACGCCCGGCAGCATCTGCCGCAACTACCTCTCCTGCGAGGTGTACTACCTGCGGGCACTGGTCAAGAACCGGGCGGCCTACGCCGGCCCCTGGACGGACGCGCGACTGGCGAAGATCGCCCGTCGGGTCGCGACCATCGCGTTCACCGACGCCCCGCCGGCGGAGGCGCGCGCCGCGCTGGCCGAGGCGTGGCCCCACTTACCGCCGAGGGTGCGGGCCGCCTACCGCGTCGCGCGGCTGGCCCCGGGGCTGGCCCGAACGGCGATCCGGGCGAAGCGGGCCGTGTTCTCATGGCGCACCGGCGCCCACCTGCCGGCGCTCACGACCGAACCTGCCGCGAGCGCCCGGTCGTGATCCCGACTCCCGTTGTTCTCCCGGTGTCGGTCGTCATCCCGACCCGGCACCGGGCCGAACCGCTCCGCCGGACGTTCGAGAGCCTGGCGCGGCAATCGGCCCAGCCGGCCGAGATCGTGATCGTGGACGCCTCCGACGACGCGGCGACACAGAAGCTCTGCTCCGACGGAACGGCCGGTTTGGTGTCGCGGGTGGGTTGGTATCGGGCGGTCCGACGCGGCGCCGCGCTCCAGCGAAACGAGGGGGTCGCCGCCGCCGCGCACGACGTGATCGGATTCTTCGACGACGACATCCTGTTCGAGCCGGAGTGCGTAAGCCGGTTGTGGGCGGCCCTCGAATCGGACCCGGCGCTCGGCGGCGTGAACGCGACCATCACGAACCAGACCTACTCGCCGCCCGGGCGGCTCACGCGGGTGTTGTACCCGCTCCTCGCCGGGCGACAGTTGCGGACCTACGCCGGGCACGTCATCGGGCCGGCGGTGAACTTCCTGCCCGAGGACCGGCCGCACCTGCCGGACGTGGTCCCGGCCGACTGGCTGAACACGACCTGCACCCTCTACCGCCGGGCCGCGCTGCCGGCCGGGCCGTTCCCGGATCACTTCACCGGCTACTCGATGTGCGAGGATCTGACGCTCTCACTGACCGTCGGGCGCGGGTGGAAACTGGCCAATGCCCGGACCGCCCGGATCTTCCACGACAGCCAGCCCGGGGATCACAAGCGGAGCCACGCACACCTGGCGGCGATGGAACTGGTCAACCGGCACTTTGTGATGACGCGCGTGCTGGGCCGGCGCGGGCCGGGCGACTACCTGCGGTTCGCGCTGTGGGAGGCGTTCCAGGTCGCCGCCGCGGCCCCCGGCGGCCTGCGGCGCGTGTCCGCCGAGTTCGCCGGCAAGCTCCGCGGCCTCTTCTCCCTCGCGCGGGAGAGCGTCCGGTGAAACTCCTCGGCGCCTGCGAGCGGGTGTTCGCGGGGCTGGCCTCCCGGCGGCGGAACGTCTACTACCGGCTCCGCGGGGTGCGGTTCGGCGGGTACGCGAACCTGCGGGCGGTCGAGATCCCGCTCAACCACTCCGAGATCGAACTGGGGGCCGGCGTGGCGCTCGACCGCGGGGTGGTGCTCTTGTGCCCCGGCGGGCCGCTCGGCCGGGTCCGGCTCCGGCTCGGTGCCCGGTGCTACATTAACCGGGACACGATGTTCGACGTGTCCGACGAGCTGACCGTCGGCGACGACTGCGCGATCGGACCGGGGTGCTACCTGACCGATCACGACCACGGGTTCGCCCCGGGCACGCCGCCCCTGCAACTGCCGCTCGTCAGCCGTCCGACGCGCCTCGGCAACCGGGTGTGGCTCGGTGCCCGGGTAGTCGTGCTCAAAGGAGTGACGATCGGCGACGACGCGGTGATCGGCGCCGGCAGCGTGGTCACCAAGGACGTCCCCGCCGGCGGGATCGCGGTCGGCACCCCGGCCCGCGTGGTCCGCGTGCTGACCGGTTCCGGGCCTCACAAGGCTGATCCAGGCTCATGACCGACCGACCGACCATTGGCGTCACGATCGCGACCCACAACCGGTGCGCGGAGCTGCGCCGCACGCTGACCGCGCTGGCGGCCCTCGACCCGCAACCGGTCGAAATCCTGGTCTGCGCGGACGGCGGCACCGACGGGACGGCGGAAACGGTCCGACGCGAGTTCCCCGGCGTCCGGTTGTTCGAGAACCCGACCGCGCAGGGGTCCATCGCAACGCGGGATTTCTTGATCCGTCAGGCCACGGCCGACGTGCTGGTCGGGCTGGACGACGACAGCAACCCGATCGAGCCGGACTTCGTGACGCGCTTGCAAACGGCGTTCGCGCGCCGCCCGCGGGCAGCGGTCATCACCTTCCCGCAGCGAAGCGACGAGTACCCCGAGAGCCTGACGCAGGCTGACTGGGGCCCGGCGCTGATGGTCCACTCGTTCCCGAACTCCGGGGCGGCTCTCCGGCGGGACGTGTACCTGGCGCTTGCGGGATACCCGGGGTTCTTCTTCCACGCCTACGAGGAACCGGACTACGCCCTGCAGTGCTACGCCGCGGGGTACGAGGTGTGGTACGAACCGGGCCTGACGGTGCGACACTACTACACCGGCACCGGGCGCAGCGAACGCCGCACGCACCACCGCCACGCCCGCAACGAGCAGTGGAGCGTGTGGATGCGGTGCCCGCTGCCGTACCTGCCGCTCGTGGCGGCGTGGCGGGCCTTCAGTCAGTTCCGGTACTCCTGTACGCGCGGGTTGGGGTGGGCCGTGCGCGAACCGGTGTGGTGGGTTCAGGCGGCCCGCGGGCTGCGAACGTGTCTGCGACACCGGAATCCCGTTTCGTGGGCAAGCTTCCGGCAGTGGATGCGCCTGGCCCGCCGCCCGGTGGCCGACCGGGCACCCGATCTCTCGGAACCGGCGAGGGTTCAATCGGTATGAGTGCGGGTTGGGTGTGTGCCCAGATCGGTGCCCGCGAGCACTACGCGATCCCGCGGGCGCTGCACCGCCGGCGACAACTCGCCCGACTGTACACCGACGCGTGGGCCGGGCCGCTGCTCCGCCGGTTCGGGCGCGGGCCGCTCCGGTCGCTGGCGTCGCGGGCACACCCCGAACTGCCCGATGAGCGCGTGGTCGGGTTCACGGCGTCGGCCGTGGCGGAAAGCATCCGCGACCGGGTGTTCGGCCCGCGCGACGTGGCCGCGACCTTCACCCGACACCTTCAGATCGGCGAAGCGTTCGGCAGGCGGGTCGCTCGACACCTCGCAAGAACGACCGACCGGCCGGGCGCGTTCTTCGCGTACACGACGGGCGCGCTGGAACCGCTCGAACGGCTGGCCGGGCAAGGAGTTCCGACGTTCGTCGGGCAAATCGACCCGGCCCGGACAGAAGAGGAGATCGTGCGGCGGGAGTGCGAGAAGTGGTCGGGGTGGGCCGCGCTGCCCGGTCGCATCCCGGACGAATACTACGCCCGACTGACCGCCGAGTGGCGCGCCGCGACGAGCGTGGTCGTGAACTCGGAGTGGAGCCGATCGGCGCTCGTCGCGCAGGGCGTGCCATCCGACAAGGTGATCGTGTTGCCGCTCGCCTACGACGCCCCCGCCGGCCCGATCCCGGAGCGCCGAGCCCCGGACCGCGAACTGGTCGTCCTGTGGCTCGGTCAGGTGATTCTGCGGAAGGGCATTCCGTACCTGTTTGAAGCGGCCCGCCGGCTGAAGTCCCAGCGTGTGCGCGTGGTGGTTGCCGGGCCGATCGGGATCAGCGCCGCGGCCGTGGCCACGGCCCCGCCGAACGTGCAACTCGTCGGGCCGGTGCCGCGGTCGGACGTCGAACGCCTCTACCGGTCGGCCGACGTGTTCGTCCTCCCGACCCTGTCGGACGGGTTCGCGATCACCCAGCTCGAAGCGATGGCCCACGGCCTGCCGGTGATCGCCACGCCCAACTGCGGGCAGGTCGTGACCGACGGGCACGACGGGCGGATCGTTCCGGCCGGCGACGCCGACGCGCTGGCCGCGGCGCTGGACGAACTGGCCGCCGCTCCCGCGTTGGTGCGGGAACGGGGCCGGCGGGCGACCGAGACGGTCAAACAGTTCTCGATCGACGCCCTGGCCGACCGGCTCGCCGAACTCGACACCGGATCGCGCCGCCGGCCAGTCGCGGGTGTGGTATGACACTCACTCGTGTTGACGAATAACGTCGCCGGCTGAGGCCGGGTTTCGAGGGAAAGGAATCACGCCGACGGGGTATGAGGGGTAGCCCGTGTGGAAGTTGGCCGCCTTGGCCGCCTTGAGCGAAAAGCCCTAGGAAAACGCACTTTTCTGAAGGCGGCCAATTGGCCGCCTTGGACCCAAGACGGCCAACTGACCGAGTCCCAACGGAAACGCATCCACCCGACTGGGCATGATCGGATCTGTCAGCACCCCCAGAACCCGGCCCGTGCAACTCGAACCGCTCGAACTCCCGCGCGCCCAACCCTCGACCGCACCCTTCGGGGTACTCGCGGTGGGCGTGGGCACGGTACTCGCGATCGCACTCGTCCCGGCCGAGTACGGCCTCCCCGGCGCGCTGCGCCCGAGCGCCCTGGCGATGACCGCCGGGTTGCTGGCCCCGGTCGTACTCGCGGCGGCCCGAAAGCCGATGGACGCCTTTCGGGCCGAGAACCTCGTCCTCGTCGGGATCGTGTACTGGATCTTTCTGGACCTCATCCAGGGGCAGAAAGAGCCGCAAGACGTGTCGGCGGCGGCGGTCCGCGGCGCGCTCCTGGCGGCCGGGCTGTTCGGCCTCGGTGTGTGTGTCGCGAACGTGTTCCCGGCGTCGCGGTTACCCGCCACGATCCGAAAGGCCAGCGCGGTCGAGCTGTCCCCGGCGACCGTCTTCTATGCGGTGCTGGTGTGCTTCTCCCTGGCGATGGCGCACTACCTCATTTCGTGCAACTTCGATCTGGTGCTGATGGTCGAATCGCTCGGGGGGAGCCGGTTCAGTGCGCCGTGGGCCGCCGCACGGATGGGCGGGTGGAGCGCGTTCCGCGAGCACCTCGTCTACTTCGGGTATCTGGTGCCGACGCTGACCGTCCTGCACGCCCAGCTCCGCGGGTGGAAGGACACGCGAACCGTCGCCGCCGGCGTGTGCAGCGTGATCCTGCTCCTGTTCGCGTCGCAGGGCGGTTCCCGCGGCGAGGTCGGGGTGGTCGTCGGGGCCGCGGTCCTCACGTGGCTCCTGCTCCAACCAAAGATCACGTGGGCCGTGGGTGCCCGGTTGCTCGTCGTGACCCTCGCGCTGCTCGTCTGGATGCAGGTCATGATCGCCGTCCGTAACGACGGGCTGGCGAGCCTGTTTTCCACCAACCGCGAGCGGACCGTCGAGCAACTGAAGGAGTCGAAGATCGATGTGGACGACAACTTCAACCGGCTGTGCCAGGTGGTGGACCTGATCCCCGACCGGATCGCGCACACGCACGGCGGGCAGTTGTTCTACGTGCTGGTGCGCCCGATCCCGCGCGTGTTCTGGCCGGAGAAGCCGGTCGGGCCGGGGTTCTCGTTCGAGATGGAGGTCTCCGGGGACGAGACCACCACCTGGTCCGTCAGCGCGGTCGGCGAGTTCTACTACGACTTCGGGCTGCCGTTCGTCTTCTTCGGGGGATTGTTCTACGGCCGGCTCGCGGGGATGTGGAATGGACTGCTGACGGCGCGCCGCGGAGTCGTGTGGCCGATGCTCTACGGTCTCGGGGCGATGGCCCTGTTCGCCGGCGTCCGCTCGCAACAGGCGTTCCTCCTGCGCACCTACCCGATCCTGTTCTGGCTGGTACTCACGGCGCTGTTGTTCCGGCGGGGTAATCCGGCCGAACAGGAACCCGCGGTCGGGGGGGCGAGCGCGTGAACGGGCCGCTCTCGCGAATGACGATGGGTACTCCGGCCGAACCGGTGTTCGGCCGGGCGCGGGTGGTCCGGGAGGAGCCCGCGGCGGGGGCGCCCGGCCGGGCGCTCCGGGCCACGTTCCTCACGCCGACGCCGTCGCCGTACATGATGGACCTGTTCGCGGCGATGGCCCGCGACGGCCGGATCGCCCCGCGCGTGCTGTACCTGGAGAAGCACGCCCCGGCCTTCGCGTGGGACGACCCGGACCTGCCCGCGCACTCCGAGATCCTACCCGGCGGGTGGGTCCAGGTCCTCGGCGCGCGGGTCCACGCCAACCCCGGGGCCATCGCCCGCGTCCGCGCGAGCCGGCCCGACGTGGTGGTGGTCGCCGGCTACTCCGGGCTGACCAACCAGGCCGTCATGTGGTGGCTCAAGGCTACGCGCACGCCGTGGGTCTTTTACGGCGAGATTCCGGGATACCAGCAGCGCGGCCGGGTCGGGAGCGCTCTCCGCGCGGTCGCCCGGTGGCCGGCCGTGAAGTGGTCCTCGGGGATCGCGGCCGTCGGCTCCCGGGCCGCCGATGCGTACCGCGCGCTGGCCGCCCGGGGCCGCCCGGTCGCCAACATCCCGTACTTCTGCGACATGGCCACGTTCGTCGCCGCGCGGAAGCCCCCGCGGACCGACCCGAACGCCCCGCTCCGCATCCTTTACTGCGGCCAGCTCGTTCACCGGAAGGGTGTCGATCTGCTCGTTCGGGCGTTCGTCCGGCTCGCCGAGCGGGACGAAAACGTCCGGCTCAAACTGGTCGGCGACGGTGAGCTGCGGGCCGATCTCGTGGGCGCGATCCCCGAAGGAGTCCGCGCTCGCGTCGAGTTCACCGGGTTCCTCCAGGTGAACGAACTGGCCGCGCAGTTCGCGGGGGCCGACGTTTTCGTCCTCCCGTCCCGGCACGACGGCTGGGGCGTGGTCGTGAACCAGGCGCTCGCCGCCGGTCTTCCGATCATTTGCAGCGACGCGGTCGGGGCCGCGGTCGATCTGGTGGCGCCCGGCGAGAACGGCACGATCGTCCCGGCCGGGGACGAGGACGCCCTGTACAACACGTTCGTGGACTTCGCGGCCGACCGGGAGAAGTTACTTCGCTTCGCCGAGCGGTCGCGGGCGGCAGCCGACGACTGGACCCCCGAGCGCGGCGTCGATCGCTGGTATGACCTGTTCCGAACCGTGGTGCACCGCAACCGCCCGCCCGCGCTCATCTGCTCATGACAGCACTCGTGACACCGACCACTACATCGAATGACCGGGTGCGTTCCGGCAACCTGCGCGTCCTGCTCGTTTCGTCCTCGTCCGGGTCGCAGGGCGGTGGGGAACTCTACCTCGACGGGTTGGCTCAGGGGCTTCACGCGCTGGGTCACACGGTCGAGTTCCTGCTCGCCGCGCACCCGCGAATGGACGCGCTCGCGGAGAAACTCGCCCGATTCGGTCAGGTCCGTCGTGCGGACTTCCCCAACACCTACGACCGCCGGACACGGGCCATCGGTTCGGTTCTCGCGCGCCAGACGATCGCACGACTCGCCCAACTATTCGCCGACCTTCGACCCGACGTGTTGCACCTGAACAAACAGAACCTCGAAGACGGACTCGACCTGCTGCTCGCCACGGGTCGGACGGGGCTGCCGACGGTTTGCACGGTTCACGTCACCCGCAGCATGACGGGGCTCGGCTCGATGTTCGGCGGTGTCCGCGACTGGGTTGCCCGGCGTACTCTCCGCGCCACAGCGTGCGAGTACATCGCGGTGGCCGAGGCCGCACGGCAACCGCTCACAGAGGTACTCGGGGCCCGCGGGCGCCACACGCACACGGTCTGGAACGGGATCGCCGTCACACCACCGGGGAACCGCGCGGCCATCCGAGACGAGTGGGGCTGCGGCCCGGGGAACGTCGTTCTGGGGAGTGTCGCCCGCATCGAGGAGCAGAAAGATCCGCTCTTTGCACTGGACCTGCTCTCACGGTTGCCCGCGAACGTCCGGCTCGTGTGGGTCGGCGACGGGCGGCTCCGCGGCGCGTTCGAGGCCCGCGCCCGCGAGCTCGGGCTGACCGGCCGGGTCCACATCGATGGCTGGCGCACCGACGCCCGTCAGCGCCTGGTCGGGTTCGATGCCTTCATTCTCCCATCGGTTTACGAGGGATTCCCGTTCGCCGTACTTGAGGCGATGGCCGCCGGCCTGCCGTGTGTGGTGTCCGATGTGGACGGCGTCCGCGAGGCGGTCGTCGAGGGCGAAACCGGGTGGCTGTGTCCGTCGCGGGCGACCGACGTGTGGACGGCCCGGTTGAACAAGCTCGTCACCGAACTCGAGACACGAACGCGGATGGGCGAAGCGGGCCGCCGGCGGGCGGAACACTCCTTCAGCCTCGAATCGATGGCCCGCGGGACGGTCGCCGTCTACGAGACCGCGATCCGACGGGCCGCTCAGCCGCTCGTGGGGGCACCATGAACGTGACCCACGCGGTGCCGTACAGGCACCCGAACGCCTGCGGCTCGCCCGTCGTGATGGACAGACCATATCGCCCCGAGCACGCCCGTGTGCGCCTCGGGCTGGGTTCGCGGTTCGCTCTTTACGCGGTCGGATGACATGATCCGAATGTTTCAACCGCGGCGCGTGCTGCACGTCATTCGAACACTCGACCCCGCCTCCGGTGGGCCGGCGGTCGTCTGTACCCGGCTGGCAGAGGCACAAGTTTCGAGCGGGCATTCGGTTGAAATCCTCACTGGTGATGACGGCAAAGTGCCGGCGAGCGAGATCAGCGTGCCGCTCGAGCGCTCGGCTGCACCGGGGGTGATCGAGTTGTTCGTTCGTGGTCGGGTTCGACGAACCCTCAGGAAGTTCGTCGACTCGGCGGACGTGTTGCACCTCCACGGTGTGTGGGATCCGTTGCTCCTCGGTGCGGCGGCAGAGGCGCGGCGGACAGGGGTGCCGTACATCGTCATGCCGCACGGAATGCTCGATCCGTGGAGTCTGGCCCAGAAGTGGTGGAAGAAACGGTTGGCCTTGGTGTGCGCGGTCAGACGGTTCCTCAATGGAGCCGCGGCCCTTCACTTGCTCAACCGTGACGAAGCTCGCCTTCTCGCAGTGCTCCGACTCCGCGTCGCCCACTGGATCATCCCCAACGGGGTCAATCTCAGCGAAATTGACCCGTTGCCCGGGTCCGGTGGCTTTCGTGCGTCACACCCGAGCGTCGGGCAGGATCCCTACATCCTGTTTCTCAGCCGGTTGCATTACAAGAAAGGTTTGGACGTCTTGGCCACCGCCTTCGCGAACGTCGCGCCGCGACAACCGCGAGTCAAACTGGTGGTGGCCGGTCCGGACGACGGTGCGCAGCAAATGTTCGAGCGGACCATCCGCGCGCTCGGACTGGCCGATCGGGTGGTGCTCACCGGGCCACTGTACGGGGAGGCGAAGTGGGCGGCCCTCGCCGGCGCCGCGTGCTTCTGTTTGCCGAGCCGTCAAGAGGGCTTCAGCATGGCCGTCTTGGAAGCCCTGGCCTGCCGGGTGCCGGTCGTGATCTCCGAACAGTGCCACTTTCCGGAAGTCGGCGAGAAGCGGGCGGGGTTGGTCGTGCCCTTGAACAGCGAGGCGGTGGCCACGGGCCTGGCGCAAGTCCTGAGCGACCCGCGGGAGGCCGGGGAAATGGGGGCAGCGGGGCGCCGACTGATAGAGGAGCGCTACACCTGGGCCAAAATCGCCGGAGAATGTGACCGAATGTATGGCTTGCCGCCGTCTCCTCCGTGAGGACAACCTCCCCGACTGGAACCGGACGCTCTGGCATGAGTCTCGACCGCGTGGAACCGGCGCTCGCGATCATCCGATTCGGCCGCGGCGCTCATGTTACTGAAAATAGTCAATTCGTTAGACAAGTTGTTTCGCGACTTGACGAGACGGCAGTGGCCGGTAACATGGAAGAGATTGTGGGTTGTAGGATGTGCGAAGCTTCACCCTCCCACAAATCGTCCTACAGCGAACTTCTGAGTGGACCGAACAGCCGACGCGACGGAAAGCGCCTACCGCACCGCCCTGACTCCTCCGCCACCCGCGCCCACCACACCGGGTAGCCACTGCGGAATCTCCTAGGCGACCGGACGTAGTACCGCAAACGAGACCGTTGTCACCGTGGCCGCGTCACCATCCGACGACCCGATTGGTCGTCGTTTGACGAGCGAATGGACGTTCCGCCAGAAGGTGCGGCGCCAGGTTTGGTATGTGGTCGAAGCGACCCTCTTCCGCTTCAGCCCGCGGCCGTGCTACCGGTGGCGCAACTGGCTCCTGCGCCGGTTCGGCGCCCGCGTCCACCCCACGGCGCGGCTCCGGCCGACGGTCACCGTCGAGGTTCCGTGGAACCTGAGCGTCGGTGAGTCCACGGTCGTCGGCGACGAGGTGATCCTGTACTGCTTGGGCGAAGTGACCCTGGGCGCCCGCGTGACGGTGAGTCAGTACGCGCACCTGTGTGCGGGCACCCACGACTACACGCGGGCCGACTTCCCGCTCCTCCGGCTCCCGATCGCTGTGGGGGACGACGCCTGGATCGCGACCGACGTGTTCGTCGGGCCGGGGGTCTCGGTCGGCGCGGGAACGGTCGTGGGCGCGCGGTCGAACGTGTTCGGCGACCTGCCCGCGTGGAAGGTGTGTGTCGGCAGCCCGGCGCGGCCGGTGAAAGATCGGACAATCGAAGCCACCGCGCCGGCCGACGGCGCGTGTGTACCCCGGTGACGAACCGGGAATTCGGCGGCGATCGCGGCCGGGCGCACGAGTGCGGCGCCCGATTTGCCGCGATCAGTTCGGCCCGACGCGGCACCCGTCGTGTTTGCGGTGGGCCGGGCGTGTTCGTGACGGACGGGTCGGGCCCGCCCGGTGCAGCGGACGAACCCTTTACCCTCAAGGAGTTCTAATGAGATCGCTATTCGTGCGAGCGGCGGCGGTCGCCCTCGCGCTCGTCGCACTGCCCCGCGGGGCGGAGGCGGGCACGTTCCTCCCGGCGTACACCGGGTACACGGTGATCGGGGCCGGCGGCCCCGGGACCCCGAACCCCACCGGGGCCACGGACGGGGTCATCAACTTCGCGGTGTACCACAACGTCGGCGGCAGCGGCAACTGGGCCACCGACCTGGGGATCAACCCCTCCCTGTTGACCAGCGGAGCTAACACGACCGCGCAGTATGTGTACTTCTACTCGGTCGTCAACACGCTCGGCCCGAACAACCCGAACAGCTCGTCGTCGGACGCGACCCTGTTCAACCTGTCCGTTGATACCCTCAACCACTCGGACTCAGCCGGGGTCGTGTCCGGGTACGCGTTCCGGGACGCGCCGGGCGCGGGCGGGGTGGTGGGCCCGGTCGGAAACCAGTACCTCGGAACCAACGCGAGCAACGCGGGCTCGGACTTCTACGGCGACGGCTCCCCGTCGTACCAGCTCACCGACGACGGGTTCCCCGTGGGGAACATCAGCCTCACCGCCTCGACGGCCGCGCAAGCGGCGATCATGGTGTCATCGACCTCGATCAACCCGATCACGGGCGCGATGTCCACCCTGTTCACCTTCTCGCTGGCGCCGAACCAGTTCAGCACCCTGGTGTTCGTGACCTCGAACGAGCCGCCCGGCTACGGGACCGCTTCTTCGCAGGGCGTTCTGGGATCGCCCGGCGTCGTGAGCGGGTCCGCCGGCGACGTACCGGTTCCGACCCCGGAGCCGGGGACGTTCGCGCTCCTCGGGCTGGGCCTGCCGCTGTTGGGCTGGGGTTACGCCCGGCGCGCGCGGGCGGCAAAGGCCGCGGCCGAGATCGCGTGAGGTAGTCGTTTCGAGAGGGGCCGGGCGCACCGTGCGCCCGGCTCCGTTCACTTCGCCACTGCATTTCTCGTGGAACCCGGCCATGCGCGGGACGTTCAACCTCCGGTTCTTCCTCGTCGTTGTCGCCACGACGGCGGTGTTCGCGGTCGGTTGGTTCGGTCTCCACCGGTACCAGCAGAACCGGCACCGCGCCGGCTACCTCGACCAGGCCACCCGCGCCGAGGCGGAGCAGAAACCGGACCGGGCCGCCCGGTTGCTCCGGGCGTACATTCTTGCGGTCCCGGGCGATATCGACGCCCGGGTTCGCTACGGCGGGCTGCTGGAAAAACTGAGCAAGACGCCGCGGGCCAAATCCGACGCTCTGTCGGTCTACGAAGAGGCACTGCGGCGCGACCCAGGCCGGACCGACGCGCGGCGCCGGGCGGCCGAGCTGGCCATCGAACTCAACCGCACCGAGGTCTCGCACGATCACGTGACGGCGCTGCTCGCGGCCGACGAGAACGACGGCCGGGCGCTGTACCTCCTGGGCCTCTGTTGCGAGGCGAAAGGGCGCGCGCTGGGCAACTCGGGTGAGGCGAACAAGTGGTACCAGGAGGCCGTCAAGGCCTACGCCCGATCGTGCGCGGCGGCCCCGACGCCCGAGGCGTTCGTCCGCCGGGCCGGGGTTCGCAAGAACCACCTCGGCGAGATCGACGAGACCAAGGACGGCACCGAGACCGGGCCGCAAGCGGACCTGAACGACCTCGTCCGGGTGCTGCCGAACTCGTTCGAGTCGTACCTCGCCCGCG
The DNA here is from genome assembly GCA_964495365.1 of uncultured Frigoriglobus sp. Lineage (GTDB taxonomy): Bacteria > Planctomycetota > Planctomycetia > Gemmatales > Gemmataceae > Gemmata. Next base: position 11,787 of record CAZBXY010000093.1, on the reverse strand, counting down.
CCGCGTACCGAAAGACGTACGACCCGACCAACGGGCTGGCCCGCGCGCGCCCCGACCTCGAGACCGCGCGGAAGCTCGTGCCGGGCGAACCGGAGAAGGAGGTTCCGGTACTCCTGGCCTCCGCGATCGTGGCGGTCGAATCGGCCGCCCGACACGGCGAGCCGACCGATGCCGCCCGCGCCGAGCGCGAAAAGTACTGGGAGGAGGCACGCGGGTACCTCCGTCGCGGGTCGAGCAAGTTCTCACACGTGGCCGAACTCTACCTCGCGCTGGCCGACGTCGAGACCCGCGCTGGGCGCCGAACCGAGGCGATCAAGGTTCTCACGAACGGGCGCAAGAAAGTAACTCCCGACGGGTTGCCGGAGGTGCTGTTCGCTCTGGCCGAACAGTTCGCCGAGACCGGCGACGCCGGGGCCAAGGAAGCCCTGGACGAACTCGGAAAGCTCAAGCAGGATCCCACGCGCATCGACTTCTTCCGCGGGCTGTCGTTCGTTCGCCAGAAGAAGTGGAACGACGCGTGCGGGGTACTCGAGCGGGTCCGACCGCTCTGGGCGAGCACCCCGGAACGAGCAGTGCAAATTGACCTGCTCCTGGCGCAGTGTTACGGGAAACTGGGCGATCCCAACCGACAGTTGCTCACGTACCGTCGCGCGGTCACGGCGGCCCCGCTCGACTACAGGCCCCGGTTCGGTCTGGCCGGAACGATGGTTGTACTCGGCCGGTCCGCCGAGGCGATCGACGAGTACCGCCACATTACTCAAATGCGCCAGTCGCCGGTGGCGGCGTGGTTCGCCCTTGCCCGTCTCCTCGCGGACCGTAACTTGGTCCGCGCCCCACAGGACCGACAGTGGGATGAACTCAACACCCTGTTGGGAAAACTTGAGGGGTCGCACGGGAACTCGACCGAATTCTGCCTCCTGAAGGCCGAGGTGCATTTTGCCCGGGGGGAATCGACCGAAGCCGAGCGGCTGCTGCACGCGGCCCAGGTCGAACGACCGGGCGACCCGGAGTTGTGGTTCGCGCTGGCGACGTTGACCGACCGGCGCAGGGACACAGACCGGTTCGCCGCGCACGCGGGCATCGGCGGCGGTATCGGGTGGGTGGGTCTGACCGACCCGAAACGGTCCGGCGCTCGTGCCCACGCGATCCTCGACGAGGCAAAGGCCCGATTCGGCGACAGCGTCGAACTGCGGCTCGCCCGGCTGCGCATCACGAAATACGAGTCCGAACCCCAGGCGCTCGGAGCGATCAACGCGCTGGCCGCCGGAGCCGAGCGGTTCCCCGAGGACGATCGCGTCCGGTTGCTCCGCGCGCTCGCCTCGGCCTACTGGCTGATCGGTCGCCCCGCCGAAGCCGCCGGACTCTGGGAACAGATCGCCGCGCTCCAGCCCAACGACCTTGCGGTCCGGTTGCTCCGGTTCGACGCGGCGCTCAAGCGCGACGACGATGCCGGAATGCAGCAGGCGCTCGACGAGGTCGGCAAGATCGAGGGCAACGGCCCTCTCACGAAATACGGGACCGCGATCCGACTGATTTGGCGGGCCAGCCGCCACAACGACCGCTCCGGGTTGCCCCAGGCCCGCGACCTGCTCGCCGAGGTCGCCGGCGCCCGGAGCGGGTGGGCGCGCGTCCCGCTCGCGCTGAGCCAGATCGACGAGCTGGAAAAGAACGACAGACTGATGCTCGAGCACCTCCGCCAGGCGATCCGGGACGGCGACCGGCAACTGTCGGTCATCAAGCGCGTCGTCCGGCTCCTCGACGAGGACGGGCACCCCGAAGAGGCCGACAAGATCCTGCGCGACCTCGAGAAACAGGCTCCCATCTCCACCGAGCTCCAGCGCCTGGACGCCGAGATGTCGCTCCGGCGCCTGGACGTCGATCGGGCGGTCAAGCTGGCCCGCGACGCCGTCAGCGCGAACTCGAAGGACTACAAGGAACGGGTGTGGCTCGGCCGGATCCTCTCGGCGGGCGGGGGCACCGACGCCACCGAGGTCTTCGAATCGGCCGTCGCGCTCGCCGGCGACAAGTCAGACGTGTGGGTGGCGTTCGTCCAGCACATGGTCCGGCGCGACAAAGACCCGGTGCGAATTGGGGACGTGCTGAAGCGCGCCGACGCCGCGCTCCGGGACAAGAACCTTCTCGACCTCGCCCTGTGTTACAGCATTGCGGACCGGCGGGCCGAGGCGGAGAAGTGCTACCTCGCGGCGATCGGCGCCCAGCCAACCAGCGCCGGCCCCGTGCGCAAGACCGCCGAGTTCTACCAACAAACCGGCAACCCGGAGAAAGCCGACCCGCTCCTGCGCCGGATAGTTTCGGGCGAACTGAAAGCAACCGAGGAAGACGTTCGGTGGGCGCGCCGCAACCTGGCGCTGATTGTCGGCCTCAGAGGGGACGAACCCGGGTTCTTACTGGCTCAGGAGCTGTTACAGGTCGGGAAGGACGACCTGACGCGGAGTGAACGGGCGGACTACCTCCGTACCGATGCCCTGATCCGCTCGGTTCGGTCGGGTCAGCGGAAAGAGGTGATCACGCTGCTCGAGAGCGCCGCGAAGCTCAAGGCGCCGAGAGCCGATCACGAGTTCCTGTTGGCCAAGTTGTACGAGGTCGAGGGTAACAGACCGCAGGCGCGGACCCACATGACCGAGGCGATCCGGTTGCAGCCACAGAATCCCGTTTACATCGGCGCGTTCGCTCGCAGCCTGATCCGGTGGGGCGAGTTGAAGGACGCCGCGTACTGGGTGAACCGCCTGACGGAGGTGGCCCCGAACGCCCCGCCGACCGTCACGGTCCAGGTCCAGTTCCTGTGCCGGCAGGGACGGGCCGCCGACGCCGTTCCCGCGATCCGGCGCTTCGCCGAGACGAAAGACGACCCGACAGACCGCGAGAAGGTCGCTGCCCGCGCGCTGGGAGCGGCCGAACTCTTCGACCAGGTGTACTGGGCCGGGGCCGGCAAAGAGGCGGCCGGCGCCGCCGAGCTGCACTACGTCAAATGCAAAGAGCTGTCCCCGCGGCCCGACGCCGGGTTGCCGCTCGCCGGCTTCTACGGGCGCCACGATCAACCCGACAAGGCGCTGGCGCTGTGCGAGGAGACCCGCAAGGGCTGCCCTCTCGAAGTGGTGATCGTCAGCGGGCTGACGGCCCTGTCGAGCACCGCCGCGACGGCGGCCCACTTCGACAAGGTGGAGGGGTGGTTGAACGAAGCGCTCGGCAAGATGCCGGACTCGGTCAATCTCCGGTTCCTCCTCGGGGCGTTGCGGGAACAACGGGGCCGGCTCGACAAGGCCGAATTCGCCCGGGCCGAGACCGAGTACCGAAAGGTGCTGGCCGCGGTGCCGACCCACGCCTGGGCACTAAACAACCTCACGTGCTTGTTGGCCTTCAGCGGGCGCGGGGCCGAAGCGGTCCCGATGGCGGAGCGGCTGCTCGCAACCGCCCCGGACGCCCCGCCCGCGTTGCTCGACACGCGAGCGGTCGCGCACGCGGCGGCCGGCGACTTCGGGGCTGCCCGAAAGGATCTGGAAGCGGCCGTCGCCGCCGGCGGCGACGCGGTCGCGTACTTCCACCTCGCCGAGGTGTACGCCCGATCGAATGACAAGGCGAAAGCGGCGGTGGCACTCCGACAGGCGCGAAACGCGGGGTTGCGACCGGGGCTTCTTCACCCGCTCGAGCGGCCGACCTACGATCGACTCGCCGCCGAACTGAAGCCGTGACGCGCCCGCCTGCGCTTCCGGGCCGCCCGCACCCCGAAGTGCGTGGCCACCGGGCGCCACCCGCCGAGGACCGTACCGGGCCGAACCCCGACCGCGCCCTCTCCGATGACCATCGCCGTCGATCCGCCACCGTCGAGAAGCATTCCGTCGCGCGCGCCGAGCGCGGCCAGTTCCTCCAGCGCGCGGCGCGGGGAAGCGGACTCGAACACGGCGAGGAACAGAACCCGCTTGCGGGCGTCGATCCCGACCGCGGTGCGCGCGGCCGGGGCGCGGTCCAAACCGTCCGCAACGCGCCCGTCGGCCAACCCCACCTGCTGCCCGCCGACCGCCCACTTGGCCCCCGCGAGCGCCGGCGCGGGCGGCGGCTTGTGGCGCTCCAGGGTCGGGGCGAGATCGGCCCCGAACCACAGTAGGTAGGTGTGTTCCCAGACGTGGCTAACCTGCCCGTCGGCGACCACGGTTTCCACACTGCGGGCCCGAAGGTCCGGCCAGTACCCGGGGAGCCAAAACGGCTCCGGCCTGAACAGTGAACCGTTGACGGCCACCGCCAGTTCCTCCGCCCGCGCGACCGTCGGCACGCGCTTCAGGCGGTAGCGGTATCCCGACCCGTCGAGGGCCGGGTCGGTCGGGGTGACGTACAGCCCGACGCCCGGCGCGGTCAGATCGACCCGGGCCCAGTGGACCGGGCCGGCGCCCTCGGTGGTTTGCGGGAGCACCCGGCACCCGTACCACACGCCGGTGAAGATCTCCGTTTCGGCGACCGGCTCGGAGCGGTTCCGGGTGAGAGTAGACGCCGCGACCGTCGCGGCGAGTATAATTCCGACGAGGACCGTGAGGCAGCCGACTGCGCGGCGCGCCCGCCCGAAGGGGCGGGGAACATTTGGCCGAGGGGGAGTGATGGCAGGCATTCAGGGACGGCGGGTTCTGGTGACGGGCGGGGCCGGGTTCCTCGGGCGACACGTGTGCGCGGCCCTGCGCGCCCGCGGGCCGGCCGAACTGTTCGCGCCCCGCAAGGCGGAGTACGACCTCACCTACCAGGACCGGGTCCGGACCCTGCTCCAGGATACGCGGCCGGACGTGATCGTCCACCTGGCGGCCGTCGTCGGCGGGATCGGGGCCAACCGCGAAAACCCCGGGCGCTACTTCTACGAGAACGCGGTGATGGGCGTTCACCTGATGGAGGAGGCCCGGCTCGCGGGCGTGACGAAGTTCGTCGCCCTGGGGACGATCTGCTCGTACCCGAAGTTCACCCCGGTGCCGTTCAAGGAAGACGACCTGTGGACCGGGTACCCGGAAGAAACCAACGCACCCTACGGGCTGGCCAAGAAGATGCTCCTGGTGCAGGGGCAGGCGTACCGGCAGCAGTACGGGTTCAACGCGATCACGCTGTTGCCGGTGAACCTGTACGGCCCGCATGACAACTTCGACCCGTCGTCCAGTCACGTCATCCCGGCGCTGATCCGCAAGGCGATCGAGGCGCGAAACGCCGGCCGACCGGAGATCGAGGTGTGGGGCGACGGGTCCGCGTCGCGCGAGTTCCTGTTCGTCCGAGACGCGGCCGAGGGGATCGCGCTGGCGGTCGAGCGGTACGACAGCCCGGACCCGGTGAACCTCGGCAGCGGGCGCGAGATCACCATCCGCGAGCTGGTCGGGGTGATTTGCGATCTGTGCCGGTACCGCGGCACCGTCCGCTGGGACGCGACCAAGCCCAACGGCCAGCCGCGCCGGTGCCTGGACACGACCCGCGCGAGAGCGACGTTCGGGTTCACCGCCACGACCGACTTCCGCACCGGGCTTGCCGAAACCATCGCCTGGTACGAGAGTCAGGTGCCCCGCGCCTGACCGACGGACGATCGCGCCGTCAGACGAAGCGCGCGACCAGTTCCAGTTTCCCGCCAACGGATACGACCCCGTCGGCGATCAGTTCCTGCCCCTCCGCGCCCACTTCCGCTCCCTGAAACCAGGTCGGACGACCGGCCCCGGCGACAGTTCGGACGACCCACGCCCCGCGGGCCGGATCGAGCGTCAACTCGAACTGGTCAGCCGCCGCCAGCCCGGCGTCGGGCAGCCCGAACACGTCGCGGTATTCTGCCCGCCCCACCCGCATCCCGTCCCCCACCCGCAGCGTCTTCCCGGTTGCCACCGACCGGAACTCGACCGCGCTCGTGGGCGAGGGGGGCACGCCGGCGGTCGGGACCGTTCGCGGTCCCGGGGCCTCTTCTTTGGCGGGCACATTCAACCGGGCGGCCTTGCGCGCCGCCTCGACCCACTCCCGGATCCCGCTGACAAACGACCGGGCCGACGCCTCGCTGTCCGTTCCGGTCCGTTCCGAAGCCCGTTGCCACTCGCCCGCGGCGTCGGCGTACAACCGCTCCCGTTCCGAGAAGCTGAACACCGCCGCGCCCCGTTCAACGGCCCGGCGCCCCGGGTGGGGCTTTCCCCACCATTCGGCCGGATCGCCCAGCGCGCCGACGAGGGTCGGGAACTGAGCCGGCGACACTTCTGGCCAAGAGTACACCGGCGCGCCGCACGACCGCGCGATCGCCTCCAGCACTTCGGGCGGCGGGATCGGGACGTTGACCCAGCGCGGGGCGTCGGCCGAGAACGACCGACACGGGAGCGCGCAGTCGATCAGCAGCCGGAGATCCCCGACGAGCGCGTCGGTCCCGCGCGGGGGCCGATCGTTCGCGAACGCGCCGGCGGCAGCCGCGAACAGGCCGAGAACCCGTTCCCGCTTCGCGAACGGCAGGTCGGTGGCCAGGTGCCAGGCGAGAAGTTGCGTCGCGAGCTCGGTGCCGTCGGTTCTCCCGCGCGCGAGCCGCTTCCAGAACCGCCCGGTTTCTTCGCTGAGGCCGGAGGCGGTGCGCAGCTCGCGGCGGAGCGTTTCCAGGTGCAGCGCGTCGCCGCGCTGCTGGAGATCGGGCGCTCGAAGATCGGGCCGGGTGTAGAACGGGGCGGCCGCGAGCGCGGCCCAGTTCCCGGCGGACAGCCCGAGCGACCGGAACGCCGCGCGCTCGGAATTGGACAGCCGGCGACCTGAGAACGGGATGACATCGGACATGACCCGCGCCGCTCCCAATAGTCCGTTTGCTGGGGCGAAACGCCGGCGCTCACTCGTGGTCCGGCTTCTGCCCACTCTGGTGTTGTTTATAACACGCCGGTCCCACCAGCTCTATTCCGGATCGGCTCGATTGCGGGGCGTTGCGCCCAGGTTCAAAATGGGTTTCCGTGCGATAGGAGTCACAGAACCTGTTTTCGTTTGTGCGGCAATCGGCAGCCGCAAATCTTGATGTGAGTGAGTGGAGCGCGTGGAGGGTCGGGCCTGAAAAGTTCGGGGCACGTCCTTCGCGCCGGCCCCGGGGTTGCGGTAGAGTAAAGTCACTTCTGCGGATCGACACCGATGCGAACCGGTGACCACGCGTACTGCCCACATCACACAGCGGGGCTCCGTTCTTTCGCCGCCGGCGTGCCGACCGGGCGGGAGCGAGACGGTTTCTATTTGAGGGGGAATTCGGGGCAGTGACATTCTCAAGAAATGAAGAACTCCGCAAGTGTTTGTCCTTGCGGGGTTTTCTTAGCGAGGACGACGGGACTCGAACCCGCAACCACCGGATCGACAGTCCGGTACTCTAACCAATTGAGCTACGTCCCCAACGTCTACGATTTCCGGCCTTCACGAACGCCACAACGAGCGCGAGGGCCGATCCAAAACAAATTCTAACGGCCCCGCGGCACGCGGCAAGACCCGGAAACCAAACATCCCGGAACTCGATCAAACTTGACCCACATTGCGGCTACCGGGATCACGGCTTGGGGCCGGCGGGGAGGTTGTCGGTCAGGTAGCGGGTCAGCAGCGCGTGCAGGTGTCGGGTCGTGTTCTTCCCTTCGTGGATGGAGTGGCTGCGGTTCGGGTACGACATCAGCGTGAACGGCTTGTTCAGTTCGATGAGCTTGTTCGCCAGCAGTTCCGTGCCCTGGTAGTGGACGTTGTCGTCGCCGGTGCCGTGAACGAGCAGCAAGTTCCCCTTCAGCCCCGCCGCGTGGGTGATCGGCGAACCCTGCTTGTAGTCCTCGGCGTTGTCCTGCGGCAGGCCCATGTACCGCTCCTGATAGATCGTGTCGTACAGGCTCATGTCCGGCACCGGGGCGACCGCCATTCCCGTGCGGTACAGGTCCGGGTAGCGGAACAGCAGGTTCAGCGTCATCGACCCGCCCCCGCTCCAACCCCACACGCCCACCCGCGATCCGTCGAGGTACGGACGCTTGAGGAGGTCGCGGGCCGCCGCGGACTGATCCTCGGACGCCAGCCGCCCGATCCGGCGGTACGCGGCCTTGCGCCAGTCGCGGCCCCGCGGGCACGGCGTTCCGCGATTGTCCACGCACGCCACCGCGTAGCCCTGCTGGGTGAGCATCAGGTGCCACAGGTATCCGCTCCCGCCCCAGCGATCGACCACCGACTGCCCCGCCGGTTCGCCGTACACGTGGAACACGAGCGGGTACTTCTTCGCCGGGTCGAAGTTCGCCGGCTTCATCAGCCACCCGTCGAGTTTCACGCCGCCGCCGATGTCGGCGCGGAAGAACTCGACCGGTGCCTGCGCCAGCTTCGCGACCGTTGCTCGGAGTTTGTCGTTGGTCGCGAGAGTGCGAACCACCTTATGATCCGGCAGTGTGATCAGGCTGACGCGCGGAGGCTGGCCGAATGTCGAGAAGGTGTGAATCGCGTGTGTGCCATCGTCGGAGATGTTGTACGCATGCCAGCCGGCTTCCTTCAGGCTGACGCGCTCGGGCGCGCCGCTGCCGCTCAGCGACGCGCGATACAGGTAGTGCTGCGTCGGGTTGTCCGGTGATGCGATGAAGTAGACGGAGTCCGTCTTCTCGTTGACGTGGAGTACCTCGATCACGTCGAACGCGCCGCCGGTGACCCGGCGCTGGGTCTTGCCGTCGCGAGAGGCGAGGTACAGATGCCGCCACCCGTCGCGCTCGCTGATCCAGGTGAACGCGGCGCCCTTCTCCACCCACTCGCCGGCGTCGTCGTGAACGTCCACCCACGCCCCGTCGCGCTCGGTCAGAACCGTGCGCACCGTGCCGGTTGTGGCGTCGGCGAGCATCACATCGACCGCGTTCTGAAGCCGGTTGACCCGCTGGAGGACCAACTCGTTCGGGTTCCCGGCCCATTCCATTCGCGGGACGTAGAAGTCGGTGCGCGTGTCGCCGGGCACGTCGATCCACTTCGTTGTTCCGCCGGTCGCGGACACCACGCCGACCCGGCACAGCGAGTTCCGCTCGCCGGTTTTGGGGTAGGCGAACGTCGTCAGCACCGGGTACGTGCCGCTCGTGTTGTCGATCAGGGTGAACGTCGGCACGCCGCGCGTGTCGAGTTGCCAGTAGGCAATACTCTTGCCATCGGGACTCCACCGCCACCCGTCGCGGCAGAAGAACTCCTCCTCGTACACCCAGTCGAACGTGCCGTTGATGACCTGTTCCGTGCCGTCGGTCGTGAGCTTCACCGGCGCGCCGCCGGCGACCGGTTCGACGAACAGGTTGTTCTCGCGAACGTACCCGACGCGCGTCGCATCCGGCGACAGCTTGGCAAACATCAGCGTTGATGGCTTCGCGGCGCCGCCGAGCTTCGTGAGCTTGCCGGTGGAGCGGCGGAAGGTCCAGTAGTCGCCGCGCGTGTTCTGGCGCCACACCTTCACCGAGTTGGTGAAGATCAGCACCACGTCGAGATCCTTCGACAACTCGTATCCGTGAACCCCGAGCGGCTCCTTCGCGCCGGGCGGGATCAACTTCTCGGCCGCAACCAGCACCTCGCTCTTGCCGGCCGCGTCGAACCGGACGAGGTCGGAGGCTCCCTTGTGCGCCTTCGCCGGCTGGAGCGTGGTGTACGCCCCGCCGTCGAGCCACTTCACCGCCGGCACGCGGTCGCCGCGGAAGTCGTCGGAGGCGAAAATCCGGTCGAGCGTGAGCTTGGCGGGGTCGGCTTTTTGCGGCTGCGCGCCGGCCGGGGTCGCGCACAGCACAACGAGGAATAGCGCACGGCGGTCCATTGGGCACGCTCCGCGAGGGTGACGACGTTCAGCGTGCGTTCGAGAGGCACAGCCGACAAGTGCGATCGGGCAAGATGAGCCGGTTTGGTCGGATCGGCCGGCCGCACAACCCAACGGGTAACCGGTCGGAGAGCGCCGGCCGGTGCGATGTATACAAATGTTTAAAACTTGCCACGTGGCAAGTGAGTGGTTGTTTGAGCGACGTGCGAAAATCTGCGAAAAGGCCTGGGAAATCGAAAGATTGCCAAAGATTGCCAAAGATTGCCAAAGATTGCCAAAGATTGCCAGTGGCAATCTTTGACCAAACCCTTGTTTTTCCAGTGTTTCGTCAAAGATTGCCAAAGATTGCCAACGTGTCGCCGCGACCCGCTAACTAGGGCAGGTCAAGTGGGCCGAGATGGGGGTTCTTCAACCACTCATCTCCGAAGCGGCGAACAGCTTCTTTCTCCCGAAGGTAGAGGACAACCGATTGGCACACGTTGATAAAACGCTCCTTTGCCTGCGATTTGGCAGGCAAAGGCAATAAGTTGACTTGAGTAAATGCTTCACACATCGACACAATCTGCTGACTCTGAAAAGTAACTGGTGTGGGGTTGCGACGGCTATCGAACATCGCAATTTTGTGTGCGAACCGATTCCGAATGTCTTTCACTCGCCGCAGATTAGCGTGAGTCTGCGAACCGTACATGCCAAGACAGTAACCCATATCGATCTTTGAACTGAAGCTCCCAAGCACTCCTTCGTGATTAAAAAGGCGGTCGATGGTCTCCTCATCGCTGTTCTTCTCGAATTGTGCCCTCAGAATTTCCTCTAATATCTCATCCACCAGAGACGCGCCAATGATTGCCGTTGTGCGGTCGTTGTCCGACATGAGTCCTTCAATGGCGTGGTTTGTGTATTGTAATCGCAGAGAGGCATCCTCGGGGTTCTTCATGTCAATCAGCCGGTCGCCCGATTTTCTCTTTCCCATGTGCCACCTCTTGGCGAAGATGGTGTGCCCTAACACCGTCTGCGTCATTCACGAGTTATACGAAGTAGGATTGGAACCGTAGTTCTGGGGACAGACGGTTCTGGCCTGATTACTTGTGCAGAAAACCGACCTGCACAACGGTTCTCTCATAAAGTGCCACCATTGTGCAAGGCCACATTTGTGCGCATCGGGCGATGAGGCAGCACCGGCCGGCTCACACCGGCCGTTCGCCCAGAACCGGCACCCGTCATACGCCCGGTTGGAACTCCTCATACACGAACAGGGTTCCCGACCAGTCCGCGAACGCGGCCTCGATTTGCGCGCGCACCTTCTTCCACGACAGCCCGCCGTACCCGGCGGCGATTCGCGGCATGGCGATCGAGCGGATGCCCGCCGCGTCGGCGGCGCGCCGCAACTCTGCGAGCGCCGCCTCCACAACCGGATAGGTCGCCCCGCGCCCGGGGCGCGGTTGTGTGCCCAGGTTGAACACGGCGGGCTGACCGGCTTCGCGCCACAAGAACACATCGCCGAGCGCGAACTCCGGCGGTTTGGCTTTGCACCGCCGGCGGAACTCCTCGAACATCGCCGGGTAGCGGTCCTTGAACCCGACCGCGATCCCGGCGCCCATCGACCCGGCACAGTTGCACCCGTGGGCGAACGCTTCCGCCTTCACGCGGTTCACGAACAGATCGCCCGATACGAGTTCGATCGGCATATGCGTTTCCTCACACAAAACCAATCAATACTCGCGCCCGGCGCGCGAAAATGCAAAGTCAGTCGTGTGGAGGTATTCGCGATGGCCCCGATCGAGTGGTATCAGATCGCACTTCCGATCGTCGTGTGCCTCGCGGTCGCGGTTGTTGCAGTGCGAGTCCCGCGATACCGGTTCGCGCTGTACGGCTTTCTCGCGATCACCGGTTACGCCATGCTCCAGGATCAGGTGTCGGCGCGGCTGTGCCCCGAATACTTCACGGTGCTGCACCCGCCGATCCCGGGGCTAACTGCTGACAGTCCCTCACATCTTTGGGGTTGACTCACTCCGGGGAAGCCGTTTTCC
>CAZBXY010000092.1:0-24939 GCA_964495365.1 uncultured Frigoriglobus sp. | reverse complement strand
TGGCTTCTGTAAAGGGGTAGGTAGGGGGGCAGACTGCCGCTTGCTTCTTCGAGCGAATCGGCATGTCGAAAGACTACCAGGAGCAGTTCCTCCGCGAGCAGATCGCCGAGTACGACCAGTTGCTCCTCGAACACGCGGCCGGGCGGGGCTCGAACCGCAACCTCATCAAGACCATCGAAAAGCAGAAGGCCGCCCGCGCCGAGAAGTTGACGAGCCTGCTGGCCGAAGACAAGAAGGATGACGGGCTGGTCTTCGACGAGCTGGGCGTCGATCACGTCTTCGTTGACGAGGCCCACTACTTCAAGAACCTGGAGACGCCTACCAAAATGGATCGCGTCGCCGGCATCCAGACCGGCGGGTCGGAGCGCGCCTTCGACGTGTACATGAAAGCCCGGTACCTCGACCAGCAGCACCCCGGCCACGGCGTCACCTTCGCCACCGGCACGCCGATCTCCAACACGATGGTGGAGATGTACACCATGCAGCGGTTCCTCGACCCGCGGGGGCTCAGGAGCCGCGGCATCGAGCATTTCGACGCCTGGGCCGCCACCTTCGGCGAGGTCATCGACACGATGGAGATTTCCCCGGACGGGGCGGGACTGCGGCCGCGCAGCCGCTTCGCCCGCTTCACCAACCTGCCGGAACTCCAGCAGATGTTCCGTTCCTTCGCCGACGTGCAAACGGCCGAGACGCTGAACCTGCCCCGCCCCCGACTGCAAGGCGGCAAGCCGACCGTGGTCGCGTGCCCGATGTCCGACGAGCAGCACGCCCTCCAGCAGGAACTGGTCGAGCGCTACGAACGCCTGAGGTCGCAGAAGGTGGACCCGAGGGAGGACAACGCGCTCGCCATCACGACCGACGGCCGGAAACTCGCCACCGACGCGCGGATGCTCTCCGCGACGGCCCCGGATTTCCCCGAATCGAAGGTCAACAGGCTTGTGGATAACGTTGTGGACATCTGGCAACGGTCCGCACCGAAGCGCGGCACGCAGTTGATCTTCGCCGACATGGGCGTCAACCCGACCCCCTGGGGCTACTCCACCTACGACGACGTGATCCAGAAGCTGGTCGGCCGCGGCGTCCCGCGTGACCAGATCGCTTCCATCGGCGATGCCGAATCCGACGCCAAAAAACAGGCCCTCTTCGAGAAGGTTCGGCAAGGGTCGGTGCGCGTACTGATCGGCTCGACGGCCAAGATGGGTACCGGCACCAACGTCCAGAAGCGCCTGATCGCCCTGCATCACCTCGACGCCCCTTGGAAGCCCGCCGAGGTCGAACAGCGAGACGGCCGCATCCTGCGCCAGGGCAACGAAAACCCGGAAGTCGCCGTCTACCGCTACGTCACCGAAGGCAGCTTCGACGCCTACATGTGGCAGGCACTGGAAACGAAGGCCCGGTTCATCGGCCAAGTCATCACCGGCGATAACGCCGCCCGCCGCGCCGAAGACATCGGTGGGCAGGAACTCAGTTACGCCGAGGTGAAGGCCATCGCCTCCGGGAACCCGGCCGTGCTGACGTTGGCCGAGGCCGACGCCGAGTTGCAGCGGCTGACACTGCTCAAGAAGAACCACCTCGACGAACAATACGTCGCCCGCCGCAACGTCCGCGACCTGCCGGGACGGATCGGAAGTCTGAACGAGCGGATCGCCAAGTACGAAGCCGACGAGCAGACCGCCGCCCGGAACGAGCGGTCGGCCATGAAGATTGGCAAACACCTACTGGCCCGCGAGGACGTGCCCGCCGTCCTGGGCGGTAAACTCGACAGCCTCCCCTCGGACGTGCGAGACGCCACACGCATTCCCATCGGCACTTACCGCGGGCTGACGTTCGGCGTGATTCTCCACCCGCACTTCCCGCCGGATGTCTACCTCGAAGGCGAGACCACCCGCACCTACGGACTGTCCAAAGAGCACCGGGGGCCACGGGCGGTGCTCAACGCCCTGGAACGTATCGCCGGTTCCTACGGCTCCGAAATCGTCCGCTTGCGCAACGACGCGGGCATCGCCCAGGGCCAGCTCCGCGATTACCAGGAGCGACTCGGCAAGCAGTTTACCCACGAGGGGTACCTGAACGAACTGACGACGCTGAGGGACGCCCTGAAAGCCCGACTCTCCGGCAGAGACGAGGCACCGGAAGGCGAAGGGCCGGGCGCGGCGGAACTGGCCACCCGGATCAAGGCACTGAAGGCGGCCAACACCATCGAGTCCGGGGCCACCCGGAGCGAGCGAAAGCCAGTCGTCGCGGAACAGTCGGTCACGGCCCGCATCCGCCTCAGGCAGGAAGAGACACGGTCAGCCGACGAAGCGGCACAGGAAGCCAACGAGACGCTTGCCACAGACGATATGTCATTCCGGGAGCGTATCAGGCGCGAACGCCGGCAAAACGCCGAAAGCGAAGGGCATGGTCCGCCGTAATACAACCGGCCGGAATCATCCCCCGCTCGGAATCCTCCTCTGGCTCTAAGTGGACTGCTCGAAGACCGCCGCCTCTGTCGCGTTCCGCCGCCGAGGGCGGAAAGCGGCAGGCGCTGTTTGAAGGCCAGGCACCGATTTTCCATCTGAGGATCGTGCCTGTCATCGAAAAAAAATCTGCTGTGTGAAGGCGTCCGTACGGGCGTGATCGACGTCAAGATTGACGAGCAGTGGCTGAAGGACTTCAAACCTCCCCATGCCGACGACGATTTCCGCGAAGAGGATGTCGCCAGGTTCGTCAACAATTCGGCGGTCATCAGGGGGCGCGATCGACGTCCACTTCAACGAGAACCCGGACCACCTGGCCCGGCTCGACATGGGTGGCCCCTCTCCACCGCCTCCCCACGATCTTTTACACGCAAGGTATCGACGCGGCCTGTAGAGGAGCGGACCTCTTCGATCAGACCGCAGGGGCGCTGGGCAAGGCGGCCCGGCCCAACTACGTCAGCAGGTGAGATGTCCAAGACCGAATGGGACGCCAAACTCTGGGCATTCCGTACCGGCGAACTGGCCGACCTGTGCGACGACTCGGTGCTGGAGATGGGGTTCAACGACAAGAACGCGACCGTCGGCTATCTGCTGCGGCCGACGCATCAACTTCTTGCCGGCTCGCGCCGTAGAACGTGATCAAGACCCAGTTTAGTGGAGCCTCAAGCGCGCGAACAGCATAAACGACAATGGGCCATTTCCGTATGCTGGCTCCAACTGGTTGGAATAGCTGTAGGCGCTTCCCAATCCACCCACCCCGACAGATACGTGGTCCACGATGGGAATATCGTAAGTGTAACCCGCAGTGAGCTTTCCCACGTCGAAGGCTTGACCGGCCAGAGGATTCGGTGCGTTGAACAGTTCATCCTTTTCCACATACTCGGCCCGCGCGAATACCGTGTGCTGTTTGAAAACGCGAACGGCCGATTCCAGCAGTAAAGCATCCGTGGTCGTGCCGGGACGCTTGTCGTTTCGGCCCCAGGCGAAGGTGGTCTCCCAGTGATGCTGCCCTATGGGCACGCTATACATGGCGGACGCGGTGGTACGATCCTGATCGATATTAGGCTCCAACTGCTCGGGGCTTTTCAGCCGACCGCGACTGACCTGGAGCGACCAATTCTCCGTAGGATTGTAGCTGATGCGTCCCGAATATGAGCTAAAGCGGGGATCGTCGAAGTTCCAGCGAATCTGGTCTGGCTCCTGACCGTTGAATGCCGATAGTTCCGCCTTCCAGTCCCTCCAGACATAGCCCGCCGTCGCCACGCCAAAGGTGATATGGGTGGAATCGAGCCAGTGATGGCTGAGAGGCGCTTCTGGGTTGTTCATGCCTGACAGGCGGCGCATCATGAAGGTCGCAGGCCCCAGCGCTGGCTCACCCGGATACCCGAAATAGGCGAATGCCGAACCGCCTTCTCCGACCGGATGGCTGTAAGTCGCCGACAACTCCATGAACAGGTCATGCGGATGTTGGCGGTCAATGAGTGGCGTCCTGCCATCAGGGGTTTCTCCGGTCTGGAAGAGCAGCGGATAACCGCTTTTTCCCATCGCGGGATCGAGTGAAAGCATGCTGCGCAATCCAAACGTGCCGTCTCCGACGGGTCGCTGGGCCATGCCCATCAGCATGCTTTCGCTAAACATCTCCTCGTCACCGCGCGGTCCCCCCTGGTCGTCGTACAGGAAGTATGCGTAGCCATGCAGCATCGTACTCCACTCGCCAACCATGACATGCAAGCCTTCCGCTGGCGAGGCATCGGGAACCCATGCCGTGCCGGAGGATTCACGAGCCATCGGATAGGGTCCGTACATGCCGCGCATGGACATCGGCTTCATGCCCGAACCCTCTTGCTTGCCCACCGGCACGGAATGCCGCATGCTCTGGGCATGGGACTCCACGGCGGTTAGCCAGACGGGGATAGTCGTGGCGACTAACAGACTACGGCGCACGGACATGGGAAGGCCCATTATGCCGCTTTGCGCATTTTGCTCATCTTGCGGCAGGCCTCGGCGCAGCGGCGGCAGATAATCGCGCAGTTCTCCATTTCCTTGCCGCCGAGCTCGTCACAAGAATCAGCGCAGGCATCGCAAAGTTCGGCGCAGGCCGCGCATTGCGCCGCATGCAGGGGCGACTGCCGGCGCATCAGATCAGCGGTCGTATGGCAAATGTCGATGCAGTCCGCCATAAGTCGGGCATGGCGCGGCTCAACGTGCTTACCGCCCATGTCCAAACAATGGTTATAAAGCGTCTCGAAGCATTCGACGCGACAGGCATCGCAAAGCGTGATGCAATCGTTCATTTGGTCGTGGTGCATAGTGGCCTCCTATGGTTGGGCAGTTGTGATGTACCAAGCATAAGGAGGCAGGCATCAATAAGCGAGATGACAACCAAGAATGCTATATGCAAATGTTATCAATGCAGCGAAACATTCTGGCTCCTCAATATCATAACATGTTAATTGCTATTTAACGTGTTTCTGATACACTGCTTGGCATGACATGGTTTCGACATATCGCATATCTCATGCTGGCACTCAGCATTGTCCTGGTGGGATTCCCCGCCCAGGCGATGCAGTCATGTCCGATGATGAAGGCGCAGGCTGCCCAGGCCAGTCACGACGGTGCCGCGGATTGCCACATGGCGACCAAGGTCAAAATCAATAAATGCTGTACCGATCCCGCCTGCGACGCGAAATGCTCGGCCCTGAGCAGCGGCATTAGCATCGATCTGCCCGCGATGCGGGCGGCCCTTGCCCTCCGGGATGGCAAGTCGCTCTGCCGTTCTTTCATAGCGGACGCATTGGCGTCCAGTTTTCTTGACACCCAAGAACGCCCTCCCCGAATCCTCGCGTAAGGGTAAGCGTGTCTCGCACGCGGCAATCAGCCGCGCGCAGTTGGACCACCCTCACCCTCCGATGCCGCGTGCCTGCTGGTCGCCGCATCCGCTATCGCAACACGTGAGGATGTATGCCATTTTATTGGATCATGCTCCTGCTCGCCGGCGTATCATCGCCGGCCTGGGCGGAGGGCAAACAGAAAAACGCCGAGGCGCTCGCGTTCAGCACGCTGGTCGAACGGCTGCGCAAACACCCGGAGATTCTCGCCTATGTCGAGAGGGCCGAGTCGCAGCGCCTGTACGGTGACGGTGAACGCGGGCTTCCCGATCCGATGCTAATGTTTGGCGCGCAGGACTACGCCATCGGCCGCAGCATGTCGCGCGACCAGCAGCAAAAAATGGTCGGCTTCCGCCAGGAGATTCCCCGGCTTAGCGTGCGCGAGGCCAAAGTGGCCCGCGGCCACGCCGAATCCCAAAAAACGCGGCTGATGGCCGATTATGCTTTTGCCGCCTTGAAGGCCAGGCTTGTTACCGCCCTCGCCGAACTGCGGCGCATCAGGGAGCAGCAGACTATTAACACGCAGCAAGAGATGCTGCTCCGCGCCGAGCGCCTGAGCCTTTCCGGGCGCGTGAGTGCTGACCAGAGCGGGATTGGTGACCTTGCTCTCCAGCAGGCAGACCGGGCGGAGGTCGCACTGAATCTGAGCGATTTGGAGGAGCAGAAGCATGGCGTCGAGGCCACGCTTATCAACATGCTCGGCGAACCAGCGAAGGCGTCGCCACCCGACGTGAAGCCCGTCGCGTGGAAGAATGACGTCAGCAACACCTATCCCGTCAAAATCTCTGGCCAGGATGTCACGATGGCGAGGCAGGAGATCAAGCTGCGAGAGGGTGAATTCGGACCCAATCTACTCCTCCAGGGCAATTACGCGCGCATGTATGGAGGCGACAACGCGGCCACGCTCACCGTTGGCGTGAGCATTCCCCTGTGGTCGTCATCCAGCCAGAAGCCCAAGCTCAGCGGAGCAAAAGCGGGGCTGCGGGCGGCCGAGGCGGACCTTAGCAGCATCGAACGCCAGACAGTGGAACGGCTATCCCTTCTCAAGGCGCAGATCGAGACCAGCGGGAAAAAGCTGGAACTACTCAAGACAAAACAGAATTCCCTGGAGCAGTCCGCGAGCGCGGCGCTCCGGGAATACGAGGCCGGCAAGGCGACTTTGCCCGCCGTCCTCAAAGCCAAGCGCGACACGCTCAGCGTGCGTGTTTTACTGGCAGCGGAGAGGGCCAAACGCACCTCCCTGATAGCCGATTTCAACCGCTACTTCATCAAGGAAACCACACTATGAAACATACGACTCTGTTTACCATCGTCATCGCGTTCGCCGGCCTC
Organism: uncultured Frigoriglobus sp.; assembly: GCA_964495365.1. GTDB lineage: Bacteria > Planctomycetota > Planctomycetia > Gemmatales > Gemmataceae > Gemmata. The sequence goes on along the minus strand of CAZBXY010000092.1, from coordinate 18,260 downwards.
CAGGCCAGTCCCGTCCTCGCCAAGGATTATGTGGTGAAGGCAGTATCCAAGCCCGGCGGCAGCTACGCCTTCCAGCCCGAGAAGCTGACCATTCAGCCCGGCGATACCGTCACCTGGGAAAACAACCAGGACGACATGCATAACATCATGGCCGAGAAACTGCCCGAGGGCGTCGAGTACTTTGAAAGCCCGATGTTCGAGAAGAAGGGCGATAAATGGTCGCACACCTTCCAGACGGCGGGCACCTACATCTATCACTGTCACCCGCACGCGGATAACAACATGCGCGGGACAATCATCGTGGGCCAGGCATCGGAATCCGTTCCGGCGGAAGGTGGCGAACACCACCACGGCGAATCGCATGAGCACACGCACTAAGGATGCAATCGATGCTTAGTCTACTCCCCCTCGTTGTTCTAGGCGTCGTTTTCCCCGGTGGCTTTGCCGTCGCCGGGGAGGATGCAGGTCGGCTTACCATGGCCGAGGCGATAGGCCGGCTGCGGCAAGGCATTCCCATCTATGCCCGCGCGGGCAGGCCAGATTGGTTCTCGGACCTACCTGGGGAATGCCTCGGTGGGAACAGCACCCTGCAAGTGGTTGACGACATCCAGAACGGCAAGGCGCTGTTCGGTCGGGACAGCAGAATGGCGCAAACGCATGCGCGCAGCACGGAGGACAAGCGATGAAACGATGGATGCCACTCTTACTGGCTCCCAGGCGGGTAACGCTCCCTTTGGGGATTTGCCGCATCTAACCCTGTATGAGTAGACCAATTGGATCGGCGGCTGAGTTGGAACGCCGTCGGAAGCGGGCGGTGCAAGCTGTTGCGGATGGTGAGCATCGTGCGACCGTCGCCAAGGTTCTGGACGTTCACCCGAAGACCGTGGCTCGCTGGGTTCGGGCTGCACGACGCCCCGACGGCCTCGATGCCAAGCCACAGCCCGGCCCGACCCCGGGCCTGACCGACGCCGACCTGCGGCGGCTGGCCGAGTTGCTGGCGAAGGGGGCGAGGGCCCACGGGTGGCACAACGAGTTGTGGACCGCCGCCCGAGTTGCTCGCCTCGTCGAGCGGGAGTTCCACATCTCCTACCACCCTGAGCACGTCCGAGAGATCCTGAAGCGGCGGCTGGGGTGGACCAGCCAAAAGCCGAGGCGGAAGGCCCGGGAGCGGGACGACAAGGAGGTGGCGAGGTGGGTCGGTGACGAATTCCCCCGGATTGTCCGGGAGGCGTTCCGCCGCCATGCGTACATCGCCTTCCTCGACGAGGCCGGGTTCTTCCTCACCCCGACCGTCCGCCGCACCCTGGCTCCGAGGGGCAAGACCCCCGTGCTGGAGGCGTGGGACCGGCGGGATCGGTGGTCGGCCATCAGTTGCGTCACCGTCAGCCCGGTGGCCGGCCGCCCCGGGCTGTACTTCGACCTGCTAGATCACAACGTCCACGGGGAGGATGTGGTCGCCTTCCTGAAGGCACTCCACCGACGGCTCGGGCCGGTGACGGTGGTGTGGGACCGGAACAACATCCACAGCAAGGCGAAGGCGGTCAAGGCGTGGCTGGCGAAGCACCCGGACGTGGTGGCCGAGAACTTCCCCGGGTACGTCCCGGACCTGAACCCGGACGAAGGCGTGTGGGGGTGGACGAAGTACGGCCGGTTGGCGAACCTGGCAGCCGACAACGCTGACCAGTTGTGGGACCGGGTGGTGGACGAGTTGATTGAGGTGAAGTTCCGGCCCGACCTGCTCCGGGGGTTCATCCGCCAGACCGGGCTGCCGGGCGTCTCGCTCGCCGCTTGAGCCGGCTTCCGTCTGCCCTACTGGTATCTTGGCGGCGTCTCCGGTAACCTCGCTGGGCCATGAGAAAGGCAGGTCCGAGGGATGACAAGCGTCCGGTGGAACAGGCTGTTCACCAAGCGATACCCGGCCAAGGGAGCGACCGAAGCCGAGTTGCGGTCCCTCGTCTCCTCGCTGTTCTCGCCACTCACCGGCGAGGAGGTGGCGGCCATCACCGCCTCGCAGTCGAACCCCTTCCCCGCATCCGACCCGTTGCACGACGCCTACGAGCCGTTCGACCCCCGGAAGTGGCGGCTCCCGACGACCCACCTCCCCGCCTCCTATTTGGACTTTCTCCGCTGGTCGAACGGCGGGTCGTTCTTCTCCGCTGACCGGCGTTTCGACCCGTTCTTCGCTGCGTCCGAGTTGAGGCGGTACCTGCTGGGCTACCACATTCCGCAGTACATGCCGGGGGCAGTCCCATTCGCATTTGACGGGGGTGGGCGTTTCTACCTGTTCGACATGCGTCGGCAGCCAACGGCAGGGGAGTACCCGATTCTGTTCGTCGGGTCAGGGAGCTTGCGTTACGAGGGTGCGGTACTCGTCGCCACGTCCTTCGTTGACGCCTGTAGCGGGAAAAGCGACCCTAGTGAACAGTAGATGGAGTAATCCCCGAGAAGAATGGAGTTGATATTAGCCGGAACATTTCCCACCCGGTCGCCAGTAGCCGTGCCGGTACTGGCGGTAATCGCCGTGAAGGTCCTGCCGTCCGCGTCACCGGATGCGGGGGGCGCATCGCCCGCCATGAATAGCGCCCAGGGTGAGGACGACAACGCACGCAAATTCACCTGCCCGATGCATCACCAGATTATCAGTGATACACCGGGTCAGTGCCCGATTTGCGGCATGGACCTCGTGCCTGTCTCCGCCGAGCCGGACCCAGGCATGGGACAAGACAAACAGAAGGGCAGTGATGCTGCGGATAAGTCCGAGCGCAAGGTGCTTTACTGGTACGACCCCATGAATCCCGGCAAGCAATTCGATAAGCCAGGCAAGTCCCCGTTCATGGACATGGAACTGGTACCCAAATACGCCGACGAGGTGGATGGCGGTGCCGCCGATGGAAAACCCGTCGTTTCCATTGGCGCGGAGCAGCTCCAAAAGATGGGAGTCCGCACGGAGAAGGCGGCGAGGATCGGCGTCGGCCAGACCAACCGCGCCACGGGCATTGTCACCGAGAATGAACGCTCGCGCCGGGATGTGTACACGCAGGTCGAAGGCCGGGTCACTGGCCTTGACATCAGCGCCGTGGGTGACGCGGCTAGGAAGGGGCAGCCCTTCTATACGCTCTTCAGCCCCGAACTTCTGGCCTTGCAGAACGACTATCTCGCGGCGCTCGAAACGGGCCTTGGAGACGTGGCCGAAGCCGCGCGCCGCCGCATGCGGCTGCTCGGCGTTGACGAGGCCGTGCTGGACGAAGTCGAAAAGACGCGCAAAGCCTCCGACGAGGTGCCCTTCTCCGCGCCAGCCGACGGGGTACTGAGCAAGCTGGAGATACGCAAGGGTGCCTACATCATGGCGGGCAGCATGATCGGCATCATCCAGGACCTTTCCACCATCTGGATCGAAGCCGCCGTGCCGGAGGGCGACCTTCCCGCGATCAAGGAAGGCGCGGCCGCCACCGTCAGTTTCGGCGAGGACGCAACGCAACACGCCGCGACCGTGGACTACGTTTATCCGGAAGTCACGCAGGAAACTCGCACCGGGAAGGTGCGACTCGTGCTCGATAACCAAGACGGCAATCTCAAGCCGGCCGGCTACGCGACCGTGCGCTTCGAGGGAAGCGGCGCTTCCGGCGCGCTGACCGTTCCGAGCGAGGCGATCCTGCGCACGAGCACCGGCGAGCATGTCATCGTGTCGCTCGGCGGCGGCAAATTCCAAGCCCGCGAGGTGAAGATCGGCGCGGCGGGTGGCGGGCGAACGGAGATTCTTGAGGGCCTTGGGGAAGCTGAAGACGTTGTGACCAGCGCGCAATTCCTGATCGACTCGGAATCGTCACTCCGCGAATCGCTCCAGAAAATGCCGGGGGGCGAGCATGGGGGACACTGACCTGTCGCACGACCCGACGCGGAGCTTCATCGCCCGCGTCATCGGCTGGTCGGCCGGTAACCCGCTCGTCATCTCGATTATGGCGCTGGTGATTCTGGCCGGTGGCATTTTCGCGCTGGGGCGAACGCCGCTGGATGCGATCCCAGACCTCTCGGACACGCAAGTCATCATCCGCACCGAATTCGAGGGCCAGGCCCCGCAAATCATCGAGAACCTGGTCACCTACCCGCTCTCCAGCGCCATGCTGGGCCTGCCAAACGCCAAGGTGGTGCGCGGCTTTTCGATGTTCGGCGCGTCCTTCGTCTACGTCATCTTCAAGGACGGGACCGATTTGTACTGGGCGCGTTCGCGGGTGATCGAGGCGCTGTCCAAAATCCAGTCCAGCATGCCGCAGAACGCCAAGGTGCAAATCGGCCCCGACGCCACCGGCGTTGGTTGGGTCTTCCAGTATGCAGTCGTGGATAGAAGTGGCAAGCATGACCTCGCACAGCTACGCACGCTGCAAGACTGGTTCCTGCGCTTTGAACTGGCCACCGTGCCGGGCGTGTCCGAAGTAGCGAGCGTCGGCGGATTCGTCAAGGAATATCAGGTGCTCGCCGACCCGGTGAAGCTGCGCGCCTACGGTATCCCGCTGATGCGGTTGGAGGAGGCGATCAGAACATCGAGCCAGGAGACCGGCGGGCGCGTGATCGAGCAGGCCGAAACGGAATTCGTGGTGCGATCCAAGGGCTTTGTGACCGGGCGGGGCGATTTGGAAAAGCTCGTGCTAACCGCGTCGAAGGGCACGCCCGTGTATCTATCCGACGTGTCGCGGGTGATCGAGGGGCCGGAGCTGCGGCGCGGCGTCACTGAACTTAACGGCGATGGCGAGGTGGTTACCGGCATCGTCATCATGCGGCCGGGCAACAACGCGCTTAGCGTCATCAAGGCCATCAAGGAGCGGATCGAGGCACTGAAGCCAGGCCTGCCCGAGGGCGTGGAGATCGTGCCCGTCTATGACCGGAGTGACTTGATCGAGGGATCGGTGGAATATCTCGAAGGCAAGCTCATCGAGGAATCCATCGTCGTCGGACTCGTCTGCCTGATCTTCCTGCTCCACGCCCGCTCGGCCTTCGTCGCCATCGTGACCCTGCCGCTGGGCGTCCTTGCCGCCTTCATCGTCATGTCCTGGCAGGGCATCACCGCCAACATCATGTCGCTTGGCGGTATCGCGATTGCCATCGGGGCGATGGTGGACGCTTCCATCGTGATGGTCGAGAACGCCCACCGCAAGCTATCCGACATGCCGCAAGATGCCAGCGCGCATGAACAGCGCGAGGCGCTGATCCTCGCGGCCAAGGAGGTCGGGCCGGGCCTGTTCTTCTCGCTGCTCATAATCACCGTCTCCTTCGTCCCGGTCTTCGCGCTGACCGGCCAGTCCGAGCGGCTCTTCACCCCGCTGGCCTTCACCAAAACCTACTCGATGGCGGCGGCCTCCATCCTTTCGATCACCGTCGTGCCACTTCTCATGATCTGGCTGGTGCGCGGGCGCATGCGCCCCGAGGAAGCCAATCCCATCAACCGATTCTTCATCCGCCTGTACCGGCCGATGCTCGCCCGGGCGCTTCACGCCCGCTGGCGCACCATCGCCCTCGCCTGCGTGTTGCTGGCGAGCATGGCGATTCCCATCTGGCGCACCGGCAGTGAGTTCATGCCGGCTCTCTACGAGGGCAACCTGCTCTACATGCCCACCACGCTCCCCGGTGTCTCCATCACCAAAGTCAAGGACATCCTGCAAACGACCAACCGGGCTATCAAGACGACCCCCGAAGTGGAGCTGGTCTTCGGGAAGGCGGGCCAGGCGGAGACGGCCACCGACCCCGCACCGATTTCAATGATCGAAACCTGGGTCAAGCTCAAACCGCGCGACCAGTGGCGTCCGGGCATGACGGTGGACAAGCTCATCAAGGAAATGGATGTGGCGACCAAGATGCCGGGGCTGGTCAATAGCTGGGGTTATCCCATCAAGATTCGACTCGACATGGTGACAACCGGCATCCGCACGCCCGTCGGGATCAAGGTATCCGGTTCGGACCTCACGACCATCGGCGAGATCGCGGTGCAGGTTGAGCAGGCGGTCAAGGACATTCCCGGTACGCGCTCGGCCTTCGCCGACCGCGTGGTGGGAGGAAAATACCTTGAAATCGAGCCGCGGCGCGAGGCCATCGCCCGCTATGGCATCGATTTCGGCACCGTGCAGGGCGTGGTCGCGTCGGCGCTGGGCGGCATGCGCCTGGCCGAGTCGGTGCAGGGCCGCGAGCGCTACGGCATCCTGCTCCGCTATGACCGCCCCTACCGCGAGTCCATCGAGGATGTTGGCGCGATTCTCGTGGCGACCCCCGATGGCGCGCAGATTCCGCTGGGTGAACTGGCGGACATCCGCCTCGCCCCCGGCCCGCAGATGATCGTCTCGGAAAACGCGCGGCTCAACGGCTGGGTGTTCGTCGATATCACCGGCCGCGACATTGGCGGGTATGTGAAGGAAGCGCAGCAGGTCGTGAGGGAGCGGGTAAAACTCCCCGCCGGTTACTCCATCGGCTGGTCGGGGCAATTCGAGCAAATGCTGGAGGCCCGCGCGCGACTCAACGTCGCGATTCCGGCCACCATCGCCATCATCTTCGTGCTGCTGATCCTCCATTTCGGCCGGCTCGACCGCACACTCATGGTCATGCTTTCCCTGCCCTTTGGGCTGATCGGCGGCGTGTGGACGCTCTACCTGGCCGGCTACAACCTCTCGGTTGCCGTCGCGGTCGGATTCATCGCGCTGGCCGGCATCGCGGTGGAAACCGCCGTGGTGATGCTGATCTACCTGGACCACCAGGTCCGCCACCATCCGCCAAAAACGACCGCGGAACTATTCGACGCGGTGATGCACGGCGCGGTGCTCCGCGTCCGGCCTAAGCTCATGACCGTATCGGTCATCATCGCCGGCCTCCTGCCCATCTTTTTCACCGAGGGCTACGGCTCCGACGTGATGCGCCGCATCGCCCTCCCGATGGTCGGCGGCATGGTTACCACCACGCTGCTGACGCTGATCGTTATCCCGGTGGTGTATTACCTCTACGAAGGGCGGCGGCTCGCGTCGCGGCAGGACCAATCAGCGGCAGCGTAGCAGCACTGAATGCGAATCGCGTATTTTGGCAATGACATCTTCCTCGACGGCTTCCAGTACCTCGTTAACGGAGACCGTTAGAAAATCCTGAAGCTGTTTTCCGTGGTATACGGCAAGGAGGAGTACGACTTCGCCCAATCCACGCGACAGCTCGCCAGCGAAATGGATATACCGGTCTTGACCGCGCCCGCTTCCGCGAGCGACCTGGAAACGCTGCACCGGCAAGGCGTTGCTTATCAGGGGGTGGATGCGGACCCGGGCATCCTTGCCCTCGCCGCCCACCGCCTGGTCCGGTGGGCCGGACGGATCGCGCTTCACGCGAACCGGGCGGAAGCGCTGCCCTTCCCGGACGGGGCCTTCGACGTCGCCGTCAGTACCCTCGCGTTCCACCACTTGCCGACCCCGGTGAAACTCGTGGCTCTCAGGGAGATCCGTCGGGTGCTCCGTTCCGGCGGGCGGTTCCTCCTCGCCGACTTCGGTGCCACGGCCGGCCACCGGACCCCTGGTGGCTGCGGGCGGTCGAAAAGGTCGAGTACACGCAAGACCAACCGCGAGGCCGGCTGCCGGAGTACCTTACGGCTGCCGGGTTCACGGGCGTCAGATGTGTTCACCGCCGGTGGCCCGCGGTGGAGTACCTCGCCACCGAGCAACCCACCGGGACCGAGTAGCACCAGTGGTTCGCACCGCGGCACCGGATTTGCGGATCTTCACTCAACCGGCTGGCGGGCACGGTTCCATTCCACCCCGTTCTTGGAGGTGCCCTCATGGCACACCGTGAACACCAGCCGTGTATCGAAGCCTGTGTCCGCTGTGCAGAAGAGTGCGAGCACTGCGCCGACGCCTGTCTCGATGAACCCGACGTGAAGATGATGGCCGAGTGCATCCGTCTGGACAAGGATTGCGCGGCCGTCTGCTGGCTGGCGGCCGGGTTCATGAGCCGCGGCTCCCATTTCGTGGCGGACATCTGCCGCGTGTGCGCAGAAGTCTGTGACGCCTGCGGCACCGAATGCGCCAAGCACAAGCCTGACCACTGTAAGAAGTGCGCCGAGGAGTGCCGGAAATGCGCCGAGGAGTGCCGCAAGATGGCCGGGGTGGCCTGACGGGCGACCGAAATCAAATCGCGCCCTTCGCGAACCTTTAGTTTCCCCCGTGTAAATACCCGAGGCAAACGGGCCGAGAACCGCGGTTTCGAGTCCCATCCGAGGCTTACGCTCGGGAGGCTCCGATGCAGCTATGGGCTAACGCCGAAGCCGTTACCCCAGTCGGGCCGTTCCCGCCGTGGGAGGCGCACCCGGCTACGGTCCACTTCCCGATCGCGTTCCTGTTCGGGGCGGTCGCCCTCGATCTGTACGCCTGGTGGCGCGGGCGGGCGGACCTCATGAGGGTCGCAACCGGGTTAATGGCCGCGGGCGTGGTCACCGGAGTCGCAGCCGCCGTTACCGGGGCGGTGGCGTTCTTCACCGTTCGGGCCCACACCAGGGAGGCGCACACCCTGATGTACTGGCACCTGGGGCTGAACGCCGCCACGCTCGTTCTGTTCGCCGCGGTCTTCTTCGCCCGGCGCGGCACCGAGTTCCCCGGCGCGCAGGCACGGGCCGCCGGTCTCCTGGCCACCATGTTGCTCGCCGCCGGGGCGTACCTCGGCGGGCGGATCGTCTACCGCGGCGGGGCCGGGGTCGATCCCGCCATCCTGGCCCCGGAGGTGCGAGGCAGTCACCAGCACCCGGAGCCGACGCCGAAGGCGGGAGAGGTCGATCCGGTCGGACCCGCCGCACCAGCCCCGAAGGACGCACCCCACAAGGGGCACTGACCCCGTGCGGGCTGGCGGGTTTGCGAATCATCGGTGCCGGTCGCGGGCGGCCGCCGGCATCGATCGTCGGATCGGTCGCTCACTACTTCCCCGAGGAACGAACGTCATGACGAATCGCATCACCACCGCGTGCCTGCTGGCCGCGGCCCTGGCCTTCCTGGGCTGGGGGCCCACCACGCGGGCGGACGACAAGAAGGACCACACCCACCACGGGCATGTGGTCAAGGTCACCGACGGCAAACTGACGATGGCCGGCGACGACAAAAAGGAGGTCACCCACCCGGTGCCCAAGGAGGCGAAGGTCACCATCGACGGCAAGGACGCCAAGCTCGAAGACATCAAGCCGCACACCCACGTCGCGGTCACCACGAAGGAGGAGGGCGGCAAGCACGTCGTCACCAAGGTCGAGGCCGACACGAAGAAGAAGTAGCGACCTCGGTCCCGGCCGCAGCGGACCGGCTCGGTCCGTCGCGGCCAGTTCCCAAGCCGCGTTGAACGTAAAGCCTTTCGCTTCTCCCGCTCATCGGTCCGCCAACGGAGTTCCGCCATGCGTAGACGCCACTGGGTCATCTCCGGAGTGCTCTTCCTCGCCACGGCCGCCGCGTCGCTGACTCTCCTCGGCGCAGGGCAGCCGCACAACCACGAAAAAGAGAAAGTGAAAGCGCCGGAAGAGCCGGCGAGAGGACGAGCGCCCGAGAGCCTGCCGGCGATCCCGCGGCCGGACGCCGGCGCGGCGCAGGTGCCGCCGGGGTATCACGTCGAGGTCGTCCTCGCCGACCTCACCTACCCGACCAGCGTCGAGTTCGACGACACGGGCACCATGTACGTCGCCGAGGGCGGGTTCGTTTACGGGGATGACGTGGCCCGCGCCCGCGTCCTCCGGTTCCCGGCCCAGCGAAGCGCGGAGACGGTCGCCGACAACCTAAACGGTCCGGTCACCGACCTGTTGTGGCACGACAAGCGGCTCTACATCTCCCACCGCGGGAAAATCTCGGTACTGGAGAACGGCGCGGTGCGCGACCTCGTGACCGGGCTGCCGAGCCTGGGCGACCATCACAACAACCAACTCGCGGTCGGGCCGGACGGGAAGATTTACTTCGGTCAGGGGACGGCGACCAACTCCGGCGTCGTCGGCCTGGACAGTTTCAAGATGGGCTGGCTCGCCAAGTACCCCGATGTCAGCGACGTGCCCGCCAAGGACATCCGCCTGCACCCCCAACCGTTTGAGACCCCAGACGTCCTGGCATTGCTGTCCGGCAAGGGACACTCGCAGCCGATGAAGGGAATGGACGGCATGGAGGGCATGAAGGACATGAAGACCAAGGGGCAGGAGAAAGGCAAGGAACACGAAGGGCACGACAAGGCGAAGGAGCCGGCGAAGGGCAAGGACGCCGAGAAGGGGAAGGAACCGGTGAAGGGCAAGGAGCACGACGGACACGACCCGAAAGGTAAGGAAGCCGAAAAGGGTAAGGAGCCGGCGAAGGGCATGGACGGCATGAAGGGAATGGAGGGCATGACCAAAGGCCATGAAATGTCAATGCCCGTGAAGTCCTACGCCTTCCAGCCCTTCGGCAAAACGCCGCCGGACGACGGGGCCGTGCGCGGCACGATCAAGGCCAGCGGCACAATCCTGCGGATGAACCCGGACGGCTCGGACCTGGAGGTCTACGCCTGGGGGCTGCGCAACCCGTTCGGAGTGATGTGGGGGCCGGACGGCAAGCTCTACGCCTCGGACAACGGCTACGACGAGCGGGGCAGCCGCCCGATCGCGCACGCCCCCGACCTCCTGTGGGTGGTCAAGAAGGACGCCTGGTACGGGTTCCCCGACTACGCGGGGGGCATCCCCGTGACGGATTCCCGCTTCCAGCCGGAGAAGGGTCCGGCCCCGAAGTTCCTGATGCGCGATCACCCTCCGGTCGAGAAGCCGTTCGCGACCCTCACCCACCACGTCGGGGCGGCCAAGATCGACTTCGGGCGCGGCACGGATTTCGGCTTCCCGGGGCACCTATTCCTGGCACTGTCAGGGGACATGAACCCGATCACCGGGATGCACGCGGAGCGGTCGGGCTTCGAGGTGGTCCGGATCGACCCGGCGACCGGCAAGGTCGAGCCCTTCTTCAAGGCCAAGAAAGAGTTCCTGGGTCCGAAGGGGATGGAGTACGTCACGACGGCCGGCCCGCGCCGGCCGGTGGACGTGCGGTTCTCGCCGGACGGCAAGGCGCTCTACGTCGTCGATGTCGGCTCTGTGGCGGTTCTCTCGACGGCCACTGGCCCGGCCCCGCGCCCGTTCCCCGGCAGCGGCGTGGTCTGGCGCGTCACGCGCTCGGAAGTGGCGGGTCGGTGACCCGACTGTTCGCGCCGGCCGAAACGATCGACTGCTCGCACAGCGACGGTGAACAGCCCGGGGACATTTGTGTGTTCGAGCGAGATAGACGTTTGTCGGCACATTTGTTGCCAGAAAACCCGGGTAGGCTGGCGGTGCGGGCGATGGCGGGGATGGAATCTGCCGAGGTTTATCGGAGGGGCGATCAGGGGAGCTGTAGGAGAAATGCGGTGTAAGCGGTGCGATTGCTGGAATGGACAAGATAGATAGTTTTGCCCGCCCCTGCCCGCCCCAAAAAGTGGGGTTGCATTTCCCACGCCTGTCGGCTACCGAACTCCGACGCTGGCGGGCGTGGGAGTCGTGAGGCACCGCGGGGGGTGTCTTGCGGGGAACTTTTTGAACGGGGGATAGCTCATGTCCGCACGGAAGTGGGTGGTTCGACTGGTGGTGTTGGCCTTGGTGTGCGCCGCCGTCCTCGGCGGAGTGACGGGCTGCGAGTCCACCGGGGGCGCGGGCTACCAGGGTAGCGACGGGCACGTCGGGCACAATCACTGATAGGGTGGCGCGACAGCTTCCGACCCGGTCGGGGCCAGCAGGCGTCGGACGGGAGCCGGGCGAGTGATGTCACCCGGCCCCGTTTTGTTTTGGGCGAAGGAGACCGGCCGAAGAGCGAGCGACCGCCCGAGCCACTTCTGCAACCCTCAGTAACCGCCGGACTCCAGTCGGGATAGCCCGCACCTGTGCCGCTTGATATAAAGGGAGGCGGCGCGGGATGGTCACGTCGGCCCAATGGCGGGTGGGTCGCGGTCCCCGCGCAAACCGATCCACACTGGGGAGACGAGAACGATGACGAAGTTCGCCATGTTGACTGCCGCGGTGGGCGCGCTGGTCTGGGCCGCCCCCGCCAGGGCGGCGGAGACCAAGGTCGAGTTGAAGAACGTCCACATGTGCTGCGGCGGGTGCGCCAAGGAGGTGGCCAAGATCCTCGGGAAGGTCGAGGGGGTCACCGGCGTCACGGTCGATCAGAAGGCCACGACGGCGCGGTTCACCGCCGCGGACGCCAAGGCGGCGCAGCGGGCGCTCGACGCCCTGGCCGAGGCGGGCTTCCACGGGGACACGGGCGGGAGCAAGGAGTTCGCGTTCAAGGACGACAGCGGGGTAAAGGCCGGCAAGGTCAAGTCGCTCACCGTAACCGGGTTCCACAACTCCTGTCAGGGCTGCGTGGACTCGTTCCGGGAGGCGATCAAGGACGTGAAGGGCATCGCCGACGACAACGCCAAGGCGAAGGTCACCACCGCCGAGGTCACCGGCGAGTTCGACGCGGCCGAGCTGGTCAAGGCGCTCAACAAGGCCGGCTTCCATGTCAAGGTCAAGCAGTAACAGGCCCCACGGCAGTAGCTCGCGGGATTTGATCTGAAGTGGTGGTAAACGACAAACACACCGGCACCAGGCCGGGGTCCGGCGCGCGGAAACGTCACAGATCGCATTTTCGGACTAACCGGCAAGACCTCGCCTCCTCCACACCCCCCGTTTGGGTGACAAAGTCTGGCTTTGTCACCCAAACGGGGGACAATCGCTTCTGGAGGCTGGCGGGCTTTCCGAGTCACTTCTTCTTTTTCGCAAGGTGAACGTGATGGACGAAGAAAGCACCCGCAGGGCCTTCCTGCGCGGCGGTACCCTGGCCGCGGCGGGCGCGCTGGCCTCCGGAACGACACAACCCCTTCGAGGAGCGGACGACCCGTCGCAGCCGAAGGGCGCACCGAAGTCCGACACGGACTACCCCCGTGACCGCCCCGGAGCCGGAGGCCCGGTGGGCAGCCCGACCGACCGCGGCAAGCTCGTCCCCGGTCGGCGCGCCGCCGGCGAGAAGCCTGTTCCGGTCGAAACGCCCGACCTGACGAAGCTGTTCTGGGAGATGAAGGGCGGGGTGAAGGAGTTCCACCTCCACTGCAAGCACACCCGCCGTGAGTTCCTGCCGGACATGTGGTTCGACGTGTGGGGGTTCAACGACTCCATGCCCGGCCCGACCATCGAGGCCGTCGAGGGCGACCGGGTCCGCATCGTCGTCCACAACGAGTTGCCGGAGTCCACCTCGATCCACTGGCACGGCCTCGATGTGCCCATCGCGATGGACGGAGTCCACGGGCTGACCCAGGAGCCGATCAAGCCGGGCAAGACGTTCGTCTACGAGTTCACTCTGCACCAGAACGGGACGTTCTTCTACCACTCGCACGGCCCCATGCAAGAAGGCATCGGCATGGCCGGGCTGTTCATCATCCACCCGAAGGCCCCCTACCAGCCGGTGGTGGATCACGACTTCGGCCTCTTGATCCAGGAGTGGGCGATTCTCCCGCAGAACACCATCCCCAACACGATGTCGATGGAGTTCAACTTCTTCACGATCAACGGCCGGTCGGCCCCGTACACGACGCCTCTGGTGGTGAAGCTCGGCAGCCGGGTGCGCGTTCGGTTCGTGAACATGAGCGCCATGGACCACCACCCGATGCACATGCACGGGCACACGTTCTGGATCACCGGCACGGAGGCGGGCCGCATTCCGGAGACCGCGTGGATTCCCAGCAACAACGTACTGGTGGGCGTGGCCCAGGCGCGGGACGTGGAGTTCATCGCGAACAACCCCGGCGACTGGATGATCCACTGCCACATGTTCCACCACATGATGAACCACATGAGTTCGATGGTCGGGCCGCCGGCCCAGCACATGATGAAGACGCCGGGGTCGCGGGACATGGCCAACAGCATGGGCATGCTCTCGCTGGGCCGCGGGTCGTCCCCGCTGGGCGAGTTGGGGCCGACGACGAGCGGCCGGGGGACGGGCGAGCAGACCGGCGACGAGCGGGGCGTCCGCAATGGTCCCGGCATGGGGGGTCGTGCGAAAGATCCCGGCTACAAAGTGCCGGGCTACCCGCAGGACATGATGGACATGATGGGCATGCACCCGCCCGAGCATGTCAAGAAGTTCAACAAGCCGGAGACGCGCGGCATGCGGCGGAGTTGGTTCACCGGCGTGGAGGGGCTAATGACGGTGATCCGCGTGCTGCCCCCCGACCTGTACGACAAGGTCGTGACGGGCAAGGGCGAGGTCGAGCCGGGGGCCAGCACGCCCGGCGCGGGGCCGGGCGAGATGCCGGGGATGCACGGCGGGCACGAGATGCCGAAGAAGGACGAGAAGAAAGACCCGAAGGATGACCACAAGCACTGACCGCACGACAACGCCGGCACGCTCCTTGGCGTGCCGGCCCGTTGGTCGATTAGGTCAAGTTACTCGCCGCTGGTGGGCTGGTTGCCGACGCGGTCGTCGAGCGGCCGGCCGGAAGGCGGGATCGGGTCGGGCAGGCCGTTGCCGCCGCCCTCGCCTTCCCGCCGCTGAAACCGCCCGCCATCCTGCGGCCCCGGCGGCTCGTCCGTCCCGTCCACCAGGAGCAGGCCCCGGAGTTCGACCTCGGCCCGGCGGAGCTTCTCCAGCGCCTCGACGTACTCGGTGGCGATCTGGAAGTAGTTGCGCTGGGCGATCAGCACCTGCGGGTACGCGGCCCGGCGTTTCTCGAAACTCTCCTTGTACAGGAGGTACGCCTCGCGGGAATCCGGCAGGTTGTCCTTGCGGTACGTCTCGACCACGGCCAGGGCCGTCTGGTAGCGGGCGTATGCCCGCGACAGCCGCCGCTGGAGCGACAGCTCCGTCCGCCCCACCTCCGCCTGCGCCTTGGCGAGCTGTGCCGTCACGGAGCGGATGTTCCCCTGGTTCTTGTCGAACACCGGCAATCGCACCCCGGCGTTGACCGTCGTAGTCACCGTCTTGCTCTCGAAGTTGTACCCGGTGGCGGCCCGGAGTTGGACGTTGGGGATCGGTTCGACCTGCTCCCGCTTGAGCGCGATCTGGTTGCGAGCCACGTCGGTCCGGGCGATCCAGAGTTCCGGGCTGGCCTCCAACAGGTGGGCGAGGGTCACCTGGTAGTCCGGCAGCGGCTCGCCGGCTTCGAGGTCGCCCGGGAGCGCGCCGTCCGGGAGTTGTTGGACGCCGACGAACGCCGCGAGCTGCTGCCGCGCCGCGTCGTACAGCGCCTTCGCGTTCTGAAGGGCGACCTTCGCCTGTCGCGCCTCGACCCGCGCCTGGAGCAGGTCCGGCTTGTTGGCTTGGCCGACGTTGACCAACTCCTCGACGGTCGTGACGACGTCCTCGGCGAGTTTGAGCAACTCCGTCCGGACGGCGACGAGCTTCTGCATCGCGAGCAGTTGGTAGTACCGGACGCGGACGCCGTTGACGACGCGGTACTGCTGGGCGGCGGCCTGCCACTCCATCTGGGTCACTTCCTGGCCGAACTTCGCCCGGTTGAGGCGCAGCTTCCCCGCCGTCACGATGGTCTGGTCGATGAACATGCCCTGATGCTCGCCGGGCGCGGCGTCTCCCCGCAGGCCGATCTGCTCGCCGGTGTAGCCGACGGTCGGGTTGGGGTAGAGACCCGACTGGAGCTCACGGCCGCGGGCGTCCTCGACGTTCGCCCCGGCCTGCACCAGGGTCGGGTTGTGGGCGAGGGCGAGTTGCTCCAGCCCCTCCAGCGTGAGTGAGATGTCGGCCGGGATCGCGGCCGAGACCGGAGCGGGTTGCGCCGCCGACGCCGTCACGACGGTCGCGCTCATCGGGGTCGCGCCCGTGGCGTTCATCCCCGCGGGGGGGTGGTCCCGCGAATGGGGGCGTAGGCGGTGACGGGTTGGGCGTCTGGCACCCCAGGCCGCCGGCCCCGGAGAGCGTAGCGCCGAGGGCGAAAGCCCGAAGGCTGGTGAACGTGCGCATAAGAGACCATCCATTGAGATGCCGATTTCGGTTCGCGCCCGCCAGCACTTCCGTTGCAACGACAATCGGTTGGGAGGGTTGGTGCCCTTGAGTGCATCTGGCGCGAATGCGCAGGGATGCCGGAATGGGGCGAACGGCCGATTCTTGCGGCCGGACGGTGCGGATTGGTTGTCGGCGCTCGGCCTCCGTAAGGAATGGGCCGAATTTGAGGTGGACTTGATCCTTGACCCGGCCGATAATACAATACGGGTCTCGCGGGGGACGCATTGTCCCAGAGGGAGTCTGAGCCAAGATGTTGCGCCGGGTGCTCACCTACCAACTGATTCTCGCCGTAGCGGTAGGGCCTCTGCTCTGCTGCTGCTCGGCCGGGAAGTTGCTGGCGAAGTCCTCCTCGGCGTGTACAACTTCGGCTTCTTCGCAGTCTGAAGGAACCGCGGAGCGGGCTTCCCACTCGTGCTGCTCGCATCAGCACCCACCGGCGAAGTCGGACCACGGCCACAAACCCGCCCCCGCGAAGTCGGACCCCTCGAAGCCCGGTCACCCGACGGACAAGTGCCCTTGCAAGGACGGGTCCGGCGAGCCACAGGCGACGCCGGCCGACGCCGCCCAGACCGGTGTCTCGACCTTTCTGCGCGCGCTCACGCTCGACCCCATCGCACAGTTCGTCCCCTCGACGATCGCCGAGACAGTCGCGCTCTGCGTCGAAGGCCGTGACTGCCGACAATGCCCGTCCCACCACTCGCTGACGACCGCCGATCTCCTCTACGCACACCACAACATCCGCTGCTAACCCTCCCCCCGCGGTCGCGTCCCACTGCCCACGCGGCGTGACGTGTTCCGTCGTGACTTCGTCGGCCGTTCCGGCCTGACCCCGGCCACATCCGTTATCCGTTTCCCCACTGCCGTCGCGGCCGACGCCGGACGGGGTGAGGCGCGTTCCGGTTTCAACCCAGCGGGTCCGGGTGCGCACACGCGGAACCCGTCAACAGGAGCCTCTCATGGTCCGCAAGCTCATCGTCCTCGGTAGCCTCGGGGCCGCCCTCGTGGCCTTCGCCCTCGTCGGGTGCAACAAGACGCAGCCTACGTCTGCCCCGCCGCCCGGCGACGGGAAGAAGGACGGCCACGGCGATCACAAGCCCGGTGACGGCAAGAAGGACGACCACGGGGATCACAAGGCCGGCGACGGAAAGAAGGACGACCACGCCCACAAGCCCGGCGCGCACGGCGGGACCATCGTCTCACTGGGCAAGGACAGCTACCACGCGGAGGCCGTCTTCGAGAGGGACGGGGCGATCCGACTGTACATGCTCGGCAAGGACGAATCCAAGCCGCAGGAGGTCGAGGTCCAGGAACTCGTCGCACACGTGACCCCGGCCGGTTCGACGAACGCGGTGCAAGTGAAACTCACCGCCGATCGCCAGAAGGGGGACGCCGACGGGAAGACGACGGTATTCGTGGGCAAGTTCCCGCACGAACTCCACGGAAAGAAGGTTCAGGTGACCATCAACAACATCCAGATCGGCACGGAGCGATTCCGGATCACGTTCGCCAACGAGAAGGCGCACTAGAGACCGCGCTGCCGGCCGGGGGTCGGCGGCGGTGAGAGGACCATTCCGTTTCAAGTGTCTACCATGCCGGCGGTCCCGGGTGCGATTGCCCGCGACGCGCCAGCACAGGAGGATTCCATGCTGCGTAAGGCTGTTCTGTTCGGCGGTCTCGCTATCGCTGCCGCGACCGTCGTGATCGTAGGGTGCAACAACGACGCCCCCGCCCCGGCCGAGAAGCCCCCGGCCCCCCAGGGCGGCGAGGCCAAGTCCGGCACCGGCCCGAAGGAGGAGGACCACGGGCACAAGCCCGGTTCGCACGGCGGAATCATGGTCTCCTTGGGCAAGGACAGCTACCACGCCGAGGCCGTGTTCGAGCCGGGGCGGAAGGTCCGCCTCTACATGCTCGGCAAGGAGGAGACGCGGGTCCAGGAGGTGGACGCCCAGAACCTAGCCGCGTTCGTCACGCCCGAGGGCTCGGCGGAGGCCGTCCCGGTGACGTTCAAGCCCGAGCCGCAGGCGGGCGACGCCAAGGACAAAACGTCCCTGTTCGTGGCCACCCTCCCCGAGAACCTGGCCGGCAAGAAGGTCCAGGTGACGGTCAACAACATCCGAGTCGGGTCGGAGCGGTTCCGCATCGCGTTCTCGAACGCGACGGAGGCGCACAACGGCGACGCGATGCCGGTCAAGAAGACGACCGAGGAGGAGCGGAAGCTCTTCCTCACCCCGGGCGGCCTCTACA
>CAZBXY010000091.1:0-25112 GCA_964495365.1 uncultured Frigoriglobus sp. | reverse complement strand
AAACCGGAGGAAGGCGGGGATGACGTCAAGTCCTCATGGCCTTTATGTTCGGGGCTGCACACGTGCTACAATGGCGTGCACAAAGCGAAGCGACTCTGCGAAGAGAAGCCAATCGCCAAAAACACGCCCCAGTTCAGATCGCAGGCTGCAACTCGCCTGCGTGAAGCCGGAATCGCTAGTAATCGCGGGTCAGCAACACCGCGGTGAATGTGTTCCTGAGCCTTGTACACACCGCCCGTCAAGCCACGAAAGGGAGGGATGGCCGAAGTCCGCTTTACCGCGGCCGACGCCAGACTTCCTGATTGGGACTAAGTCGTAACAAGGTAACCGTAGGGGAACCTGCGGTTGGATCACCTCCTTTCTAAGGATTATTAACAAAACAGACGACGCGCCTTGAGCAGCGCGAAGTCTACGTGTCACCAACTCATCAGGCCAACGCTACCGACTTGCAGAGATACACAGAAGGCCTCGGCGGAGCGATCCGCCGGGGCTTTTTGCGTTTCACCTCCTATCATTTCCTCCGGTCGCTTACGCTCCCGGCTCGCCAAACTCGCCGAGGCTCCAGCACCGTGGACGACACCTTCCTCGCACAACTTCGCTGCCCCATCGACCCCGAGCGCCAGGCCACACTCGCGCGCGACGAGCAGCGGCTTGTTTGCTCCGGGTGTTCCGCGCGGTTCCCGATCAAGCAAGGGCTGCCGGTACTCGTGCCCGACGAGGTCGAACTTCCCGAGGGGATGCGCGAGGTGAGTCAACTCCCCTGTCAGCGGCGCGAGAACCGCCGCAAGAACGCGAACTGAACTGATCTGGTGCCCGCAAGCCCGCGACGCTATCTGCGGTTCGTGGGGAAATTACTGGAAAAGCTCAAGCGGAATTCGCTCCGGCTCGCCGCGGTATGCGCGGTCGTACTGGCGCTGGCGCCCGCCTCGCGCGCGGACGAAGTGACCGTTTCGCCCGGGCTTCCGCGATACGATCTGGACATCGCGTTCGACCAAACGGCGCACGTTGCCACGGTTCGCGAGCGCGTCACCTGGACCAACACCACCCGAACCGCAACGAGCGAACTCGCGTTCAACTTCTACCCCCACTTCAAGGTACCCGCCGGCGAGGCGCTGCTCTTTGCCAAGACGCTCGAACTGCTCCGCCTTCAGCCGTCGCTCGGCATCGACCGCGACGGCCGCATGGGCGACATCAAGACCGCGCAGCTCCTCCAACCGGACGGCCCGCCGGTCGCGCTGAAGTGGAGCTACGAGGAGAAGAACACCACCGCGCTGCGGTTCGAGCTTCCGGCTCCGCTCCAACCGGGGCAGACGCTCACCGTCGAACTCGTGTGCGAGATCCGGCTCCCGAACAAGCAGGGCCGGTGGGGGCACTACGAGGGCGTCACGTACCTCACGAACGCGATCCCGCTTCTGGCGGTGTGCAACGACCACGGCTGGCACCCGATGCCGTTCGTGCCGTGGCACCAGCCGTGGTACAACGAGGCCGGCGTGTTCCGCGCGACGATCACCGTGCCCGAAGACGAGAAGGTCGCGTGTTCGGCGGTCATCAAGGGCGAAACCAAACTGGGCGACGGTAAGAAGCGCGTCGAGTGCGAGCCGTTCGTTGGGCGCGACTTCGCGGTGCTGTCGTCGGCCCGCTACCGCGAGTTTACCGGAACCACGAAGCTCCCCGACGGGCGCGAGGTCGCGCTGAAGGTGCTGGCGTTCCCCGAACACGAGTTCTACGCGACGGAAATCCTCAAGATCGTCGGCGAGGCGATCCCCGTCTACTCGAAGTGGTTCGGCGCGTACCCGTATTCGCAGTTCACCGTCGCGGAGTCGTACTTCGGGTGGAACGGCAACGAGTGCGCCGGGCTCGTCATGATCGACGAGCGCGTCTTCGGGATGCCGCACCTGGCCCGCGGGTACGTCGAGTACCTCGTGAGCCACGAGACGTGCCACCAGTGGTGGTACAACATGGTCGGCACCAACGGGTACGCCGAGCCGTTCATGGACGAGGGCGCTGCGGCGTACTTCACGCACCGGTTCATCGACCAGAAGAACGGCCGCAACAACGCCTTCCTCGCGTGGCCCCGGGGGCTGGAGTGGCTGCCGAACATCCAGCGCGAGAACTACCGCTATGGGGCGATGTACCACGCGATCCGCAACAACGAGATGACCCCCGCGGCGCAGGAGCTGCCGCAGTACAAGCACCTGTTCGGCCTCTTTACCGGCGCCTACGACCGCGGGTCGAAGGTGTTCGGGATGATCGAGGACCGGCTCGGCGAAGCCGCGTTCCTCGACTTCATCGCCGGCGTCGTGAAGAAGTACTCGTGGCGCATTCTGACCGCCGAGCAGTTCCGCGCGGAACTGGAAGCCTACACGGGGCGCGACTGGGGCGAGTTCTTCGACCGCTGGGTGTTCGGCAAGGGGCTAACCGACTGGTCCGTTGAAAAAGCGACGGTGGAGCGCGCCGAGGGGCCGCGAATGGCCCCGCGCTACCGGACGTCCACGGTCGTGAAGCAGAGCCGCGAGTTCACCGAGCCGACGGTGCTGGCGTTCGCACGCGGCGACGAGACGATCCGCGTCCCGGTCGGCCCCTTCAGCGAACCGACGAAGTTCGAGGAGTTCAACGCCCGCGTCACGCCGATCGGCGAGAACCGGTGGCGTGTCGATGTGGAACTGCCGTTCGAGCCGGAACAGATCGCGGTCGATCCCGACGGCGTGTTGCTCGACGCGAACCCCGGCAACAATGCGTGGAAGAGTGCGCCGAAGGCCCGGCTCACACCGCTCTACACGATGCTCGACGAGACGAACCTCACCTGCGACTACGACCGGTGGAACTTCGTGGCCGGGCCGTGGGTGTGGGGGCCGGCGGCGCAGGACCCGTGGTACACGCGTTCGACCATGCTGGGCCTGCGCGCCGGTGGTTACCGCACCGAGCGGTACAACTTCGGTGCCTACACCGCGATCCGCTCCGACTACCGCGACGCCGTGGTGGGCGCCGACGCGAAGCTGTTCGCCCCGCACCGCGAGTTCGGTGCGAACTGGGAACAGCGCATCGGCGGGCCGTGGGGCGGACTCTCCGGCCAGAGCGGCGCGCAACGCGGGTCGATCTACGCACGCACGATCCACAAGGAGAGTTCGAGCCTGTACCTGCCGCCGATGCTCTACGACGAGTTCTTCGCGACCTACCAGGACAACTTTCTACCCTTTAGCCGCACGCGCGGCGGTAACCGATTCGACCGGCTGTGGATGGCGGGCTGGCACGTGCGGCTGAACCTGTACACGCCGTACTGGGACCCCGAGTGCGGCGTGTGGGCCGACGCGATGGTCGCCGGCGGGCAGGCCGAGTTCGAGCGCTCCCGGTCGATGTTCCAGGGCCGGCTCGAACTGGCCGCCGTTCACCCGATGCCGGAGTGGAGCGGGCCGTTCCGGGTCGCGCGGCTGGCGGTTCGCGGGGTCGGACAGTTCGCGACGCCCGATCACGGGCAGTTCTTCGCGCTGGGCGGCGGCACCTTGTTCCGCGGGTTTGACCTCGCGGAGCGCCAGGGCAGCGCGCTGTGGGTGGCGAACGCCGAACTCCGCTGGCCGCTGGCCCGACAGGTGACGTGGGACTGCCTGGACCACTGCGTCGGCGCGCGGAACGTGTGGCTGGCCACCTTCTACGACGTGGGCGCGGTATACGCCAACGGCCGGCGGGTCGGCGGGAACGTCGCGCACGCGGTGGGCCTGGGGCTGCGCGTGGACGTGGCGATCTTCAGCTTCATCGAGCGCGCGACGCTGCGGTTCGACGTGGGCAAGTCCCTCACCGGCGGCGCGCCGGTCCAGTTCTGGTTCGGCGTCCAGCACGCCTTTTAGACGGGTCTCAGCGGCCGTTGGTCAGGTTCTTCTCGAACATGATGAGGTTGTCGCCGCGATCGGCGTCCCAGTGGATGCCGACGATGTCGTAGCCCAACTCGATCGCCAGGTGCAGCATCGGGCGGTGGGTGTTGTGGCACTCCAGCCTAATCGTTTCGTAATTATGTTGGGTCGCCCAGCTCTGGGCCGCTTCCATGAGCTGCGAGCCGATGCCCATGCGCCGGGCCTCCGGCAGCACGCCGTAGAACCACGCGAAGAACGTGTCGGGTTTCAGCTCGAAGCCGAGGAAGAACCCGGCCGGCTTGTCCTTCACCCGCGCGACGAGCTGGAGCACGTTGTACCGCCCCAGGTAGCGGCGGCGGAACGACTCGATCGTCTTCGTCGGGCGGAAAATCTGGTTGTACATATCGACGATGAGCGGGAGCTCGTCCACGCCCACCACGTCGATGATCGCGTCCGCCATGATTACACCTAAGTGATCAGGAGGCAGGGGGCAGGAATCCGGAGACAAGAAACAGGGGACAAGAGCCAGAATTGCTGCTCCCTGCCCTGCCTCCTGCGCCCTGACTCCTGTCTCCTGCCTCCTGGCTAATTCGGTCGGTACAGTCCGTCCACGATCTCGCCCCACGACGGCACGTTCCACGTCGCGATGAGTTCGCGGAGCACGTCGCTGGCGGTGTCCTCGTCGGCGGCCAGCGGCACCGGTTCGCCGTCCGTGTCCTCGTCCTCGGTGGCGTCGAAGTCGGCGACATCCGCGACCGGCTCCGCGGTCGGTTCCTCGTCCCCTTCGGCTTCCGGTGCGCTCTCGGCGTCCGCGCCCTCGGCCGCAGCGCCCTCCGTGGGCGCCCCCTTGCGCCGGCGCCGCCGGCGCCGCCGGCGCTTGCGCCCGGTGCCGGGCTGCTCGCCATCGGCGCCCGCCTCGCCGGCGGGGGCGTCCTCCGCGTCCTCGAACTCGTCCTCTGCGGCCTCGGCCTCCGTTTCGCCCTCGGCGATCGCGGTCTCCTCGACGCGCGCGTCCGTGCCGAGGTGCGGTTCGACGGCCTCTTCCTCGACGATGCGCTCGACCATATCGGCCGGCGCCGCGGGCGGCTTATCGAGCTTGAATTCGCGGGCGAGGTCGGCCCATTCGTCGTTCGTATCGAGAGGGTCTGTCATGGGGCTTTCTGGGGTCCGTGGGACCGCCGGCGTGGGTGCGGGCGGCTCACGGTCGGGAGAAGCGAAACCGTGGTAGGAGTATCTTATCGCGCCGCGACGGCACCGGAAACGTCAGCCGGAACCGACCACACCCGCGGCGGCCGCGCCAGACTCACCTCCACGACGCGGTCGCCCGGTTCGGCGCCGTAGCCCTCGGCGAGCGCCGCGCCGGGGTCGCCGTCGGGCAATTCGTCCCGCGGAACGAGAAACACGTCGTCGGGCCATCCGGTCACCGCCGCGAGGTGCCGCGAGATGCCGTCCCACGCATCGGCCGGTAGCGGCAGACCGGGCAGGAGCTTGCCGAGCAGCTCGCCGACCGCCTGTTCCAGGCAGGCCCGCGGCGGAAGCAGGTAGAACGTTGCCATGCCGCGGGTATCGACCGCCCGCGATTGGCGAAAGGAAGGGAACCGCGGTAAGGAATGTGAGGATTACGCGGCGCGGCGGCACAGGTGTTACAGATTGCCAGCACGAGTTCCTGGCGAACCCCGGCCGCAAGGCCGGGGGTGTGGACGACTGGGTGCGGACGACTGGGTGCGCCAACCCCGGCCGCAAGGCCGGGGTTCGCCAATCATCTACGTCAGTGCCTTGACGAGCACCTGCGATTTGCGGCCACTTTGCAGCCACTTCTCGCGGCGCCCCGGGGGCAAGTCGTCGGGCGTACCGGGCGCGTAGCCGCGCTGGATGAAGTAGTTGATCGCCTGCGTCGAGAGGCAGAACAGCTTCGCGATCCCGCGGGCGCGGGCCACGCTCTCCGCGTAGTTGATGAGCTTCGCCCCGATCCCCTGGTTCACGTAGCGGTCATCGACGAACACGCTCGCCAGTTCGGCCATGTTCTGTTCGGCGTACATGTGCAGCGCTGCGCACGCCACCGGGTTGCGGTCCACCTCGAACACGAAATAGTCGCCGATCGATTTCTCCAGTTCGGCCCGGGTCCGCTTTACCAACTCGTCCTTCTCGGCGCCCTGTTGAACGAGGCTGTACACCGCGCGCACGTCCTTTTTCTGGGCCGCGCGGATCGCCTGATATTCGTTCGCGTGGATCAGGGTGCCGATGCCCTCGTTCGAGAACACCTCGCCGAGTAGTCCTTCCTGTTCGCGGCCGTCGATGATGTGAATCCGCTCGACGCCCTCCTTCGCGGCTCGCACCGCGTGCGTCAGCTTGGTGAGCGACTCCGGGGCCATCTCGGCCCGGTACTTCTTCAGGAACGCGTCGGCCTCCTGCACGGGCATCTGCCGGACCACATCGCCGGCGGCGCGGATCCCGCCCTCGGTGTTGAGGTACACCAGTTTGACCGCGCGGAGCGATTTTGCGACCTCCACCGCGACCGCGTCGGAGTTCAGCCGGTACGACGCGCCGGTGCCGTCGATCCCGATCGGCGGAATCACCGGCACGATGTCGTGTTCCAGAAGCGTTTGAAGTAACTGCACATCGACGCGCTCGACCTTGCCGGTAAACAGGTGATCGACGCCGCCCAGAATCCCCGCGGGGTGGGCGACGACGGCGTTGGGGCACGCGGCGCGCAAGTCGTTGGCGGACAGGCCCTCCAGGATCTCGTGCGTGACGCGGTTGGCGGCGCTGATGGCCACATCGAGTGTCGCGCGGTCGGTGATCCCGGTGCCGACGAGGTCGGAGGGCGTCACGTTGACGAGCTGCGCGTACCGCTTGATCTGGTGGGCCGCCCCGTGAACGAGCGCCACGCGGATGCTCAGGCTCCGCAACAGTGCGATGTCGAGGAGCAAATTGGGGAAGTTGTCGTCCTCGACGACCGCGCCGTCGAGGGCGATGACGAACACCCGGTCGCGGAACCGGGGCACGTACCGCAGGATCTCGCGAAAGTGGGTCAGGCGCTCGTGCATCGTGTCGTTAGTCATTGGTCATCGGTCATTGGTCACTGGTCGGCGGGTTCCCCTATGGAACGCGAGTGTATCGCCGATCGGGACAAGACCGAATGCGTATCTAGAATAGCACGGCCGTTGAAAGCGACGACACCGTTCACAGGTCGAAATCGCTCCCAACCAATGACCAATGACTAATGACGAAGGACAAAAGATGCCAGAGAACGTCGTGATTGTCGGTTCCGGCCCGGCCGCGTGGACCGCGGCCATTTACGCGGCCCGCGCCACGCTCAAGCCGCTCGTGTTCGAGGGCAACCCGTTCGACGATCGGAACCGCGTGAACGGCACCATGCCGCTCGGTCAACTCGCACTCACGACCGAGGTCGAGAACTTCCCCAGTTGGCCCGCCGGCGACACGCGGCAGTACCTCAAGACCGCGCTGAAGCCCGACGACCCCGACTTCCCGTACTGGGTGACGGAGAACGAACCGCAGCCGACGCACGGCATCAACGGCCCGGAACTCATGGCCCTAATGCGCCAGCAGGCGAAGAACTTCGGCACGCGGGTCGAATCGAAGGACGTGGTGAAGGTCGATTTCCAGAAGAAGCCGTTCACGCTGACCCTACACGACGGCAAAACCGTGCAGACGCACACGGTCATCGTCGCGACCGGTGCGCGGGCCAATTACCTCGGGCTGCCGAGCGAGGACCGGTTCAAAAACAAGGGCGTCTCCGCGTGCGCCGTCTGTGACGGGTTCCTGCCGCGATTCAAGAACCAACCGATTGTCGTGGTCGGCGGCGGCGACACCGCCGTTGAAGAGGCCGGCTACCTGACCAAGTTCGGCAGCAAGATTCACCTCCTGGTGCGGCGCGACGCACTCCGCGCAAGCAAGGTGATGGCCGACCGGGCGATCGCCAACCCGAAGATCGAGATCCGGTGGCACAACGAAGTGGACGAGGTGCTGGGCGACGACAAGAACGGCGTGACCGCGGTGCGCGTGAAGAACAACAAGACGGGCGCGAAGGAAGAACTCCGCGCGACGGGCCTGTTCGTCGCCATCGGACACACGCCCAACGTCGGGTTCCTCGGCGGGCAGGTGGAACTGACCGAGTTCGGGTACATCAAGTGGACGACGCTGGCCCGCACCTACACGAGTGTGGAGGGCGTGTTCGCCGCCGGCGACGTGGCCGACGACTACTACCGCCAGGCGGTCAGCGCCGCCGGCACCGGGTGCATGGCCGCCCTTGATGCCGAGCGGTATTTGGGGCATCATGGACTCATCTGAACCGAGGTGAGCGATGCCCTACACGGATTTTGACGTACCGGCCGTTGAGACTCGTTTCGGTGTTCGGGTGCAACCGGGTGACGTGTTCCCCGAACTTACGGCGGTCCCGGTCCCGGGGTGGCTGGTGGACCAATTGGCCCGCGGAACTCAACTCCGGGTGGAAAGTGAGAAGGCACGGAACGAATTCATCATCGCACCGATACTCCTCGCCGTTCGTGAGCTATCCGGGAACCGGGTTGGCATCTTTTCCGGTGAGCGGTTCGACGTGGACAGTTCGGTCGGCTTGAGTGGCGAATGCGACTTCCTGCTGACCCTTTCGGACCCGGTGCCGATCATTCGCGCACCGGTGTTTTTCGTCGTCGAAGCCAAGAAACAGGATATCGCTGGCGGGATCGGTCAGTGTGCCGCGCAGATGATCGCGGCGCGGCGCTTCAGCCTCCGCAACGGTCAACCGCTTGTGCGGGTCTACGGGTGCGTCACCACGGGCGAGGACTGGCAGTTTCTTCGGCTCGACGATCAAATCGTGACCTACGACCGGGCGCGAATGTATCGGAGCGACCTCGGCCGTATCCTGGCGGCGTTCTTACACGTCGTCGCCGAGAACGCGGCCCTCGTGGCGACGCCGGCGGCCTAGAACCGCGGCGGCTCCTTGCGGACCAGTTCGTTGGCGTAGTCGAGGCTGTCGAGCGTCCCGGCGTCGGTCCAGTAGCCGTCCAGGCTGAAGCACCCCATCCGGCCCTGCTTGATGTAGTAGTTGTTCACGTCCGTGATTTCTAACTCGTTGCGCTGACTCGGTTTGAGCGCCTTGATGAGGCCGAACACGTCCGGCGGGTAGATGTAAATCCCGACCACCGCCATACCGCTTTTCGGCCGGTCCGGTTTCTCCTCGATCCCGACCACCTTGTCCCCCTGCAACTCCGCGACGCCGTACCGCTGTGGGTCAGGAACCTCCTTCAGTCCGATCCACGCCCAGTCTGGGCGCGAGTTCGCCTTTTCCAGTAGCGGAACGAGCGGGTCGCGGAAGATGTTGTCGCCCAGCAGCACCAGCGACCGGCTGCCCATGCAGAAGTGTTCGGCCAGCCCCAGCGCCTGGGCGATCCCGCCGGCCTCGTCCTGCACGCGGTAGGTGAGCCGACAGTTGTGGTCGCGCCCGCTACCGAGCAACTCCACGAAGTCGCCCATGTGTTCCGTGCCGGAGACGAGCAGGACCTCTTGCAGCCCGGCCCCGGTGAGCTTCTTCAGCGGGTGGTACACCATCGGCCACGCGCCGACCGGCAACAGGTGCTTGTTGGTGACGCGCGTCAGCTCGCCCATGCGGGTGCCCTTGCCGCCCGCCAGAATCACGCCGCGAATGGACATCATGGCCTCCGGCGAACCCCGGACGCGAGTCCGGGGGTGTTGGGTACTGAGTGTTGGTTGTTGGGTGCGCCACCCCCGGACTCGCGTCCGGGGTTCGCCTACTTCCCGTACTGCTTCTCGTAATACGCCAGGTAGTCCTTGTTCTTGATCCCATCGACCCACGCGGCGTTGGCCCGGTACCACGCGATCGTTTCGCGCAGGCCCGCGTCGAAGGTTACTTGCGGGCGCCAGCCGAGTTCGCGCTCGGCCTTTGCGCAGTCGATCGCGTACCGGCGGTCGTGCCCGGGGCGGTCCCTCACGTACTCGATCAGCGATTCCGGCCGGTCGAGCAGCCGCAGGAGCAGGCGCGTGAGGTCGAGGTTGGCCATCTCGCACCGGCCGCCGAAGTTGTACACCTCGCCACTCTTCCCCTTGCGCCACGCGGCTTCGATCCCGCGGCAGTGGTCACGAACGTGAATCCAGTCGCGGATTTGCTGGCCGTCGCCGTACACCGGTACGGTTTCGTTATTCAGGAGCCGCGTCAGGAACAGCGGGATCAGCTTTTCGGGGAACTGGTAGGGGCCGTAGTTGTTCGAGCACCGGGTGATGACCGCGGGCAGCCCGAACGTGTGCTGGTACGCCTGCACAAGCAGGTCCGCGCCGGCCTTGCTCGCCGAATACGGGCTGTTCGGGTGCAGCGGGGTCTCCTCGGTAAAGAGGCCGGTGGGGCCGAGCGAGCCGTAGACCTCATCAGTAGACACTTGGACATATTTCGCAACGGCGAACTCGCGGGCTGCGTCGAGCAGCACCTGCGTGCCGGTGACGTTCGTTTTGACGAACGGCCCGCTGTCCAGAATGCTGCGATCGACGTGACTTTCGGCCGCGAAGTTGATGATGTCCGTCACGCCGCGCTGCATCGCGGCGCGCACGTCGGCGCGGGAGGTGATGTCGCCCTTGACGAACGTATATCGCCGGTCGCTGGCGAGGTCGGCGAGGTTCGCGAGGTTGCCCGCGTAGGTGAGCGCGTCGAGGTTGACGACCGACACCCGCGGGTCGATGGCGAGCAGGTGGCGGACGAAGTTCGAGCCGATGAACCCGCACCCGCCTGTAACCAGAACTGTCGGCATGAAGCCTCCTTCGGGCGCTCGTGCCGCCCGAAGGAAGTTGTAAGTCACTCGCGGGGCGGGGTCAAACCGGGACCGCTTCCACCAGGCCGTGCGGCCCCTCGGTCGGGACGATTCGGGTCAGCCGGAAGCCGGCGCCGGCCAGCAGGTCGCGGTACTCGGCCTCGGTTCGCTCCTTGCCGTCGCACAGCACCATCATCTCCAGGTCGAGGATCGGGGCGAACCCCGGTCCGAAGCCGGGCGGCACGACGAGTTCGACCAACAGCAGCTTCCCGGTCGCGGGGATCGCGGCCCGAACGCACTTGAGGATCCGCGCCGCCTTCGCGTCGTTCCAGTCGTGGATGATGTGCTTCAGAACGTACAGGTCGCCGCCCGCGGGGACCGCCGTGAAGAAGTCGCCGCCCTCGGCGCGGCACCGGTCGGCCAGCCCCGCGGCCCGGATCGGCCCGGCCGCGCCGGCAACCACCCGGGGCGCGTCGAACACGATCCCGCGGGCCGTCGCGTT
The DNA here is from genome assembly GCA_964495365.1 of uncultured Frigoriglobus sp. Classification (GTDB taxonomy): domain Bacteria; phylum Planctomycetota; class Planctomycetia; order Gemmatales; family Gemmataceae; genus Gemmata. The sequence continues at coordinate 13,989 of CAZBXY010000091.1, read as the reverse complement.
TGCCTTCAGGATCGCCAGGAGCAGCGCGCCGTGCCCGCCGCCGACATCGACGATCGTGCCGAACGGGGCGAAGTCGTACGCCTTGAGGACCGCCGCGGACGCCTGTTGCGAGAACCCGGTCATGCCCTCGTTGAAGGTCGCGGCCTCGTCCGGGTGCTTGCCGAGGTAGTCGAACACGCCCTCGCCGAACACGCGGTCGAACGCCGGCCCGCCGGTCTCGGCGCACCCGGCGAGGTCGCCCCACGGCTTCCAGCTCCACGGGTCGCACACGTAGGTCGCGATGGCCCGCATCGAGCCGGGCACGTCGGACCGGAGGAACTCGCCCACCGGGGTGAGCGAGAACCGGCCCTGCTGGTCCCCGGCGAGCACCCCGACGCTCGCCAGCGCGCGGAGGATGCGATACAGGTGCCCCGCGTGCAGCCCGGCGGCGGACGCGAGTTCGGCCGCGGTCCGCGGTCCGCGTGCCAGGTGGTCCGCGAGCCGGTATCGCGCCACGACCGATACCGCTTGCGTGATCGCCTTGCCGAATACCATCTGCATGAGCGCCATGTTCGGCGGGAGCGGGTCGGCCGGAGAGGGGGGTGAAGTCATCGGGTCACGATCCTGTGGGAACAAAGTCACCGCCGGGCACCGAACCCGGCGGCGTGAGTTCATTCGGCGAATCGGGGGGTTCGGATTCGCGGTCACCCGTTGGGGTTGGCCTTGCGCCACTCGGCCCACTTCGCGAACGCCTTCTTGCGGGCCTCGTCGTCGGTGAAGTAGAACCGCGTGTGCGGGGAGTAGCGGTCGAAGCCAGCGTCCGGGCTGCGGTCGGTGAACTCGTAGGCGGTCGGGTTCTGCCCGGCGAGCTGGATCGAAACCGCCAGCGCGACGTCGCGCACCTGGATCTCGTAGACCAGCGGGTCCGCGCCCTCCACCAGGCCGACGCGCACGCTCGCCACCACGAACGGATCGGCGAGCGCCTTCTCCAGCAGCGGAATGTGCTTCTTGGTGCCGTAGTTGACGAGGTTGCCCGCGGCGCGCCCGCGGATCATCGCGGTCGTCCCGGGCATCGCGAACAGGCGGGCCGCCAGGCCGACCGCCTGATCGGGCAGGTCGAGGTTGAGCGCCAGCGTCATGGCCGACGACATCTCGCGCGGCTCGTTCCGCGAGTCCAGCCACGCCGCGGCGATCGCCCGGTACACCTTCCCCTTCTCGTCGCCCGCGCGGGCCGCGGCGGAGAACCCCGACCCGCTCAAGAGGAACGTGGTGACGGACCCGCCGCGGCGCGGGATGTACTGCGACCCGACCCGACTGTCGGCGAATAGCAGTGTCGCCACCTCATCGAGCGTCGGTTCGCGGGCCGTGTCGTCCCCGCGCCGGTACCGCTGGTCGTACAGGTCGAGTTTGCGGCCGACGACCAGCTCGGTCAGTTCGAGCCGCGAGCCGTCGATCGCGAAGAGCAACCGGCGGTTGGCGTGTGACACGAGCATCTCGGCGAACACCTGCCGGGCGGCCTTCTCCCGCGCGCGGTCGGACCAGACCGTGTGCCCGCCAACCGACCACTCGTTACACACGACGCGGCGGAACGCCCTCCACGCCGGGAGGTCGTGTTCGTAGCGGGCGTCGGTGTCGGCGAGGAACGTTTCGAGTTTCGCCCGGAGGTCGAGTTCGGTGGCCCGCGGGAGCAGTTGGGCGCACCGCGAGCGGACCTCCTGATCGGGGCTGGCGGTCGCGCCGGCGAAGAGGGCCGGGCGGGCGATCCGCCCGAGCGCGGCGAGCTGCTTCTGCGCGGCCTCGCGCTCCTCGAAGTCGTCGCTGCCCAACTGCCGGACGAGCGCGCGGCACTTCACCTGCACTTCGGGGGTGGGGACGAGGTCGTCCGGGTTCGGCGACGCGGCCCGCGCCGGTGCGGCGGTCGCGAACAGGAGCGCGAGTGCGAGTCGGCGCATGGCTCGTCCGGGTGGCAGCGAGTGGGAGGACGCCATACCCCTATTGTGCGCGACCGCCGGGCCGCGCACCAGAGGTTATCGCCGCTTGCGGCGATCTCACGCGCTCAATACGCCGTCCAGAATGGTCAGCGCGGTGTCCACCTGCTTCGCGGAAACGCACAGTGGCGGGCAGAAGCGGATCGCGGTCTCGCCGCAGCCCAAGAGCAGCAACCCGCGCCGGAACGCCGTCTGAATCACCTTCTCGCGTACCGCCGGCGAGGGCAGATCGACCGCGGTCATCAGCCCCAGCCCGCGAACGCCGCTCAGTCCGGCGTGTTTTGTCGTCAGTTCGCGCAAACCCGCGCGGAGTTGCTCGCCGCGGGCGGTGGCGTTGGCCATGTACTCGCGTTCGAGCAGCTCGATGCTGGCCAGTGCCGCGCGGCACGCGACCGGGTTGCCCCCGAACGTGCTCGCGTGGCTGCCGGGCGGCCAGTCCATCACGTTCCCGCGGGCGATGATCGCCCCCAGCGGCATCCCGCTGGCGATGCCCTTCGCCGAACAGATGATGTCAGGCTCCACGCCGAAATGCTCGACCGCGAACATCTTCCCGGTGCGGCCCATCCCGGATTGCACCTCGTCCACGACCAGCAGAATGTTGTGCTTGTCGCACAACGCACGAAGGGCCGGAAGGCACCCCGGCGCGATCGGGTGGTAGCCGCTCTCGCCCTGAATCGGCTCGACGAAGATCGCCGCGACCTCTTCCGGCGGCGCGGTGCGCTTGAAGATCGTGTCTTCGATTTCGGCAACGAACTTCGATGCGCGGTCGGCGCCGTCGAACTCGCGCGGGAAGTTGACGTGATGAATGTCCGGCACCAGCGGCGAGAACCCGCGGCGGTGAACGAGCTTCGAGCCGGAGAGCGACATCGCGCCGTAGGTGCGGCCGTGGAACGCACCGAAGAACGCGACGACGCGGCTGCGCTCCGTGTGGAACCGCGCGAGTTTCATCGCGCCTTCGAGAGCTTCCGCCCCGCTGTTGCAGAAGAACACTTTCTTCGGCGTCGGCCCGGGCGCGACCTTCGCGAGCTTCTCCGCGAGGTCGATTTGGGGCCGGTAGTAGAAGTCGGTGCCGCTCATGTGGATGAGCTTCGCGGCCTGATCCTGAATGGCCGCGACGACTTCCGGGTGGCAGTGGCCGGTGTTGGTGACTGCGATCCCGGCGGTGAAATCGAGGAACAGGTTGCCGTCAACGTCTTGAATGACGCACCCGCTGCCGCGTTCGACGAACAGCGGGTACACCGGCGTGTACGACGGCGACACGTAGAGCTTGTCGCGCGCGAGCATCTCGGCCCCGTTGGGACCGGGTAGCGGCGTGCGGATATCGGGCACCGGCAGGTGATCGAAGGCGAACGTCGTCATGGGACACCTTCCTCGGAGAGAGGGGAAGGGTTGGAACTGATCGCCGGCGACCGAACGGCCGGAGTCACAGCCATTTTACCCCACAAAGCGCCCCAGCGAAATGACGACCGAAATGGCAACCGTGTACCCGCTCGCGATCGGCTTGGTGATCGAGTGAGATGCGACGACCGGGACGAGTGCCTACCACCACCACTTGAACGGCGTTCGCAACGTCGCGAACCGCTTCGGTCCGTCCACCTTCAGCACGAGATTGTTCTCCGCGATCACGCGCAGACCCAGGAGCGGGAGTCGGGGGAAGTCACCGGTCGGATAGACGGCGATCCCGGTGCGTGCCCGCAGCAGGAACAGCGGCCCGTCGGTCAGGTCGTCCCGCGACCGCGGCTCGTTGCAGTGCGCCCAGATGTTCGCGTGCCGGAGATCGACCCGCTGACCGCGGTCGCGAACGTGACCCCGGATCGGCAGCGCCGCGGGCCGGATGCCCGCCCAGTCGATGAGGTGCTGCTCGCGGATCGAGAAGCTGTGGTTGTGCCCGGTGTCGAGGATGGCCGGGAACGGAACGACCGCGGGGCTTTGTTCCAACACCTCGCGAACGCTCAGGCTCACCCACACGATGATCTGATCCGCGCGCACGCGGACGCGCTCGCCGCGGACGGCGATCTCGCCCGTCTCGGCGGGAAACGGCATGTGGTCGAGGAGTCGGGGCATACTCAGGGGAGTTCGGACTCCTCGGCAATGGCCCGCTCCTCGGTCTCGGCCGCCGGGACCACTTCGAAGATGAGGGACTCATCGGCGGGGATCCGGCGCGCGGTCACCTCGCGAACGAGGGCGGGGTAGTCGCGGTGCGCGGCCACCAGGGCGTCGCGGTGGTAGCAGACGAACGTGCCCCGCCGGGCGGGGTCGGCCAGAAGCGAAGCGATGTCGCGCAGAAAGGCGGCGCGGGCGCGGCGAACCCCCTCGGGTACGTCGGTGGGTGTTTCGGTGACGGCCACGAGCTTCTCCTGTTCCATGACCGCATTCTAACCACAATTCCATTCATTTGCCAGCGGCACCGCGTCATTCCCACATCCTCTGAAGCTTCTCCGCGCGTTCACGAAATTGAGCTTTTGCAAGCTCCTTGCGTGCGTGCCGGTCGGCCTCCCAGGCCGCGAGTTCGGCGTCGGTCATCTGAAGCGGTTCCATGCGATCCATCGCGGCGAGAACCTCCCCGAATCTCGTCGGCGCTCATCGGCCCGTCGTCAGTTCGTTCCGCGCCTTCCGGGACGGGAATCTGGAGTACCGTTCCGTCGGGCAGGTCGAGCGGTTCGTCCACTTCGAGCCGCCCGCCCCGAACGACGGCTTTGATTGTGGTCATGGTCGGTTTCCTCCCAGCGCATTCTACCCGACACCGCACGACAGGCCCGTGCCGGTCAGCTCCGCCGCCCGGTGCGGCCGTCGATGGTTGTGGTGGTGCCGTCGTCGTTGAATAGCAGCACGTCGGCGAACGAGTCGCCGTTGGTGTCGGCGGCCAGGGCCAGGAACCGCCCGGTCTGCCCGTCGGCGAGCAGAACCAGCCCCGGCAGGAATAGCAGCACGTCCCCGCCGCGGCGCGGTCGAGCAACGACTCGACTTACGGCACGTACACAACCCGCACGCTCACAGCCAGCCGCTGGCCGGTTCGACCGCGAACGTCTCACATGATACTACCCCGGCGCGGTCACCCCTTCCCCAATACCCCGTCCACGGCCCAGCACCCGCGGATGTGCGGTTGCTTCGCGTCGCGGCAATGGTTGAGCACCTCTTCGTTGTCACACCCGGCGTCTTGGAGCGCGTCGGCCAGGATCGGCATCGCGCTGAAGTCGTTCGATTGGTACATCTGCTTCGCGAGCGCGACCGCAGTTGACGTGCGCCACTCCTTATCAAACTTCACTGGCTGGAACGGGTTGCCCAACACGTCGCGAATGATGCCGCACAGCTCTTTTTCTTCTTGCTTTTTGCCATCTTTGAACGGCTTGCGGTTCCAGACGCGCTCGCCCGCGTCGTACCCGCCGTCGGGTTTCAGTATCCCCGTCGCGAGTGCCGCGCGGTAACCGGCCACATCGACCACCATGTCCAGTGCGTCAGTCACGCGATAATCGTCCGGCCCGAGCCAGTACACCGCCAGCGCCGCGGCCCATTTCGCCACAGGCTGTTCGTCGGTATTGATCGCGTCAACGGCTTCGGTCGCCGCTTCCAGTTTGCCGACCTTCACGGTCCCTTCGGCGAACGCCTCGGCAACTTGTAGCGCCTTGTGGCAAGACTTGTGAGGGAACAGGTCTTCAACCCGCCGGCAGAAGGCAACACCCATCAGGTAGAGCAGCCGGCGGTTGTACCGCCCGTTCGGATTCGGTTCGACCAGGCGGCGGTTGAACCGCGTCCGGTCGCGGGCCGTGCACCACAGCGCGTCCACGTCGGTCGCGGTCTGCCACTCGTCGGCCGTGGTGATGCCCCACCAGCTCTCATCTTTCTTCACCTTCGCCACGGCGCGTTGTCCTCCTACAGCCGGCCGCTGACCGGTTCGACCGCGAACGTGAACGCGTCGCACGACACCACCCCCGGTAGCGGTAAGAGCGCGCGGTCGTGGCAGGAGCAATCGTCGATCGTGAACCGGCGGTCCGGCACGCGCACCGTCAAGCCGTCCTTCGAGCGGTAAATCAACACCGGGGCCTCCAGACCCTTGAGTTCGATGTGCGCCTCCGGGCCAGGGCCGAGCATCAGTTCGTTGCCCATCAAGAGGACGCCGTCCACCGCGACCGGCAGCCGGTGCCCGCTCGTCAGTTCCAACCGGAGAGAGGAACTGACGGCGACCGGTTTGTGAAGGACGAACTGGCAACTCGCCCCGAGCGTCACGCGGTCGCCGGCGGCGAGTACCGCGCGCTTCGTTTCGGCCCCGTTCACCCGGATCCCGCGGCCCGACTCGATCACGTACCCCTCGCCGTCGCGGGTCACCTCGGCGTGCGTTCGGGATACGTCCGCGAACAGCGGCACATCGACCGGGCCGTCCGCGGTCGCCTGCCCGAATGTGACGCGGTTCGACAGACACACCAGATAGCCGCCGACGCCGTCCACCCACAGCAGGAACCGCTTGGGCAGAGCCTTTCCGCTCGCGGACGAGAGCATGGAGGCCGGGTCGGTGCCGGACATCGGTAGGGCGGGCACAACGGGCGTGGCCCGGGGCAGGGTGCGCGTCGAGAGCGGCGACGCCACCGGTTGCGGGGGGCGGACCGAATCCCACCGCCCGCCCCGCGCGCTCGCGGCGACGGTACTCGTTGCGTGGACGCTGGCGGCGTTGCTGTCCAGAAGCGGGGCGAAATCGGCCGTTTCCGGGGCGGCGACGACCCACGCCTTGCCGCGAATCGCCTTCGCCTCGCGGTGGTCCGGGGCGACCGCGAGCACCTCCGCGGCGGTCGAAACCGCCTCCCGCCAGCGCTTGTGCTCGGCCGCGTCGTACAGGCGCGCGATCGCCTCGGAGAAGTGGGCGTAGCGGCGCTCCACTTCCGCCCGGTAGCGGTCGATGCCGGTGGTCGGGGGCGAGAGCCGTGGGGCGACGCGCTCCAGCTCGGCGAGCGCGCGGGGGAACTCGCCGCGGTCGGCCAGTTCAGTCGCCTGAACCCAGTCCCGAGCCGCGGACTCGTGCCGTTCGAGGTCCGGGTGCCGAACGCCGCGGTCGCGGCACTTGGCGATCTGGTCGATGGCGTCGATCGGGCGGCCGGCTTCGAGAATCGCCCGCACCTGAACGAGCGACAACCGCGAGAGGGTCTGACGGAGTTCCGCGACGCCCTTTTCCCCGGTGTTGAGTGATTCGGCGGCGATCAGATCGCGCCACCCGGTCTCCGGATTGTGCTGGTCGAGGGCCTGACGAACGCGGGTGAGGTACGCCTTGACGACCTCGCGGGCCATCTTGAAGGCGCGGCGGTGCCCCTCGGCGAGGAGCGGGTCGAGCAACCGGTGCGCGTCGTCGGGCCGCCCGGCGGACACCGCCTCCTGGGCCTGACGCAGTGCCAACCACGGGGACGCGGCCATGAGGATCGCATCGGAACGGGAAAAGGGGCGTTGCTTCCAGTGTACCGCGATTCGGTCGCAAAGTGAGGGGCGATACCGAATCGCGTGGATTGGTTTCTGTAGCTGGCCTCTGTGAGGCCGGGCCGACACGCGCCGCATAGCTCCGGCCTCACAGAGGCCAGCTACAGAAGGCAACTGATCCGCAGGATTCGGTATGAGGAGCGAGGAATGAGGAGAAGTGTCAACGAAACCGGCCCGCAGGGTTCGCCCGCGGGCCGTTCGGAACTCCAGATTCCTCGATCACTTGTCACTTCAATCGACGTTCGGCAGGGCGTCGGTCTTGTTGCCTTCCGGCTTGGCGGGCTTGGCCGGCTGGGTCAGCGGGGCCAGGATGTCGTCCACCGACTGGGTGCCCGCCCCGGAGGCCGGCGTCGATTCCATCGCGACCGGCATCAGCTTCAGCTTCTCGCGCTCCACATCGACCTTCGTCTTCAGCTTGCGGAGGTCTTCCTTGATCTTGGCCAGCCGGGTGTCGTCGGTCTGGTACTTGCTCTCCATCTGGGCCAGCTTCAGGGCGGCCAGTTGGGCTTCCATGTCATCGACCGCGGCGGTCAGCTCGGCCTTCTGGGTCTTCATCGCTTCGAGCTGCTTCTCCAGGCTGTCGCGGACCTTGATCCGGTTGGCCAGCAGGGCCTGCATCGACTCCAGCGACTTCTGGGCGGCCGTGTACCGCTTCACGTCGGCGGCCAGTTCGGCCTTGGCGTCGGCGATGTTCACCGTCCGGGTGCCGAAGGTCACGTGGCCTTCCGCGCTCTTGATCGCCTGACCGCGGGTCTGGAGCTGGTCCAGATCCTTGGCCTGCCGGGCGGCGAGGGTTTCGGTCTCGCCCTGGAGTTCCTTCACCGCGACCCGCTGCTTGGCGAGTTCGTTGATGACGGTGACGATGTCCTTGTCGAGCAGCTTCAATTCGCTGCGGAGCCGGGCGACTTCCTTCTCCGGCGGGATGTTGCTCTCCGCCCGTTCGCGGGCCGCGTTGATCTCGGAGCGGATGTAGGAGGCGAGTTTGGTGCCGCCCAGCGCGGTGACGGCCACGAACCCGACGACCCCCAGGATCACCATCTTCTTCAGCATCGCAGTCTACCTCGTCGGTATCTCAGATGAGGGCGGTTTCGGCTGTCCCGAACACCGGGCTCCTGCCGCCGTAAGAGATTGTTCGCCGCCCGCGGCGCGGCATTTTGCGAAACGCGCGCGGATTTTCGGCCCGACCGGCATAATTTGCAAGATTGGGTACCGGAAAGTTACGATTTGCCCCATGCGAACAATTGTTAACTATTGACAGGTGTTGATGTTACGGCTCCGCGAGCGCCTTCGCGGCGGCTTCGGCCAGGAGGGCGCGGTCGGCGGCGCTCACCGCCGGAAAGGGGAACGCGGCCAGCCCCGCGGGGCTTTCGCCGGTCAGTTTGCCGCACAAAAACGCCGCCGTCAGGAACGCCCCGGTCGGGGTCTGGTGGTTCCCGTCCGGTTCGTACAGCGGCAGATCGGGCCGCACGGCCAAAGCCGCGTCCCAGGCGCGGTTGACGGGCGCGACACGCGCCCCGGATTCGGCGGCCATCTCGCGGTACACCTTCTCCTGCCGCGGGCCGTTGTCGGGCACGCCCTTCAGGCCCCATTCGCAGTAGAAGAACACCGCGGCGCCGCGCGATTTGGCGAGTTTCGCCAGTTCGATCCCCTCCGCGCGCGAATACTCGTGCTTGCCGCTCACGCTGATCTTCTGCGCTTGCAGCACCACGAACTTCCACGGGCGCGACTCGATCTCCTCGCGGCACGCCGGATTGGCGGCGGTGTCTTCGAGGAACCCCACACCGACGATGTGCGCGTACGTCGTCTTCTGCGGCTGCCGGAACCGGATCATCTCGCACACGAGGTTCGGCAGGTCGTGGCTCGACGTGTGGCTGTTGCCGACGAACAGGATGCTGACGTCCGCGCGCTTGACCTTCTCCGCGTCGGACCGCGCCGCGGACCAGCTCCCGACGCCCGGCGCGCCGCCCGGAGTGCGGGCGCACCCGCACCCGGCCGCCGGCGGCAGGGCGGCGCACAACGCGAAGAGGCCGAAAACGGTTCGCACGCGCACGGTCGTGGTTCCTTACGTGACGGGAATGTCGCCGGTTTCCTCACCACGGCGGGCCGAGCAGGTCGATCGTCCCGGTCGGCGGGTCCGCGAGCCGCAGCGGGGCCGTCATGCATCCGTTGAGCGTGAACGGGACGGTTTCGCCCCGCTGCGCGACCAGCAGCTCGCCGGGGAAGGTGCGCCAGCCGAGCCGCTCGTAGAACGCGATCAACGTCGGCTCGCACACGAGCAGAACGAAGTCGGCGCCCTGCTCGCGGAAGAAGTCGAGCGCGAGCCGGATCGCGGTCGAGGCGAACCCGCTCCCGCGTGCGGCCGGGTGCGTCTTCACGCCCCCGACCCCGCCCACCCGCACGGGCCGAGCGTTCCACGTCGCGTCCCGGAGGAACGCGCCGACGTAACACACGGCCGCATCGCCGTCCCAGCCGATCACGCACCGCTCCGGCGCCGCCCACTCGATCGCCCGCCCCGGCCACGCCGCGACGGTCTCGGGCGGGTAAACGGCCCGCGCGAGCGCGCGAACCGCCGCGTGCTCGTCCGCGGTGAGGTCCGCGACCGGTTGAAGCGACCATCTCATGTCGTTTCCCTGCGGCTCTCGTTACAATACGACGATTATCGAAGCGAGGACCGTTTCATGCCCGACGCGCCGAAGTTCACGCTCGCGCTCCGCGTCCCGGACGCCGACATCGACCGGCAGGGGCACGTCAACAACGTCGCGTTCGTGCGGTACGTTCAGGAAGCGGCCGTGGCGCACTGGACGAGCGTCGCCCCCGAGGACGTGCGGGGCGCGTTCACGTGGGTGGTGCGGCGGCACGAAGTGGAGTATCTGCGCCCGGCGTTCCCGGGAGAAGAGTTACGGTTGCGGACGTGGGTCGGGGAGCCGGCCGGGGCGACGTGGGAGCGGTTCACCGAGGTATTGCGGGCCGGCGAGGACAAGCCGCTGGTCTCGGCGCGAACGGTGTGGGTGCTGCTCGACGCCGCGACCGGACGCCCGCGCCGCGTCGATGCCGCGATGGTCGCCCACTTCGCGGCGGGCTGATACGATCGTAGCCCGGCCTCTTCCGTATCCCGACTCTCCGAGTCGGGTCCGCACCCGACGCCCGCAGAGAAGAACCCGACTCGGAGAGTCGGGCTACGGATCTCACGGCTTGGGAATCGGGATCGGGGTGATGTTCTCGAACAGGGTTGGGGCGTTCATGACCGCCCGCGTGCCGGCCTGGTCCTCGGTCACCTTCGCCGTCATCCGGGCGAGCATCCGCTTCTTGGCGACGAGTTCCGGGTCGTCCGGGCCGTCGAACTGGCCCACGGTGACGATGCTGGCGTTGCGGGTGTGCAGCACGAACGCTTCGAGGTTCTGCCCGTCGGGCAGCTTGACCGCCCGCAGCGCCTTGGCCATCGATTCGGCCTGCTCGGCGCCCGCGGCCAGCACGTCGGCCCCCTTGCTGAACCCCATCTTCTTCATCAGCCCGCCGTCCGGGTCTTTGGCTCCGATGATCTCGACCGGCGCGGTGAACGATTTCACCGCCAGCGTCCACCCCTTCGTGGCCTTCAGCAGGTTGTACGGGCGCCCGTCGTTGAGCCGCACCACGAACGGGTCCACGCCGGCCGGCTTCTGCGCGCCGGGCTGGGCCGATCTCACGACCGACGGGTTCTGCACCACGAACGCGCTGGCGTAGGGGTTGATGGTCGCGGCGCGCCCGGCCTCTTTGCCGTCGCCGGCGATCACCGCCTTGTCGCACAGCACGTCGTTCTTCGGGGTCGGCCACTTCTTCAGGATCACCAGCGCCTTGAGCGCGTCGGCCTCGGTCTGGAACCCGCCGACCAGCACGCCGATCTGGTCGTTGTGGTTGTGGGTCATGATGTGGAGCGTGTTGTCCGGTCTCAGAAAGTCCATGCCCTGGAGCTGGGCCTTCTGCTGGATCGCGCCGATCTGGGCGACGTAGGCCTGCGCCTTCTGCCGGGCGACGGCCTTCGCCTGCTCCTCGGCCTTGCGCTCCTCGGAGATGTACTCGAACAGGAACGCCTGTACGCGGTACGTGTCGCGGATCTCGTGCGCCAGCCCCTCGCCGAGTTCGCGCGCGCTCAGCCCCCGCTCCTTGCGCTCCAGTTCCTCGCGCGCGGCCCGCGAGTTCGCCGCCGGGCGCACGTAACTCTTCACCAGGATGAAGTACGGTCCGTGTTCCGGCTTGATGAGCCACGGGTGATCCTTACCCAGCACGCTGGGGATCTCGACGTTCACCGGGGCAACGTTCGCCGCCCCGCCGGCCGGGACGACCGACCCGGCGGTCGGCGCGCGCAGCCCGTCTACGGGCGGTACGTAAGCCGCGGGCGGGGGCGAATAGAGCGGCGCGGGCGAAGCCGGGGTAACGGGGGCGCTCGGCGCAACCGGCGCAGAGGGCGCGCCGGGCTGGAACCCGCCCAGCACCGGCGCGGGCGCCGGCGCACCGACCGGCTGAAGCCCGCCGGGCAGGGCGGCGGGCGCGGCCTTCGGCGCGCCGGGCGGGGGGCGGTCGCTGGCGAACTGCCCCGGCGCCGGACTCCCGACGAGTGCGGCCAGACCGACCCCCAGCACCAGTTTGCGGCGCATCAGGCACACCTCCGTGCGTGCGTTTCGTGCGAACGTATCGTGAGCGTGGCGGGCGAAATAGCGTGTCGTGCCGCGAAACGCCAGAGGAAACCGCCGGAATTGTTCAAGTGGAGTGAGCGCTACCGTTACGGCAGCAGGTCGGCGACGCGAATGACGGCAGCCGGCGCCGCGAGCGGCGAAACGGTGTCGTTGGGGCCGAGAACGTTGTGCGTACGGTACGCGGTGGCGCTCAGTTCTTTTGGCAATGGGAGCGGCTGCGGATCGCGGAAGACGTGCAGTTCGCGTTTCACCACGTCGAGCACCCAGTAGTCCGCGATCCGTGCCGTGGCGTACAGTTCGGCTTTTTCGGTTGTGTCGGTGTCGAAGGTCGTGTCGGCCACTTCGACCACGAGCGCGGCCGTGGTCGGGTGATCCGGGTTACCGACCAGAATGCCCGGAATGACCGCGATGTCGGGCATCGGGTCGGTGTGCAGGCTGAGTACGAGCGGGAGTTGAACGCGGAACCGCCAGCCGGTCCCGAACGCGAGCCGAATGTGCGTATCGGTGCGCTCGACGCCGTTGCCGTGTGGTGAGTCCATCGGTCCCTGCTCCAGAATGACGCCATCCAGGAGAACCGGCCGCCGGCCCGCGAACATACCCAGCGAACAGAGTTTGTGGAACTCGGGCACCGTCCAGCGGTGTGGCGGGGTGCGCCGCGGCATCGCTGGCATTGCGACTGTGGACATGGTTCACCTCCAACTCCAGCGTAACGTCATTGCTTGCCGAGTACGAGGTCAGTCACCCAGCACCCGCGGACGTGCGTCAGCGAGGTGTCGCGGCAGTGGGCGAGGATGTCCTCGCTGTCGCAGCCCGCGTCTTGGAGCGCGTCGGCGAGAATCGGTATCGCGCTGAACTCACGCGATTCGTACATCGTCCGCGCGAGGGTAACGGCGGTGTCGGTGCGCCACGACGGAGAGAAGCTGACCGGGCGAAACGGGTTGCCGAAGAGGTCGCGGATGAAGTCGGTGGCCTTTCGGCGCATCCCCGCTCGACCGACAAAAAAGGCGAGTGCGAGAAGAGTCGTCCGCGCCACGAAGTGACACGGTTGTGCTCGAACCGCTTCCCGAGCGACGGCGTCCCACCCCGTCTGATCGCCCCCCTTCAGCACAGCCGTGTGTGCGTCAAAAAGGTCGGCGAACTCGGCCGCGCCGTCCGCGTACAACTCTGCAACGTCGATGGCCGCGTGGCATCGCGGGTCGCGAATCTCTGCCTGACCGCACCGACAGCACGCGACCGCAAGGAGTCGGCACCGTCGCGGCTTGTCGGTCGGCGCGAGGTAATTGAGCATCCGGTCCGGGTTGCCCGACGCGAGCCACTCTGCTTCCGTCATTCGCTTCGCCCTCCGCCACGAGCATACCAAAACGAACGCGGCCGGGGCATTACCCCCGGCCGCCTTTGGTTCGCACTGGCGGGTTTACGCCGCGCCGCTCGCTGTGCTCTACTTCGGAATCACAGGCTTGAAGTCGAGCGTCTTCACCAGGAACGTCCACATGTCGGCGACCTCCTCGATCGCCTTCGAGGTCGGCTTGCCGGCCCCGTGACCGGCCTTCGTCTCGATGCGGATCAGCACCGGGTTCGGGCCGCTGTGGTTCGCCTGCAGCGCGGCGGCGAACTTGAAGCTGTGACCCGGCACCACGCGGTCGTCGGTGTCGGCGGTCGTCACCATCGTCGGCGGGTAGGACTTCGTGCCGCCCTTCAAGAGCGCGTGGTACGGGCTGAACTTGTACAGTTCGTTGAACTCGCTGCTGTCGTCGCTCGAACCGTAGTCGTCGGTCCAGAACCGCCCGGCGGTGAACTTCTGGAACCGCAGCATGTCCATCACGCCCACCGCAGGCAGCGCCGCGCCGATCAGGTCCGGGCGCTGCGGCATGCACGCGCCGACCAGAAGCCCGCCG
>CAZBXY010000090.1:0-25193 GCA_964495365.1 uncultured Frigoriglobus sp. | reverse complement strand
ATGGCCTACGGGGTCGAGGGGCTGAAGCCGGTCGATATGATCGTCGGCCCGGGCAGCACCCCGGTGGCGCTGGCGAAGAAGTTCGTGTTCGGGCAGGTCGCGATCGACTGCATCGCCGGGCCGAGCGAGATCGTCGTACTCGCCGACGACTCGGCGCACCCCGATTACGTCGCGCTCGACCTCATCGCGCAGGCCGAGCACTCGCCCGGCGTTGCGATCCTGGTCACGTGGTACGAGCCGCTCATTAACGAGGTGTACGAGGCGCTCCAGAAGCGGCTGGCGAAGCTGTCGCGCGCCGAACTCGCCCGCGAGAGCCTGGAGAAGTACGGGGCGCTGGTTCTGGCGCCGAACAAGGCCGCGGCGGCGGAGTGCGTGAACACGCTCGCTCCCGAACACCTCCACATTCAGACGCGCGACCCGGACGCGATGTTCGAGGACATCGACAGCGCCGGGGCGGTGTTTTTGGGGCCGTTCACGCCGGTCGCGGTGGGCGACTACGCGGCCGGACCCTCCCACGTACTGCCGACGGGCGGCACCGCAAGGTTCGCCAGCGGCCTCAACGCCAACGACTTCCGCAAGCGCACGAGCGTGATCCGCTTTACCCGCAAGGGGTTGCAGGAGATTTCCGAGGACGTGGTGTTTTTGGCGAACACCGAAGGGCTGACGGGCCACGCCGCGAGCGTCGAGATGCGGGCCAACGACAACGGCCCGGCGGCCCGCCCCAAGCCCAAGCCCGACAAGGTGCCGGCGGCGGCGAAGAAGTAGGCGAACGGCCGGTGTCAGCCGGCCGGTTCAGGCGCGTCACTCCCACCGGCCGGCTGACACCGGCCGTTCGCCGAACTGCCATGACCGTGCGACCGAACATCCGCGCGATGAAGGGCTACGCGCCGGGCGAGCAACTCAACGACCCCGACGTTATCAAGCTCAACACCAACGAGAACCCCTACCCCCCGAGTCCGCGGGTATTTGAAGCGATCCGCGCCGCGCTCACACCCAACAGCCTGCGGAAGTACCCTCAGCCGCTCGGCGACACATTCCGTAAGACCGCGGGCAGTGTGCTCAGCGTCGATCCCGATAGCATCCTCATTGGGAACGGCTCCGACGATATCCTCACGATCCTCACACGCGCGTTCGTGCCCGAAGGCGGGCTGATCGCCTCCCCGACACCGAGTTACATCCTGTACAAGACCCTCGCGGAGATTCAGGGCGCGCGGTTTGAAGCGATCCGATTCCGCCGCGAGTGGGAATCGCCCGGACTCCACTGGCTGGCCGGCGCGAACCTGAACTTCGTTCCGAATCCGAACTCCCCGTCAGGGACCGTTCTCGCACCGGCCGAAGTCGAACTCCTCGCGGAACACGTCTTGCCCGCTCCTCTCGTGCTGGACGAAGCGTACGCGGACTTCGCGGAGTGGAACTGCCTCGAACTGCTCGCGGAGTATCCAAACCTCATCATCACCCGCACCCTCAGCAAGTCGTACTCGCTCGCGGGCATCCGGTTCGGGTTCGCGATCGCGCGGCCGGAGGTCGTACGCGAGTTGGTGAAGGTGAAGGACTCCTATAACTGCGACGTACTCGCCCTGGCCGCCGCGACCGCCGCGATCGAGGATCAGGATTACTTCCGCGAGGTGCGAGCGAAGATCATTAACACCCGCTTGCGGATGGCAACGGAACTGACGGCGCTGGGCTTCGAGGTGACGCCGAGCCACGCGAACTTCCTCTGGTGCCGCCGTGCGGATCGCGACGTGAAACCGATTTACGAGGAACTCAAACGCCGCAAGATTCTGGTACGCTACATGAGTTACGCGGTCGGCCCGGTCGGCGCGCCCGAGGGCGCCTACGATGGCCTCCGCATCTCCGTCGGCAGCGACGCGGAGATTGATCGGCTGCTTACCGAGTTGAGGGCGCTCCTATGAAGCCGAGTCTCCTGACCGATTCGTGCTGGCGGGTGTATACGAGTCTGGCGTTCGCCCCGTTCTTCTGCGCAGTCATGGTCGGCACGAAATGGTCCCGCCACAGCTATGATGACCACTTCAACGACCTCTACTTCTTCCTCATGCTCATCTGTTTTGCTGTGGGCGTACTCGCGGTTCGCCTTGCCTCATGCGTGCGATACCTCGACCGGCGGCACGACGAGTTCGCCAAGCAATCCGCATTCGACTCCGCCCTCGACAGCACGCGCCTCCTCCGACTTGAAGAAGCCATCGCGGAACTGAAAGCCGCCAAACCCAAGTAACGAAAGACATGCCCCGCACCGCACGCATCGAGCGGAAGACCGCCGAAACCGAGATCGACCTGGCGCTGAACCTCGACGGCACCGGCGCCGCGAAGGTCGCGACCGGCGTCGGGTTCTTCGATCACATGCTCACGCACATCGCCAAGCACAGCCTCTTCGACCTCTCCGTAACGTGCAAGGGAGATACCCACATCGACGCGCACCACACCGTCGAGGACGTGGGCATCTGCTTCGGCAAGGCGCTCGTGCAAGCACTCGGCGACAAAGCCGGCATCCGGCGGTTCGGGGACTGCACGCTGCCGATGGACGACACGCTCGCGACCGCCGCGGTCGATCTGAGCGGGCGGCCGTATCTCGTTTGGCGGGCGGACGTTCCACTTGAGACTCTGGGCACCTTCTCATCACAACTCGCCGAAGAGTTCTGGCGCGCCGCGAGTTCCGCCGGCGTGTTCAACCTGCACGTCGTCTTGCACCACGGGCACAACACCCATCACATCGTTGAGGCGATCTTCAAGGCGTGTGCCCGCGCGCTCCGCTCCGCGACCGAACCGGACCCGCGGGCCAGCGGCGTGCCCTCCACGAAGGGCGTTCTCTAGCCCGCGACCGGCGCGCGTCTATATCAAGCAATTCACCACCGGCGCAGGTGCGCCGGTTGTAGCGATTGTGTCGCGTGCGCGTTCTGCATGAGCGCGGAAAACGCTTCCGCGCGCCGCGACAGACAGATACACTCCTGACAGTGAGGACAAGGACGTGGCTAAAGAGAAGTCGGTCGAGGAGTTGGTTCTCCACGCGCTGAAGCTGGTCGCGACGAACCCGAAGGCGAAGTGGCTCGGGGCGAGCGCCAAGGCTCTGTTCAGTACGAAGGACGCAAACCACGAAGCCGCGATCGCCGAGTGTACGAAGCCCGCAGCGCCGCTGTTGAAGCAAGTGGGGCAGTGCGGCGAGTTGACGACCGCCGGGTTCGAGCGAGTCACGCAAGCACTATCAGCGGAAGAGGTCGCCGCGCTGGCGAAGGCGACGGCCGAGAAAATGCCGCCAGCGGAGCGGGTCGCGTTCCTTCAGGGCGTAATTGGTCGAACTTCGACTGCCGCGGCGGAACTCACTCCACTGCTCGAAGAAGCGGTCGCGGCGAAAGGCGCGGCTTTGGCGGCCGAAACCGCGGCGAAAGCCAAGCAAGCCGCCGAGGCCGTCGCCAACCGAGCTGCACTCGCGCGGGCGCTGGAGTTGAGCAAACAGGACCACGAAAACGAGCTTAACGCGGTCCGGCGTTTGTGGGAAGCGCTGGGGCAGAAGGCGAGCGAGCTACCACCACACCAGCCGATGCCGGTGGTGAACGCGAAACCGCAAACGGGAACGGCCCCGGAGCCGAAAACCGCCGCGGAGAAGGACTTCCGGCGCGACGTGGCGAACCAACTCGTGGCCTCCTGGCGCGCGGCGTGGGACGCCAAGAAGGACGAACCCCGCGACTACCTCGAATCCGCGATGTGGAACGTCAGCGATTTGAGACTGGTCGGTGAACCGGGAACCGCACTGGAGTTCGACGGGCGCTACCACGAGTGCAAGTCGCCCGTTTCGTCCGGCGAAACGGTCCGGGTCGTACGGCCGGGGTGGGTGCTGGAAGAAGGGGACCGGGATTACGTCTTGCTCAAAACCGTGGTCGAGACCGTGTGAGGTGACGAATGGCCGAGCGGGTATTCTGCATCGACTTCGGCAGCGCGTACACAAAGATCGCGCTACGTCGCGACCCGACGGCCGATAGTTCGCTCCTCCACTGCGGCGGAGCCGAGGTCGATTTCTGGATCCCGACCGTTGTGCTGGTCGATCGCCGGGGGACCGAACCCAAACTGGAATTCGGTGATCGGGCGGCGGGACGAACAGCGGGCGGCGGTATCGACGTTTTCACCGATTTTAAGCGCCACCTGTTCGCGGTGTCCGGACCGGCCCCCGGCGTTCCTAGCCTCCCGCCGGTGGACGCGCTGCTACACTCGGACGAGTTCGCGGCGCTGGCCGTGAAGTTCGAGGTGAACGCGACACAGGTCGCCGCGCTGCGACAGTTCGCTGGCGTGGCGCGGGCACTAGTCGGCAGCCCGGGCGAGCGGGCCATATCCGTGGAGGCCCATCGTCAGGCGCACGCGGCACGGGTGGCGTGTCACTTCTTCCACTGGCTGCGCCGGCAAGTCCTGGAAGCGTGCGCCAAGTTGCCCGCGACAGGCCTGAAGTTCGAGGACATTCCGGTCCGGGTCGCGGTGCCCGCTCTGGGGTCCGGCGACGTGGCCCAGCAACCCGGTTGCAAGTTGCTCCGCGAGGCACTGCACCGGGCCGGATGGCCGCTGCACCCCGAGTTGCCGTTCGTCAGCGAACCCGAGTCGAACGCGGTGGGTATTCTGACCAAGGCAGGAAACGTGCTGACCCGCGGGGGCCGCATCCACTTCGGGGACATGTTCGGCAAAGGGCCACTCATTACGGTGTTAAAAGGCGATCCCAACCACCCCAGTTACCGCGCGCTGGTGATCGACATCGGCGCATACACCACCGACTTCGCGAGCCTTCTCGTCAACCTCGGCGGCAAGACCATGGTCACCGAAATGGGAGTGGGATTTACGGTGGTTCAGCGCTCGATCCCGTTGGGAGTTCGGGTTCTAGACGGGTTAGTTCAAGCGGCCCTACAGCCAGAGAAACAAACGTGGCTCGCCGCTCGCACTCCCAAGGAGTTCGAGAGCTTCCAAAAGCTGGCCTACTCTGAAGGCAAAGGAGTCCGGGCACCCGGTTTCGGTGCCGTCGGTGGTGAAGCCGACCGCGACGTTATGCAGTCGTGTCTGAACGATTTTGCCACGCAGCTCTCGGCCGAGGTGACGAAGTTCTGTGCCGAACTGACCCCCGCGAACATGCAGGAACTCATCCTTACCGGCGGGGGAAGCAATATCCCGACGGTGAGAACCGCTCTCATCGCCGCCGCGCAGGCTGGAGGCAACGGTTACGTTAAGACCCACGCCCCGGACCTCAAACGCGGCAAGGCCGGTTCACCACCCGTCGATAAACTCGATGAGCCGTTCGCCCGCGGCGGCAGTGCCCTGGGCGGGGCCAGTATCTACTTTGAAAAGGGCTATTACTGATTCTGGATTATTGACCCGCAAAGGTGTGGGTTTGCTTGCGGGGCGGTTCGGGTGTACCATTCGTCGTATCGGGCCGTGCGGTCCGCGGAGCGCCGTCGCCACGAAGATACTCATGCCCTCACCAACCGCCATCTTCCCGTGCCCGTTCTGCGGCCGCAAAATGGGCGTGCCCGCCGAGTACCTCGGCAAACAGGTGCGGTGCCCCCACTGCAGACAGGTGGTCCTCGCGCCGCTCACCGCGTCGCCCAGCGGGGCCGTCCCCGCGGTGAACGTTCCCCCGGCCCCGCTCACGTCCGCCATCCCGCCCCCGCCGGTCGCGCCCAGGCCGCAACCGGCGACCGAACCGGAATACTCACCGTTCGTGCCCTCACCGCGGCGCGAGGGGACCGACAGCATCATCGGCGACCCGAACGAGTCCGAGGACGAGGTGTTCCCGCCGTCGCAGGTGAACCGGCGCCGCGCGACGGTCCCGCCGCTGGACCTGAGCAACCCCAGCGCGCCCGCGCCGGCCGGGCGGCCGAAACCCGACAGCCCATTCGAGGAGATCGCCGGCACCACCGCCGCGGTGCCCGGGGCGGGGCGCTCCGGCACCACACAAGGGACGTCCGAACTGCGGAACCCGTTTCTGGACGTGCCGTCGGACCTGGAACCGGTCACGATGCCGCCCGGGTTCACCACGCCCCCGTCGGGTCCGCGCCCGGTCGCCCCGACCCCGTTCGAGGGTCCGCCGCGCCCGGTGTTGCCGATCCCGGTGCCCGTTTCGACCGCCGCCACCGACCCGTTCGCCAACCTCGAAGATTCGATTTCGCAGGCCGACCCAGCCCGGTCGGCCACCGCGGAACTCGACGAACCGCCCACCCGGCCCCGGCGCCGACCGCGGGACCGCAAAGCGGCGCAACCGGAGGGTGCCGGCACCCGCACCAAGTCCAAGCCCGTTCCCGCCCTCGCGCCCCCGCGCCCCGGGGGCAGTAAGAGCAACCTCGTCCTGTACGCGGTCATCGGCTACGCGGTCCTCGCGACCCTGATCGCCCTGTACGGGCTGTTCGGGAGGTACGGCTCGCAATTCACCGAAGAACACCCGATGTCCACGTTCCCGGACCCCTACGGCGAGTTCGACCCGGCCGATCGGAAGAAGGTGAGCCAGCTCAAGTTCGGCGAGAAGTACAACCCGAGCACCGAACTTCCGCCCAAACTCCGCGCCCAACTCAAGGGAACGATCACGGTCGGTCAACTGGAGGTGCGGCCCCTCAAGATCGAGCGCCGGCCGCTGACGGTCGTCACGGAATCGCCGGGCGGCAAAGTGTCGGAAACCACCCCCAAGGGGGACGCCCTGGTCCTCACCCTCGCCATCAAGAACACGTCGAGCGACCTGACCTTCCACCCGATGGATCCGGCGTTCACCCGCAAGGCGAAAGCCGGCGACGGCCCTGACGGCAAGCCCTTCACCCGGATCGTCGTCGCTAAAGATAAGGACTTCGCCGGCGGGTTCATCGAATGGCCGTTCGCCCCGGGCGTGCAGCGCCGGTACGAGCAGGAGCAGGAGAAGGACTGGACCCCGCTGGGCCCGAACCAGGAGCGCACCTACGTCGTGTTCACCGACACCCAGGCGAGCGTCGTCAACACGGTGAGCACCGCGCCCGGCGACCTACAGTGGCGGGTCCAGGTGCGCCGGGGGCCGATCGAGGTCGGCGGCAAGTCGCTCCCGGCGACCGCGATCATCGGCGTCGATTTCCGCAAGACCGATATCAGATCCGTCGCCAAGCCCCCGCCGTAATAACGCCGCGAACCGCGGACACCGGTTCCGCTATCCTGTCTCACATGACCGACCGCGAGTTCGCACTGGACGTCGTCCGCAAGCTCCAGGCCGCCGGGTACACGGCGCTCTGGGCCGGCGGGTGCGTGCGCGACGAGCTGCTCGGCCTCGCGCCCCAGGATTACGACGTGGCCACTTCGGCGCGGCCGGAACAGCTCCGACCGCTGTTCAAGCGGCGCAACGAGATCGGCGCGCACTTCGGCGTCGTGCAGGTGATCGGCCCGCGCGGCGACGACGGCGAGTGGCTCACGATTGAGGTCGCGACGTTCCGCTCCGACGGCGCGTACATCGACGGCCGGCGGCCCGAGAGTGTGGTGTTCTCGTCGCCCGAACAGGACGCCCAGCGCCGCGACTTCACCATCAACGGGATGTTCTTCGACCCGGTGACGGATGAACACATCGACTTCGTCGGCGGTCGGGCCGACCTCGCCGCGAAGGTACTCCGCGCGATCGGCGACCCGGCCGCGCGGTTTACCGAGGACAAACTTCGCATTCTGCGCGCCGCGCGCATGGCGACGCGGTTCGACCTGACGATTGACCCCGCGACGCTCGCCGCGGCCCGGCAGATGGCGGCGGAAATTCGCGTGGTGTCCGCGGAGCGGATCGCGGAGGAACTGCGGAAACTGCTCGCGCACCCCAACCGCGCCCGCGGGCTGCGGCTGCTGCGCGAACTCGGGCTGATCGAGCCAATCCTGCCGGAACTGGCCACGGCGGAGTGGGAGGGTCTGGTGCGGGTGGTGGAGAGGTTGGAAGAACCTAACCCCCCAACCCCCTTCCCTAAGAAGGAAGGGGGAGCCGAACCAAAACCAGAAGACGAAGGCGCGTCGAGAGCGCCTCTTATTCCCCCTTCCTTTCCAGGGAAGGGGGTTGGGGGGTTAGGTTCTTCCGCGACCCCCTTCCCGCTCGCGTTCGCCACGGTGCTGCACGCACTCGGCGCAGAAGCGGCCGAAGCGATCGCGGGGCGGCTGAGGCTGTCGAACGCCGAGACGGTGCGGATCGGCTGGCTCGTCGAGAACCACAATGTGCTACTCGACGCCCCGACGATGCGGATGAGCAAACTCCAGCCGCTTTTGGTGCATCCGGGGATCGGCGAATTGCTCGCGCTTCACCGCGCCGAGGCGCTCGCCGGCGGGAACAGCCTCGAACACGTCGAGTTCTGCGAGCGCCTCCTCCGCGAGATGCCGCCGGAGGAACTGAACCCGCCGCCGGTGGTGACCGGTGAACACCTCATCGCGCTGGGGTTGAAGCCCGGTCCGGCGTTCAAGCACTTGCTCGATGCCGTGCGAGAGGCGCAGCTTGAGGGCCGCGTTCGGACGACGGAAGAGGGATTAGAACTGGTTCGGCAACTTCTGGCGCAGCGATCCGCGTCTGAACCACCGCCGGCGTGACCGTCGGCCGCGCCCCGCGCACGACCTCGCGCCACCAGAAGCGCAAAAGCGTGCGCGCGGTGCGCGGGACTTCGCGGAGCGACACCTTGCTCGTTCCGCCGGCCCGCGGGCGGTGCGTCACCGGCACTTCTGCGACTTCCAGGCCGAGTTGCCGCGCCAGGGTCATCATCTCGGTGTTCACGAAGAACCCGCGCGATTCCGGCAACAGCCCGCCTAACACCTCGCGCCGGAACACCTTGAGCGCGCAATCGACGTCGCGCACGCGCGTGCCGCAGAGCGCGCGGGCCATCACGTTGTAGCCCCACGACAGAAACCGCCGGCGGAACGGGTCTTGGCGGTCGGCGCGGTACCCGACCACGACCGGCACCTCCGCGGCGAGCGGCACCAGGCGCGCGAGGTCGGCGAGATCGAACTGACAGTCCGCGTCGGTGAACGCGACCAGTTCGAACCGCGCCGCCTCGAACCCGGTTCGGAGAGCCGCCCCGTAGCCGCGATTCGCTTCGTGCCAGAGAATGCGCGTGTGCGGCGCGGTCGGCAGCAGTCGGAACACTTCGGCCGAAGTGTCGTCGGCGCTGCCGTCATCAACCACGATGATTTCAAACTCGCGGAAGTGCCGGTCGAGCGCGGTTTCGGCTTCGGCAACGGCCCGCGCGATGACCGCGGACTCGTTGAACGCCGGGATCACGAGACTGAGGCCGAGTCGGCTCGCCGCGTCCATGCGGGTACTCCTGAATGACCGTCGGTGGCCGTGTAGCAACCTCGCGAAGCCGGGTAAAGTACAGCTTCAGAGTAGTAGGCACACGCCGTGTGCCGTTGCTTTACTCAGCCGAACAGCGACGGCACACGGCGTGTGCCTACTACTCTGAAAGCCGGGTAAAGTGCAGCTTCCGCGAAATAGCACTTGTCAGGTACGCTTCCGTGAATATAAATGGAACAGCGGGAGTACTGATTCCCGAACCGCGAGGGCGAACCCGTGACGTTGCTGAGCCGCAAAGCCGATTACGCTCTCCTGATTCTGTCGTATTTGCATCAGAACAAGACTGGTGGGACGGCGCGGGCCATCGCGGACCAGTTCGAACTGTCGCGCCCGTTCGTCGCGAACATCCTCAAAGAGCTTTGCCAGAAAGAGTTTGTGACGAGCCACCGCGGGGTGAAGGGCGGCTACGCGCTTGCGCGCGACGCCGGCACGATCAGCCTCGCGGAACTGCTCGAAGCGGTGGAAGAGGGCTTCCGGCTGACGGTATGTAATCACGCCCCCGACGCCGCGCCATCGGACACGTGTTCGCACGCCGGCAGTTGCACCGTCAAAGGTCCGATGGCCGACGTGCACCAGCGGCTCGTCGGCGTCCTTCGCGGGGTGACGCTGGTGGAGCTGTTCGACCCGAAGGCCAAGCCCTCGGCGCTCCACGCCCTGCCCGTACTCGCCACGAGCGGGTGCGGCTCGGCCGTTGAAACGGTCCGCGCGTAGCGGTTGACTCGTAGGACACGCGGCCCGCGTGTCTCTGGTCCGCAGCGCCTGCTGCGCAGTCTCGCTTGTGACACGCAAGCCGCGTATCCTACATGGAAGACATCATGACGAAGATGCCGGTCTACATGGACAACAACGCGACCACGCGCACCGACCCGCGGGTGGTAGAAGCGATGCTGCCGTACTTCACGGAGAAGTACGGCAACGCCGCCAGCCGCAGCCACGCCTTCGGGTGGGAGGCCGAGGAGTCGGTCGAGGCGGCCCGTGGGCAGATCGCCGACATCATCGGTGCCAGCGCGAAGGAAGTGATCTTCACGAGCGGGGCCACCGAGAGCAACAACCTGGCGATCAAGGGCGTTGCCGCGATGTACAAGAAGAAGGGCAACCACGTCATCACGCAGGCCACCGAGCACAAGGCGACGCTCGACACCTGCAAGCGGCTCGAACGTGACGGTTACAGCGTGACGTACCTGCCGGTAGACAAGTACGGCCAGGTTCACGCCGATCAGGTCCGTGAGGCGCTGACCGACAAGACCGTGCTCGTGTCGATCATGGCCGCGAACAACGAGATCGGCACCCTTCAGCCGATCAAGGCCATCGGCAAGTTGTGCAAGGAAAAGGGCGTTCTGTTCCACACCGACGCGGTGCAAGCGGTGGGCAAGGTGCCGCTCGACGTGGAGGAGATGGGCATCGACCTGTTGAGCCTCTCGGCGCACAAGATTTACGGCCCCAAGGGGATCGGCGCTCTTTATGTGCGCAAGAAAGACCCGCGTGTGCGACTGGAGCCGCAGATCGACGGCGGCGGGCACGAGCGTGGGATGCGGTCCGGCACGCTCCCGGTGCCGCTCATCGTCGGCCTGGGCACCGCCTGCGCGCTCGCGAAGGCCGAAATGCCGGAAGAAGTGAAGCGCACCTTCGCTCTCCGCGAGCGGCTGCGCGAAGGCATCATGTCGCGCCTGCCCGAATCGTACCTCAACGGCCACCCGACCGAGCGCCTGCCCGGCAACGCGAACATCAGTTTCGCCTACGTCGAGGGCGAGGGCTTGATGATGGGCATCAAGGACGTGGCCGTCTCCAGCGGTTCGGCTTGCACGAGCGCGAGCCTGGAGCCGAGCTACGTCCTCCGGGCGCTGGGCGTCGGCGACGAACTGGCCCACAGCAGCATCCGCTTCGGGCTGGGCCGCTTCAACACGGAAGCCGAAGTCGATTTCGTCATCAACCTCGTCGTGCGGGAGGTGAACCGGCTGCGCGAGATGTCGCCGCTGTACGAGATGGTGCAACAGGGCATCGACATCAAGAAGATCGAGTGGGCGCACCACTGAGAATGACCGTGCCCACTTGTTGCAACGAGTGGCCTGAACCCGAATCAATAGAAACAGCATCTACATAAGTAGGAGAACGAGATGCCATACAGCGACAAGGTACTCGACCACTACAACAACCCGCGCAACGTGGGAAGCCTTGACCCACAAGACCCGAACGTGGGTACCGGCCTCGTCGGCGCGCCGGAGTGTGGTGACGTTATGAAATTGGCCATTAGAGTGAATCCGGCGACCGGCGTCATCGAGGACGCCAAGTTCAAAACCTTCGGGTGCGGGTCAGCGATCGCCTCCAGCAGCCTCGCGACCGAGTGGCTCAAGGGCAAGACGGTCGAGGAGGCGCAGGGGATCAAGAACACCGAGATCGTCGAGGAACTGGCCCTGCCGCCGGTCAAGGTCCACTGCTCGGTGCTGGCCGAGGACGCGATCAAGGCGGCGCTGAAGGACTACCAGGACAAGCAGGACGCCGGCGAACCCCGCGCCGAAAAAGCCACGCAACCGGTACCGGCCGGAGTTTAAACTCCGGCCCGGGGCCCTGTATACTGTTTCAGACTGGCCGAATCACACCCCCAAGAAAGGTGAGACCCGATGGCGACCGCTGTTGCTCCCGAAACGCAAGGGCTGGGACTGAAGGACGCGCCCCCGGCCGCCCCGCCGATCACGGTGACCGAGAAAGCCGCGCAAGAGGTCCGGCGGCACATCGCCGACATGACCGAGCGCAAGGAGATCGAGGACGGGGCCAAGCTGTACCTCCGGGTCCGCGTGCAGGGCGGCGGGTGCAGCGGGTTCCAGAACAAGCTCGACCTCGACCAGAAGTACGACGAGAAGACCGACCACAAGTTCGAGTTCCACGGGATCGAAGTGGTCGTGGACAAGCGGTCGATGCTGTACCTCGACGGGGCCGTGGTGGACTTCCACGACGACCTCAACAAGCGCGGGTTCACCATCTCCAACCCGAACGCCAAGAGCACCTGCGGCTGCGGCAGCTCCTATAGCATGTAGCGAGGAGTGGGCAGCAGGCAGTGAGCAGAAAGAACTCACTTTCTCCTGGTTTTCTGCCCACTGCCTGCTGCCCACTAACCACTATGACAGACGCTTTCCGCCGCCTCGGCCTGCCGAGGCGGTTCGTTCTTGACGCGGGCGAACTGGAGCGGGCGTATCTGGCGCACTCGCGGGCCGTTCACCCGGACTACCACCTCGCCGGCGCGTCGGCCGACCTCGGGGCGAGCCTGGAACTGTCGGCCGCGGTCAACGAGGCGTACAACACCCTCCGCGACCCGTTCGCGCGGGCCGAACACCTGCTGGCGCTCGAAGGCGGGCCGAGCGCCGCCGAGCAGAAGCAGGTGCCGCCGGCATTTCTGGCGGAGATGCTCGACCTGCGGGAACAGCTCGAAACCGCCCGCGCCGCCGGCGGGGGCCGGCTCGACGCCCTCGCGGCCGACTTTGACCGGCGCGCCACCGGATTCCTGAACACGGTGAGCGCGTTGTTCGGTCGGTACGAAGCGTCCGCGACAAATTCGCCCGACCGCGCGAACCTGTTGAAGGACGTCCGCGCCTCTTTGAACGCGGCGAAGTACGTTCGCGGGCTGATCCGCGATCTGCGCTCCGATTGACCTCGGCTTCCCGGCCGCTTCTGCTGGTCTCGCGACCTGTCACGGCGAAGCGCCGCTTCACGGCCACTCCAAGTGAGGACCACCGATGTACGATTCGGCGAACCTGAAGAAGGTGAAGACGCTGAAGGAACTGGCCCCGGAGGGGATGGCCGCGTGGGCGGCGCTCAACGACATCGCGATGAAGGACGGGGCGATCCCGCGGAAGTACAAGGAGCTGATGGCGCTGGCGGTGGCGTTCACGACGCAGTGCCCGTACTGCATCGAGGTCCACGCGAAGGCGGCGAAAACCGCCGGCTGCACGGACGCCGAGATCGCGGAGTCCGCGGTGGTGGCCGCGGCGCTGCGGGCGGGCGGCGCGATCACCCACGCGACCCACGCGATCTGAACGACGGGCGCTTAGCTCAGCGGCAGAGCACTCCCCTTACACGGGAGGTGTCACAGGTTCAAATCCTGTAGCGCCCACTCCTCTTCAACTCCTGACATTTCTAGGCTTCCATCGGCATTCGAGACGGTGTAGAATCGGACACCAGACGAGCGAATATCCTGGAATCCTTCCAGGAAACGACCTCAACCCCGCTGGTGCCCAATGCCCCGCAAAAAGAAGCTCGAACCTCGCTATCTGGAACACAAGCAATCCGGCCGCGGGCGCGCCGTGTACTACGACGCGCGCGGCGAGTACCACGACCAACTTCTACCCGGCCCGTTCAACTCGAAAGAATCGCTCGCCGCGTTCGGGCGGCTGCTGCTGGATCAGGCGGTCGCACCCAAGGGCGCGACGATTCCCGCGAACGAACGCGGCGAGGTGGCGCTGGTCGAAGTGCTGGAGCAGTTCCACGAGTACGCGAAGCGCCGATACCGTAAAACAGACAGGACCGAAACCAGCAAGTTGACCGAATACCGGCTGGTGATTCGGCGGCTGCGCGAGTTGTACGTCGAGCCTTCGCTCAAGGAGGGCGAATCGCCCTTCAAGGCCGGCGACCTCACCCCGCTCAAGTTGAAGGCGGCGCGGCAATCGTGGGTTGTTGACGGGCTGGCGCGGAACGAGTGCAACCGCCGGGCGGCGATGGTGAAGAGAATCTTCCGGTGGGCCGTGTCGGAAGAACTGGTTTCCGTCGCGGCGCTGAACGCGCTCGAAACCGTCGCGGGCCTGGAGCGAGGGCAGACGGCGGCGCGGGAGACGGAACCGATCGGCCCGGTAGATGACGCGGCCGTGAACGCCACGGTGCCGTTCCTCAACCGCCACGTCCGCGGGCTGGTCGAGTTCCAGCGCCTGACCGGGTGCCGACCAGGCGAAGCGTGCGCGCTCCGGCTGTGCGACATCGACCGCACCGGCGACGTGTGGCTCTACAAGCCGGCGGCGCACAAGACGGCGCATCTGGGCAAGCGGCGCGTGATCGCGATCGGGCCGAAGGCACAAGCGGCGCTGAAGCCGTTCATCACCGACGATGCGAACGGTTACCTTTTCTCACCGGCGCTCGCGGTCGCGGAGGTTCGCGCCGCACGATCGGCTGATCGGAAGACGCCGGTATACCCGTCGGCTCTGAAGCGCAAGGCCAAAATGAGGGCGAAGAACCCGAAGCGGCGAGCGGCGGCGCGGTACTCGACGCACGCTTACAGCGTGGCCGTCGCGCGGGCGTGTGACATGGCGTTCGCGCTGCCGGCGGACCTCGCACAGCGTCCGAAGGAATCAAGGGCGAAGTGGCGGTCGCGTCTGACACCGGGCGAGCGGGAACGCGTCAAAAAGTTCCGCGCCGAACACCGTTGGCACCCGAACCAACTGAGGCACACGTTCGCCACCGAGATCCGCCGGCGGTATGACCTTGAAGCCGCACAAGTGCTGCTCGGACACTCGCGGGCAGACGTGACACAAATCTACGCGGAGAAGAACGAGGCGCTGGCCGCGAAGATCGCGGGCGAAATCGGATAGCCGAACCCCAGTTCCCACCACACAACCGGGCATTTCGCCCGGTTGCGTCATTTCCGGGCGCTCCCCAATTGTGAAGAAACGAAGAAGATTTACAGGGCAACTCCCGTGCCATGTTCGCTTATGGGGTCCGCGACCACACAGTAACTTGCGTGAGCTTCAATTCAGTGCCACTGCCATCAGGAGGGGAAATGTCAAACGTTCTTGAGGAAATCCTTGCCGGCGATTCGCTCACCCTGGCCGGCGCCGCGGCGCTGCTTCCGTCGCACCGCGGCGCCGGGCGACTGCAGCTTTCAACAATCTGGCGGTGGGTGACGGTGGGGACGCGCGCGGGCGGGCGGATCGTGAAGCTCGAAGCTGCGAGGTGCGGCGGCCGGTGGCTGACGAGCCGCGCCGCGCTACGGCGCTATATCGAGGGGCTTACCGCGGCCGACCCGGCGGTTCCGCCGGCCGCGCGAAGCGGCGCGCAGGAACGCGCCGCGGCCGCTTCTGCCGCGCGGCGACTTGCGGCCGCGGGCGCCTGAAACGCGAACGCCGCCCGGCTGGAACCGGGCGGCGTTCATTTTGTCGGACGGACGGACGTCACATCTGCGGGCGCGAACCCGCATCAACAGGGAGCATTGCAATGGTTACTGTACGCGATTCCAGACGTGAAATCAACGCCAACCCGCCCGACTTCGCCCGGAAATCCAATTCGGAAATCAAGCGAGAGCTGGCGGCGGCCGCTAGTCTCCACGACTATGACGGCCCGAAGGATGGCTCGCACGCAACTCTTCTACGCGCTGCCGAAAAGCTGATCATTCGCGACCACATCGACCCGGCCGCATCCGCGCGGATGCTCTGGGAACATCGCGCGTGGATGGATAATCCGCCCACATCGGCCGCGGTCATGGATGCGGTCCGCGAGGTCGTTCAGCACAACAGAAAGCTCGACGACTACCTTCACGGAAGGACAGATACCGGCGGCCCGAAGCCCACGGCAAGCGGGAATCGACAGTTCAAATTCATCGCGTCGGACACGTTCGCCACGGGCGACTACAAGCCCGAGTGGCTCGTTAATGGCGCTCTCGTGCGCGGGCAACCGGGCGTGATCGCGGGGCCGTCAAAAGCGTTGAAAACGAGCGTCTCGGTTGACCTCGCAATCGCGATTGCTTCCGGAACGTCTTTTCTTGGAAAGTGGGCCTGTCCGCCCATTCAGCGCACGTTCCAGGTAGACGGCAGCACCGAAATCGATCTCGGGAGCAGTCGCCCAGCCCGGGTTGCGGTCGTGTCGGGCGAGAGCGGAAAGGCGACCTTGCAGGAGACCGCAAAGCGCGTGTGCGCGGAAAAGTCGGTAGACTTCGCGGGGTTAGGTGATCGGCTGACGTGGTGTTTTGACTTGCCGACCTTCTCCGACGCCGCCTCCATGAAGTCATTCGGCCGGGAGTTGTCGAGACTCGACGCGGACGTATGCATCATCGATCCGGTGTATCTGGCTCTGGGTGACATCGACGCGCGAAACCTGTTCGAGGCCGGGGCCGCATTCCGTGCTGTGGGTGAAGAGCTTTTATCGGCGGGCTGCACGCCGATACTGGTTCACCACAGCAAAAAAATGGAACCCGGCGAACCGATGGAACTCGCGCACCTGGCGTACACCGGACTTGAGCAGTTCGCCCGGCAGTTCATCCTCTTGAACCGACGCGAGAAATTCCGCGGCGACGGCGTTCATGAACTGTGGCTCACGGTCGGCGGATCGACGGGTCAGGGCGGCCTGTGGTCCCTGAAGATCGACGAGGGGATTATCGGGGACGATTTCACG
Organism: uncultured Frigoriglobus sp.; assembly: GCA_964495365.1. GTDB lineage: Bacteria > Planctomycetota > Planctomycetia > Gemmatales > Gemmataceae > Gemmata. The sequence goes on along the minus strand of CAZBXY010000090.1, from coordinate 8,524 downwards.
GGACGACGGTGGCGCGTCCTTGTGGAGTCGATCGACCAGTCACGCGAGAGCCGCACGGTACAACGTGAGAAGCTCGCCGCGCTCAAGAGGCGAGGGCGAATCACAGTGGACGGGACCGCGATTCTCGACCTGATCGATAAACACGCGGCGAAGGGCGAGCCGGGAGTAACGAAGAGCGCCATAAGAACCGCCACCGGACATTCTGCCCAACGCCTGGAAGAGGCTTTGACGGCGCTAGTGGAAGATGGGCACGTGGAGGAGTGCAAGGTTGAGAAGCACATCGGCAACAACGCCAAACGCTCGTTTTCCGGCTACCGCCGGCGCTCAAAGGTAACATCCGGAACATCCGGTTTGCTGGATGTTCCGGATTGATGTCCCGATGTTCCCGAACATCGGAGGAACATACATCCGGTCTGTCTGTCCCCTTTACAGGGACAGACAGACCGGATGTATGTTCCGAGTGTTCCCGTCCCCTTGCGATCCCGTGTTCAACATGTCCCCCTTCCTGATGTTCGCCGTTCCTGATGTTCGCCCCCATTCGAGTCGAGGATCGATGGCCACGTTATCTGCTGAAGCCCTTGACGCCCTGCTCGCCGCGCCGAGGTTCGCTGTGTTGTACCGCTCCGCCCCGCGCGCCCCGTGGCGGCGCATCGCATCGACGGCGAGCCGCGAGGAGGCGGACGCGCTGATAGCAGATGTCGCGCTACCCGGCGAGTACCGCGTGTTGGAAACCACGCACGACCACGGGCGCGACACGTCGCAACACGTTATACCGACCGAAATTACGTCAAACACAGTATAACCCGATGCGCAAAAGGTACTTCCGGCGGGTTCTGGCCGGCAGGGGTCATCGGGAACTGCGTTTTATGCAGACAGAGTTTACTTGTGACACCAGTGTGAAGGACGCGAATGGCAGGCAAGTGGAAATTGCACGGGGAGTTGCTGCTCGGCGCGTGGCGCGAACTCGTTCGGCTGCGCCGGCTCGACACGCGTGAGATGCACGCCCGGCGCTCCTGGCGCCTGGCGAAGGCGGTACGGGACGCTGGGGCCGGAATCATTGCCGTGGGCCTCCAAAGGTGGCTGGGGCGCGTCCCGACGGGTGCCGAGCGCAAGGCCGCATCGCGCGCCCTGGCGGACCTCGAAGCCGCGGGCAAACTCACCCGGCTATACGGCGACACCGGCACGCGCGTCGTTGCGGTGCGGCTTCCCGTGCGCGAGCACGCTTGACGCTGATGCACGGGCGCGCTCCGGTTCACTCCATCCGATTTACAGGCGGGACGAATGGAAAAAGGCATTCCGTGTTCGAGGTGCGGTTCGCGCGCGAATTGGGTCAGCCGGACACGCTTCGGCGTGGGCAAAATCGTCCGCGTCCGCCGATGCGGCCGTCGCGACCGCGACGGTGTCCTCGTACCGGGCACGGGCTGCGGCGCGAGAATTCAGACGATCGAAGCCCCGGTTTTCGCCCCGAGTGACATTAGTGACACTTTCCCGCCCGACCCCGGCGTGCCCGCGTTCGTTACCCCCATCGATGGCATCACAGTAACGTTAGACGGCGCTGCACATCCGCGGCCCGCGCAATCGTCAGGTGCGTAATCGAGTTTAACGAGTGGGCCGAAGGCGTCGGGTTCAACCTTTCCAACATCACTCCGGCGCAGAAGCAGAAGCTGCAAGCCGCGTGGCGCGCGGAGCTTCGATCGAACGAGCGCGCGGATGATCTGCGCGCGATCGGTGCCGTGGACCCGGAAGCGCTCACCGACGCTGACCGTGAGCGCCTCAAATACGAAAAGGATGCCCGCGATCTCGCGGCCCTTCGCGCTTCGCGCTCGAGCGCGCCCATGTCCGTGGCGCCGCCCTCCGGGGCGGCGCGGAGCGGGGCGGATGTCCTGAAGGCCGGCCTGCTGCTCAGCATGGGCATGCCGGACAAGCAGGTGGCGAGATTCTACGGCGACAAGGTCGCAGACGCGGCGTCCGCGCGGGGGATGCGAACGCTGGGGCTTCACGGCGTTATGCGCGCTGTACTCCAATCGGCCGGCGCCCATGTGCCCCAGGGGGGATTCGCAGACTCTGACATTCAGACCGTTTTCGAGATCGGCCGCGGCCCATCCGCCGGCGTCAGCACGATGTCGCTTCCCGGCATTTTGGCCGACAGCGCGAATAAAATGGCCCTCGCTTCTTTCGAGGGCACGACCGCTACATGGCCGAAGTTCTGTCGCCGGCGACCGGCGAAAGACCTTAAGGCAATGAGTTCGTATCGCCTGACCGCTGTCGGGCGACTCGAAGAGGTGGGGGCCGACGGAAGGCTCAAAGATGGGCAACTCACCGAAAGCAGTCAAAGCAATCAGGTCAGAACATACGGCCGTGTTCTGTCCATCACTCGCCGCGACCTGATTAACGACGACCTGGAACAGCTCGCAAACGTTCCGCCCGCGCTCGGCCGTCTGGGATCGGTGACGCTCGAGCGCGCCGTATACACGAAGTTGCTCAGTAACCCGAGCAACTTCTTCCATGCGGACAACGCGAACCTGCTCACCGGCGCCGGCTCGGCGCTGGCGCTCGCTGGCCTGGACGATGCGGTCGAAGCGTTCGCTGAGATGAAGGACGCCGGCGGCGACCCGATCCTCATCCCGCCGGCGGTACTGCTCGTCCCCTCGCCCCTGCACGCGACAGCGCGAAGCCTGATGAACTCGGCTGCCGTCGTGAGCGGTAACACGACCCCCGCGCCCGACGGCAATCCCTGGCAAGGCTTCTTGGATGTCGTTAGCTCGCCATATCTGGGCGCGACCGTGGGCCTCACCGGGTACTCCGATGCCGCCTGGTACGTTCTCGCCGCGCCCGGGGATTACGCCATCATGGAAGTGGCATTTTTGAACGGCGTTGAGGTGCCGACTGTCCAGACGGCTGAGGCGGATTTCGACACCTTGGGTATCCAGATGCGTGTCGTTTACGACTTCGGCGTAGGCATGGGCGAACCCAAGGGCGGCGTGAAGAGCAACGGGTCATAAAAGGGAGCAGCGGACGCGGGCTGAAATCCGCGTCCCGGCGCCGGAAGCGGAGTTATCCGGCGCCTGTGCCGCGGGGGCGTTTTAATCCATTCCGCCCCCGCGTGACGAACACTTTCCGACCGACCGCGCCGTGGTGTCAACGAGCGGCGCGGCGGACGCCCGGGGCGGGCCTTCACGCGGATCCCGCCCCGGCACCGTACACACCGCGGACCACGTTCCGCCGCGCTGCCCGAACGGCGTCGGCGGAACGTGAGCGGGGCGACGGAAAATTTCGTCGCCCCGCAGATTCACATCAAAGGCTTCCCCGATGCAATTCACTCCAACGATCGGCGATGCCGTTCGCGCGTTTGCACGCGAAGACGGGCGCGCGGCCCATTTTCGAGCGGACGAACCGAACTTTCTACGCGACCTCGTCGCTTCGCCGCGCCGGCTTCTGGGCTACTTGTGGGCTTCTGTGGAAGAACAGGCGCAGGCGGCGCGCGTGACGCACAAGCAGTTCCTCGAACACATCGACGCGAACCCGGCGGAAATCGGCAGGCTGTTCGACCAGTTCATTGCGGCGATGGCGAGCGCGTTCCCAAACAGCAAATTGGCAGCGGCACACCGACACTTCGAACAGCAGGAGTTGAATGCCCTCGGGTAGCGGCAAAAGTGGCGGAGCAAGCGCCGGCGCGATCAAGGCGGGCGGGGCATACTTCGATTTATGGGCGAAGGACGGGATTTCCGGCGTTCTGGATCGCATGAAGCGGAAGGCGCTGGCGACCGTCTCGTTCCTTCAGAAGCTCGGCGGCACGTTCGCGGCGACAGGCGCGGCGGGCGCGGCGGCGCTCGCGCCGCTCGCCGTTGTGGTGAACGCGCTGGGCGAGAATTCTAAGATCGCGGACGCGGCGGACGCATTCGGCTTGACCGGTGAGAAGGCAAGCCGGCTGTTCGGCATTATGAAGGCGGGCGGGAGCGACATCAAGGACGCCACCGAAGGTATCGTCACCTTCAATCAGCGGATCGAGGACGGGCTTTCCGGGTCGGGAGTTGAAGCCAAGAACCTTTTTGAAGGGCTGGGGCGAAGCGCGGATTCGTTCACGGGCGATTCCGCGGACAAGTTCTTTCAACTCATCGACGCGCTCAAGGCGGTTCCCGACCCGGCGAAGCGTGTCCAACTGCTCTTGAAGGCGGTGGGTGAGGACACGGGTAAGAACCTGATTCCCGTTCTCGCCATGACGAACGACGAGATGCGGGCGCTCGGCGATACCGTCCAGACCAGTTCCGCCGACCTCAAGGAGAGCCGTGAGGCAACGCGCGCGTGGCAACTCGCGCTCGTCGAAGTCAAGGCAGTCGTAGGGCAAATCGTCACGGCGACCGCGCCCGCGATCAAGCTGATGGTCGGCTTGCTCCGGCAAGTGGTCGCCCCGGTCGCCGAATGGGTCAAGGCGAATCAGGGGCTTGCGACCGGGCTGGCGTTGGTCGCGGGCGCCGTCGCTGCGGGCGGAATCGCGTTGCTCGCTCTTGGGGGCGCGTTGTCGCTCGTGGGTACGGCGGGCGGTGTGGCCGTGGCCGCGCTGGGCGCGATCAAGGCGGCGGTGCTGTTGCTCCTCTCGCCGATCGGGATTGCGGTCGCGGTTGTGGGCGGGCTGACCTACGCATTCTTGCGGTTCACCGAACAGGGGCGAGCGGTCGCCGATTGGATCGGCGGCGGGCTATCCGCTGTGTTCGACACGCTGAAGACGACGATCGGCGGTGTCCTGGATGCGATGCGCGCGGGCGACTTCGAGAAGGCTGGCAAGATCGCGGTAGCGGGTCTAACGGTCGTGTGGCTGGAGTTCCGCGAATCGTTTACGGCGATGTGGGGCGCGCTCAAAGTTACCGTCGGCAACTTCTGGACCGACTTGAAGCTCGGCGCGCAACTCACCTTCAGTGATATTTCCGCTTTCGGGGAAAGCGCTTTTGAGTGGCTTGGCACGACCATTGGAAACGTCTTTCGGGCAATCGCTCGCGCCATCCTTTCAACTGCAATTATGGTTGGCGAGGCGCTGAACAAACTCGATCCGTCTAACCGACTGCTGACCGCGATCGCGGTTGCGAAGGGGGTGCGCAGTGGCTTGACGGACGTAGACCCGACGGCGCGGCTGGACGAAATTGAGGCGGATCGGGCGGCTGAGGCGCGAGGCCTGGCTTTGGATGCCAGAGCCGAAAAAAAGGAGCGTGCGGACAGGGCTGCCGGCGACCTGTTGGCGGCACAGGAGCGGCTTGCGAAAGCGAAGGCGGAACTGGCGGCGTTGACCGCGGCGCCGGCGGTTCAGGATTTCGGCGGCGGTGGCGATTTCGGTTCCATGTCCGCGGCGGTCGCGGCGGTCGCGGCGGCGCGCGGGATCGCGCAGATTCGTGCTGCGATGACGACGGGCGGTATGGGGATGGCGGCGCAGCAGTTCGGCTACGGGACGCAGCGGGACAAGGAGCTGGGCGCACTCAACCGGATTGCCGACGGGCGCGGTGACGCTCCCGACCGGTTCGCGGCGGCGTTCGCCGATCGTTTGGCGCTGGCTTAATTTCGGAGGTTCGATGTTAGACGACACGACCGCCGCGGCTCTCGACGTCGAGCTGCTTCAACGCCTCGGGCTGTTCCGAGGCGGCGCGGACTTTGACACGTTATTCGGCGCTGGCGTTCGTCCGGTGTGGGCGCTCGATGCGCGGGACCGCTGCATCGCGCGCGGCTTGCTGGTCGAACACGGCGACCGGCTCACCCTCACGCCGCGGGGGCTGGTCATGTCCCGCACACCGCCCGCGCCCACCCTGACCGGGCGTTCACGCCGGTAGTCGCGCCCGCATTAGCATAACCCGTGTGTGCGTGCTTATGCTAAATGCCCCTCCGTCGCCCCGAATGCGGGATTCATCCCGCCGGGGCGCGAAGCGTCTGTAATGCGCTCCTAGCGCATCTGGACGCATTCTCACTTGTGTTCAAGTGAACAGGTAGCGGGTCATTTCTTCTTTCTCTTTGGCTTCGGCGGTGGTAGCGGTGGGAGCGGTGGCACGACGAGCGGCGGCGGCTTCGGTCGCGGTGGCGGCGGGTTGTCCAGGTGCCGACGTACGGCAAGCTCCAGGTGATACCGAATCGTCTCGCCGCGCGCTTTTGTGAACTGTTTGAGGCGCTTCAAGAGTTCAACGGGCAACTCGGCGTTAATCTGCGCCGCGCCCTTGATCGGTCGCGTAGGCATCACATCACCCGTATCGCCACATCATTCCCATCCGCCTTAAGAGAGTAGGGCGCCTGTTAGGAATTATCTAGCGATTTTTCTGGACGCGCCACTAGTGGCGCCACTATGATTGCTCGCGCGGGGGTAACGGTAGTGACGGATAACACGAACGGAGGGGATGAGATGACGACGAACGTGAAGACACTGATCGCGGCCGTGGACCACGGGATCCTCGATGCGGCGGACGCGATCGCAAAGGACTACCTGAGCGACGACGAGCGCGACGCCCTGCGGACCGCGCTGGCTGACGAGTGAAGGACGAAGGACGTGAAACCCGGCTCGCGAGCAAGCGGGCCACCGATCCGAAAACCGAACCTGTAGCCCGAAGGGAACGTCCGATGACGCCCAACAACAGCAAAGCACGAACTTCGACCCCCGGGGACGTGGCCGCATCCTGGCGGTCCGTCTCCTCAAATCTCGCCGTCGTACTGCACACGGCCTGGGTCATGGAGCGCCGAGCCGACCAACTGGCGGCCGCGGGGATCGTCGGCGCGGATGTCGTGCGACTACTCCGCCGGCGCGCCCGCAGTCTCCGCCGGCTCGTGGCGCGGATCGACCGCGACTTTCTGGCCCTATGTCAGAGTCTGGCCCCGGAACCTGTCGTCTGCCGGAGAACTGCCGGGGCGCTGGCATCCCTGCGCGAAGGGACGAGTTTGCTGCATTAGCTGAGTGGACGAATGACGTGCAAACCACCCGGCCCGCGAGCAAGCGGGCCACCGATCCGAAGCCAATTCACCACACGAGGAACCGATGATGACGCCCACCGGATTCGAGAAGCAACGAAAAGACCCGGCGCCGTCGCCGGGTCTTGTCTTTTGTGGTGGCGTGTGCAATCCTGAATGGGCGCGGGAGGTATCACAGATTCATTCCAGGTATTCCAGGAAACGCATCCCGATTCCGCAAAACCACGGTGATTTATGCTAATGATTGCATGTCCACGCAATCGGCGTTACGCGCTCATTTAGCCCTGGAAATCAAGGCATTTGGGAGGATTTTCGGCCCAGAATTACCTTGCCTTACACGGGAGGTGTCACAGGTTCAAATCCTGTAGCGCCCACTCGACACGGACCCCGTCGCCCGGCGGGCGGGCGCCATTTCGGCCGATTTCATCGACCGACTGTCTCGTCCGGCTCACGGGCCAATATAAGTAGACGGAAGGCCCCAAGACTCGGTCCTTCGAGTTTCCGGGCACACCGCCCGTTCTGTTCCCACGCTTCCTCGTCGCCCGCGGTTCGGGTTGTCGTCCGACAGACCCGATCGCCCATCTCGTTCTCACCGGTCCCCACCCGCACGCCGCTCCCGGAGGCGCCGATGTCCGCCGTACTTGCGCCCGCCCACGCACCCGTGGCCGATGCCCAGATGACCGCGCTTTTGGGCGCCCTCACCGCCCTGCGCCAGGGGCGCTCGGGCGTCCGGTTGCCGCCCGACTGGACCGGTGTCGCCGGCAAAGTGGCCGACGCGTTCAACGACGTGGTCGAGCAGAACGAGCGGATGGCCGAGGAGCTGGCCCGGCTCAGCCGGGTCGTCGGGAAAGAAGGCAAGCTCAGCCAGCGGCTCTCGCTCGGCGACGTGACCGGGTTCTGGCGCGAGTCGGTCTGTAGCGTCAACGACCTCATCGACGACCTCGTTCATCCGACCATCGAAACAGCCCGCGTGATCGGCGCCGTGGCCCAGGGCGACCTTTCCAAGACGATGGCCCTGGACATCGACGACCGCTCGCTCCAGGGCGAGTTCCTCCGCACCGCCAAGACCATCAACACGATGGTCGATCAGCTCGGCTCGTTCGCGTCGGAAGTGACCCGCGTGGCCCGCGAGGTCGGCACCGAGGGCAAGCTCGGCGGCCAGGCGAAAGTGAAGGGCGTCGCCGGGACGTGGAAGGATCTCACCGACTCCGTCAACGGCATGGCGGCGAACCTCACGGCCCAGGTGCGCAACGTGGCCGAGGTGACGACCGCCGTCGCCAACGGCGACCTGTCGCGGAAGATCACCGTGGACGTGAAGGGCGAGTTCCTCGAACTGAAGAACACCATCAACACGATGGTGGACCAACTGCGGTCGTTCGCGTCGGAAGTGACCCGCGTCGCCCGCGAGGTCGGCACCGAGGGCAAACTCGGCGGGCAGGCGCGGGTCGAGGGCGTGAGCGGCACGTGGAAGGATCTCACCGACTCCGTCAACGGCATGGCCGGCAACCTCACGACGCAAGTCCGTAACATCGCTGCGGTGACGACCGCCGTCGCCAACGGCGACCTGTCGCGGAAGATCACCGTGGACGTG
>CAZBXY010000089.1:0-25351 GCA_964495365.1 uncultured Frigoriglobus sp. | reverse complement strand
CACCCTGGGGGTGTTCTGCTCGCTCAAATCCTGGAACTGAGCGGGCAGAATGCCCACTCCACCCCCAGCAGCAAGTTCCGGTGCATCCCGGTCTACGGCGGCACCGGGATGCAGCGCCAGCTCGACGGGCTGAAGCGTGGGTGCGACCTCGTTGTGGGCACGCCCGGGCGGATGCTCGATCACCTCCAGCGCGGCTCGATGTCGCTCCAGCAGGTGCGCTACGCGGTACTCGACGAGGCCGACCGGATGCTCGACATCGGGTTCCGCGACGACATCGAGCGCATCCTGCGGCGGTGCCCCACCGAACGGCAGACGCTCCTGATGTCCGCGACGGTGCCGGAGTCGATCAAGCGGCTCGTGAACCGCTACATGAAGGACCCGGTTCACCTGCACATGACGCCCGAAAAGCCGACGGTGGACAAGATCCGCCAGAGTTATTTCACGGTGGACGCCGACCGCAAGTTTGAACTACTCAAGCGGGTGATCGAGCGCGAGCGCCCGCGGCAGTGCCTGATCTTCGTGGAGCGCAAGCGGTGGGCCGACAACCTCTACCGTGACCTCAAGCGCGCGGTGCCGAAGGCCGCGGTGATCCACGGCGACCTGCCGCAGTCGCAGCGCGAGCGGATCATGGCCGCGTTCCGCACCGGCGAGATCAAGTACCTGATCGCCACCGACGTGATGAGCCGCGGGATCGACGTGGTGGACCTCTCGCACGTCATCAACTTCGACCTGCCGATGGACATCGAGAACTACGTCCACCGGATCGGGCGCACCGGGCGCATCGGCAAGGACGGGATCGCGATCTCGTTCGTGCTGCCGGAGCAGGGCGGCCTCTTGACCGACATCGAGATGATGATTAACCGGCTGATCGAGGCGGACCGGATCGAGGGCTTCGAGTCGGCCGCGCCGCGCGCGAACCGACCGCCGGCGGAGGTCAAGGTGGTGTTCAGCGGGCTGGACTCGGTCAAACCGCCGCCGAAGCCGGACGGCGCGGACGACGGGTGGGGGGACGACGCGCCCCCGGCCGCTCCGGGCGCCGCGGGTGAGGAGAAGAAGACCGTGTTCGGGCGCCGCACGAAGAAGTACAGTCAGCGCCTGTAACCTGCTGAGCGGCATCGCGATGTAAACCCTTGCGCTTTGCTAAATGACCGCGGCGGTTTCGTGTTGCGGTGTCTTGGGTTTTCAGCCCGAAGGGCTGGGACAACATAGCCCGGGGCAACGCCCCGGGTGAACGTGCATTTTGATTTTGCAGCCTGAAGGGCTGCGATACGCCAACCAAGATGTCTCAGCCCTTCAGGCTGAAAGATCAAATCCTTCGTACCCGGGGCGTTGCCCCGGGCTATGTTGTCCCAGCCTTTCAGGCTGAAAACAGATAAACCGAACTCGAACCTTTTGGCCCTTCAGACCTACGCGGGGCACACCACAATGGGCGCGGACGGCGATCCGCTGGAGTTGGAGCGGCACCGCGGCTACCTCGCCGCGCTGGCCCGGCTTCAGGTCGCGGCGCGCCCGTGGCTCGCCAGCAAGCTCGACGCCAGCGACCTCGTTCAACAAACTCTTTTGAAGGCCCACGCGGCCCGGACCGAGTTCCGAGGGCAATCCGCCGGCGAACTCGTCGCGTGGCTGAGGCAGATCCTCAACCGCACCCTCGCCAACGAACTCCGCGCGCTCGGGCAGGCCAAACGGAACGTCGGCGCGGAGCGGTCGCTGGAGGCCGACCTCGACGCCAGTTCGTGCCGACTCGACGCCTGGCTCGCGGCCTCGCAAACGTCACCGAGCGAATGCGCCGGGCGCTTCGAGCGCGCCGCGGCGCTGTCGCGGGCGGTCGATGCGCTCCCGGCCGATCAGCGCGAGGTCGTGCTCCTGAAGCACTGCCACGGCCTCGCGCTCGCGGACATCGCGGCGCAGACGGACCGCACCCCGGCCGCGGTGGCTGGTCTGTTGCGGCGCGGGCTGGCCCGGCTCCGCGAGTTCCTCGGCGAGGGCGGCCCATGAACTCCGACACCGCCAGCGCCCCCGGCGGCGCCGGGACCGACGAACTCGTCGCGGAGTACCTCGCGGCGGCCGAACAGGGGCAGGCGCCCGACCCGACCGACTGGCTCGCGCGGCACCCCGAACACGCCGCCGAGCTGGCCGCGTTCCTCGCCGACCTCGGCCTGTTCGCCTCGTTCCTCGGGCTGTCCGAGATCACCGACCCCGACCTGACCCGCGTCCGCGACACCGACGCGCCCGGCGCTCCGGCCGGCGCCGCCCCGGTCGAGGGGTTCGGGGGATACGAGATGCTCGGCGAGATCGGGCGCGGCGCGCAGGGCACCGTTCACCGCGCGCGGGTGAAGGGCACATCGCTCGAAGTAGCGCTCAAGATTCTGCGAACCGCCGACAGCAGCCGCACGCGCCGGTTCCGCGAGGAGATCGAGGCCGCGACCGGGTTGCGGCACCCGAACATCGTTCCCGTTTATCACGTCGGCGAACACGGCGGCTGCCCGTTCTATACGATGGCGTTCGTGGACGGTGGGAGCCTCGACCGGCACCTCGCGCGGTTCCAAAACGATCCGCGCGCCGCGGTGGTACTGGTGGCGAAAGTCGCGCGGGCGGTCCACTACGCGCACCAGCGGCGCATACTCCACCGCGACCTCAAGCCCGCGAACATCCTCCTCGACGAGAACGGCGAGCCGCACGTCGCGGACTTCGGGCTGGCGACGCGGATCAACGATTCCGGCACCGTAACCGACTCGGCCCCGACCGCCGGGTCGCTCCCGTGGATGGCGCCCGAGGCGGTGCGCGGGGACGCGGTACTCACGACCGGGGTCGATGTGTGGGCGATCGGCGTGATCCTGTACGAACTGCTCACCGGTCAGCGCCCGTTTCGCGGCGCGTCGTGGACCGAGATCCGCGCCGCGATCCTCGCCGGCGACCCGCCTGCGCCGCGCGCGGTGAACCCGCGGGTGCCGCTCGACCTCGACGCGATCTGTCGGCGGTGTCTGGCCCGCGAACCGGACCGCCGGTACGAGTCGGCCTCCGCGGTGGCGCTCGATCTGGACCGCTGGTTACGGGATGAGCCGGTGCGTGCCCGCCCGGCGGGGCGCGGTGAGCGGGTCGCGCGGTGGTGCCGGCGGAACCCCGGCCTCGCGGCCGGCGCGGTGTTCGCGCTCGCGCTATTCGGCGCGGTTACAGTTGGCTCGATCCGGGTCGCCAACGAACTCGAAACGGAAATCGTCTCGACCGTGTGCCAGAACAGCGAGTACGACGCGGCGCAGGTCGCCGGGAACGTACTCGAACGGTTCAAGCAGCTCGGCGGCGCGGTCGAGCGGACGTCCGCCGGGTTCGCGGCCGACGAGACGGCGCCGATCGACCGCGCCGCCGCCGAAGCGCGGTTGCGCGACCTGGTGGAACGCCCGGTCGGCGGGTCTGACGCGCGCCCGTTCGTGAACGCGTTTTTGCTCGATTCGTCCGGCCGTATTCAAGCGATCTGGCCCCCGGACCCGAAGTCGCAGGCGCCGGACGTACTCGCACAGGGCTTCTCCGATCGCGATTACTTTGCCCGCGCCCGCCCGGGGCGCGTTCACGTGTCGCGCGTCTTCCGGTCACGCCGCGACGGGCTGGACAAGCTCGCCCTCTCGATTCGGTTCCAGGTGCGCGGGTCGCAAGAGTGGTGGGTGCTGGCCGCGACCGTGACGACCGACCGCACGCTCGATCTCGGCGTGGTGAGCATGAGCGACAGCCGGCACGAGGCGATCCTGGTCGCCCCGCGCGACAGCGCGCCGATCAACCCCGGCGAGGCGGAACCGGGCGAGTACGTGATTCTCGTTCACCAGGCGCTCGACCCGCGGTCGCCGTCGCGCCGGTTCGGGGCGGCCGTTCCCGGCGCGCCGCGCGACACCGGTTCGGCCGAATTTCAGCTCCTGCCAAAAGGCGAGCCGCGGCCGTTCCCGCCCGACCGCGACTACCGCGACCCGTTCGCCGACGCGGACCCGACCTACGCGGGGCGCTGGTTGACCGGTTCGGCGCGGGTCGGCAACACGGAACTGGTCGTGGTCGTGCAGCAGCGGTACGCGGACGCGGTGACGCCGCACCGGTCGCTCTTGCGGCGCTCGCTGACGTGGCTCGGCGCGGCGGTCGCGGTGGGGCTGGCGGCCTTCGCGGTCCTGCGGGTGATGCGGACCCGGCGGGTTTGACCGCGTTCCGGCCGTTGGTTTTGGGGAACCGTGCACCACGGCCCTAAAACGAGTGCGGCCCGGTCCTTTTGGGGCCGGGCCGCGGAGAGGTACTGTTCGGGAACTCATCAGGCCGCGCGGTGCGCGGCCACCCACAGCATGTATGCGACCCGGTCGTGTAACCGCTCCCGCTTGCGACGGTGCAAATACACGTCGCGCCAGGTGTAGTACAGACCCGCGATCGCGAGACAGGCGAGGTTGCACGCGAGCAACTGGAACACGGTCAAACCCCTTCTGCGGCGAAAGACAATCAGGCCCTTGCGGCCTGCGGGCGTCGTAGGTTGGGTGTGTCGGCCACGAGTGCCGACACCAAACCGTAGGTCAAGGGGGGCACACGTCAACCGCCGGCGTGCCAAAATCGCCCACACTGTGAGAGCGAAAGTGACGACTTTTTCGGCAGTTTTCGCCCAACCGACGAAATCCGAATTGTCAAGCCAAGACGTGATAAGTGCGCGGCGCCGGGCTTCCACCTCGATCAAGTACGTGAATCCGCTTATGCCCTGGCTCGCAAGACGTGATAAGTGCGCGGCGCCGGGCTTCCACCGGCCGGCTCACACCGGCCGTTCGCCTAGTCCGCGACCAGTTCCCCGCGCAACCCGGCCAAGCCCTCGCTCCCCAGCCGGATCAGCTTCCCATCGACCTCGACCTCGAACAGGTCGTCGAGTTCCTGATACGTGAGGATGTGAACGCGGGCGCCGGGCGTCAGCCCCTGCGTGCTCCAGTGCCGCAAGCGGTCCGGGTTGTCGTCCTGGGCCTCGCGGACGATCACCGTCTGCCCGGCGCGGCACTCCGACAGGCGCTGGAGGTTCCGCGCCTTCAACTCGCCCGTTCGCGACGGGATCGGGTGCCCGTGCGGGTCTTCGTGCGGCTCGCCCAGGTAATCCGCCAGCGCCTGTTCGAGCCGCGGCGAGATCGCGTGTTCCAGCGCCTCCGCTTCCGCGTCCACCTCGCTCCAGTCGAGCTTCAGCACCTGCGTGAGAAAGAGTTCGACGAGCCGGTGCCGGCGGATGACGCGGAGCGCCTCCGCGAGGCCGGCAGCGGTCAGTTTCGCGCGTTTGATCTGCGGCGTATACTCGATCCACCCGGCGTCCGCCAGGCGCTTGAGCATGCCCGAGACCGACGGCGCCTTGACGCCGAGTGCCTCGGCGATCCGGTTCGGCTCAACGAAGTTGCTGGCCCCGCCGAGCTGGTGGATCGCCTTCAAATAGTCCTGAACGGCTTGCGTCGGCTGGTCGGACATGCCGGCACTCCGGGCGGCGGGATGTGCCACTATCCTACCAAATCCACCGCGCGCGGCTTCGCGGGAACTTGGCTCACGCCGCCATCTTCCGTGCGCCGGCGGCGGCGCTCAGCAGGAAAGCCGCGGCCCGGTCACACGCGCCGGGAACGGCCACTCGCGCGCGCAGTGATTCGAGCCGCCCCACCAGCGCGGCGCGGGCCGCGGGGTCATTCAGCCACGTCAGCAGGTGCCCGGCGATCCGGTCGGATTCGTCGCGGTGGGCGTAAATCTCCGGGTACAGTTCCGCGCCCTCCAGGAGGTTCACGAGGCTCATGTATCGGACCTTCACGAGCTTCCCGACGAGCCATTTCAGGGCGCGCGTCAGCGTGTAAACCACGACCGCCGGCTTGGCCCGGTACATCAGCTCCAACCCGACCGACCCCGACACCGCGGCGCACGCATCAGCCAGTTCGATGACCTCCGGCGTGCGCCTAACGTGAACATCGATCGGCACGCCGGCGGGCACCAGCGCGCGAACCGCGGTTGCTTGCGTCTCGTTGAACGCGGCCACGAGGAACCGCGTCTTGGGGCGCGCCGCGTACACCTTCTGCGCGGCGGAAAGGAGCATCGCGGCGTTCGCGGCGACCTCGCTGTTGCGCGACCCGGGCAACAGCGCCACCCGCGCGCCGGGCTTTGCGCGCTCCGCGGCCAGAAACCCCGGGTCCGGGCGCTGATTCGCGAGTTCGTCGAAGTACGGGTGCCCGATGTAATGCGTGGGTACGTGCCGCGCGCGGTACCACCGGTCCTCGAACGGCAGCGCGGTCAGTACCGAGGTGAAGTACTTGCGGACCTTCCGCACGCGCCACTGTTTCCACGCCCAGATTTGCGGCGGGACGAAGTAGTGCGTCGGCACGCCGTAATCGCGCAGGCGCTTCGCGAGTGCGATGTGGAACCCGGGATAGTCGATCAGCACGACCGCATCGGGCCGCGCGGCGCGCACGTGGCGCTCCGCGCGGTCGCCGATTTGGTAGAACGTGCGCAGGTTCCGCAACACCTGACTGAAGCCCATCACCGCGAGGTCGGTGAGCGGGTACACGATCTCGGCCCCAGCGGCGCGCATGAGCGGGCCACCCAGAGCCGTGATTTGCGCATCAGGTTGCTGTGCGTGAATCGCGCGAATGAGGTTCGAGCCGTGCAGGTCGCCGCTCGGCTCGCCCGCGCTGAGGAACAGCTTCATCGTGGCGTCCTTGCCGTGATCCGGTCCGTTCCAAGTTTCATAGTTCCAAGTTTTTGGCTGTAGAAACGAGCGCGTCTCGCTCGTGCTTTCAACTTGGAACTCTGGAACTTGGAACTACTACTTGGGCGCCCGCTTGTCGAGCGGGGCCGGCGCGTCCACCGGGGGCGGCGTGACCGTTGAAGCGCCCGGGGCGGCGACGACCCCGGACCCGCGGCCCGGCAGGTCGGTGGGTTCGGCGACGCGGCGGTAGCCGAGCGAGCGCAGCACCTCGAGTACCTCGCTCCACGTCGGGAACGGGCGCCGGTTCTCGCGCTTGTACCGGTCCATGGCCTTCATGAACTCGGTCTCGTCGTCCGAATAGTCGCGCTCGCAGGTCGTCGGGTCGATGAGCCGGCGGCGCTCGCTGCTCTTGCGCTTGGCGGCGGCGTTCTCGGCGCGGCGACGGTCCGTCGCAACCGGAATATTCCGCTTGCGGCGCTCGTTCGGAAACCCGGTCGTGCCGGACCCGGCCTTCCGTTCGCCTGTAGAAACGTCGGGCGCCGCCGCGGGCTGCGGGGCGTTTGTGGGGTTCGTCATGTTAGCGGTGCCTCACAGCCGTATCGGGGGGAAGGCTGGGAGCCAGGCATCGCGGCCAGCCGTGGCCGGCGCGTCTTGCGCGGTCCTACGGGATGAACGGGTGTTTCTAAGCCTACCCGACGAACGGGATGTGTCAACCAGAATTAACGCCGCAACCAAAATTGTAAAGAATTCCTACGGGAACGTATTCGGATTCCCGGGGCGTGCGAAGCTGCGGCGGGTCTCGCGGTTCGAGGTGTTTTGCGGTGTTCCAGCAACCCAAAATACGAGCTGCCGTTTGATCGACATTGGTGCCTTTCTTGGGTGCCGGCGTACCACCGGCACCACAAGAAAGACCCCCGGTCGTCACTTCTTGGCTTCAAACGCGCCTTCGAGGAGCGACTTGAACGCCTCCAGTTCGTCGCCCTTCAGGTCGTCGAGCGTCGCGGAGTCCTTTTCGGCCTTCCAGGTGAACCGGAACTTCGTCCCGATCGGCACGCGCTCGCCGATCTTCTTCTTCGCCTCGTCCTTCCCCTCGAACCCGGTCACCTTGGCCTCCACCCGGTTGTCCTTACCGAGCGCGTACTCGCACAGGATCAGGATCACGTCGTCCTTGCCGTGCGGGGAAATCTTCAGGACGTTCTTCTCGGCGAATTCGAGCTTCAGTTCCCCGTCCTTCTTGGTCCACGTGCCCGACAGCTCCTTCGGCTTTTCCTTCTTGTCCTCGGCCCGCGCGGCGGTCGAGGTGCCGTGCCCCGGGACCAGACTCCAGAGGAAATCGTGAATCGCGCGGAGGTCGATCGCGCGGGGCGTCTCGCGCGGTTTGGGGGTCGTTCCGGGCGCCGTCGCGGCGCGCGAGGCGCGCGGGGCGTGCGCGGCGTGAAGGTGGTGCATCACCGGCACCGCGGTGAACGCGCTCGCGACGAGCAACCCGCCGGCGAGCACCGCGAACTTGAGGCCTGAGATCGTCATGCTGGTCGTCACTCCCGTGGTGAGGGCCGCGACCGCCGGAGTGACGGCCGCAGCCGTTGGGGCGGCGGAATCGATCAATCGCGGGGGCAGCGCGGCCGTCGCCGTTTGTGCGAGGGCGCCCGGTAGCGCCGCGACCGAGAGGGCCAGCCCGCGCCGCGTCAAGCGCTGCGCCAGGAGCGCCCGACCGCGCAGGAGCCGCGTGCCGAGCGTCTTCGGCGGGCACCCGACCTCCGTTGCGGCCTGTTGTGTGGTCAACCCAAGCAGGTCGCACAGCACGATCGGCGCGCGGTACTTGCCGGGCAGCGCCCCGAGTTCGCGGTCGAGCAACTCCGGCAGGTCGTTCGGAACGACCGGGGCCGTCTCGCGCGGCTGTCGTTCGGCAGCAACCTGTTCCTTGACCGTGCGCCGCAGCCGGTTGGCCCGCGCCTTCCGGGCGACGTTGTGGGCGACCCCGTAGAGCCAGTTCCCGATGGCCCCGGCGCGCTGAACGGTCGCCGCGTCGCGGGCGAACACCAGGAACGTGGCCTGGAAGGCGTCCTCGGCGTCCTGATCGTGCCGCAGAACGCGCCGGCACACGCCGAACACGAGCACGCCGTATCGGCGCACGAGCGCGGTGAACGCGGCCTCGTCGCGCCGTTCGACGAACCGCCCGACCAACTCGGCATCGGGCAGGTCGGCGATCTCGTCGGCGCGGAAGGAGCGGTTCAGGTGCTGGAGCGTGGCGGAAAGCGATCGCGTCGCGGTCATGTCGGTCCCCGGAACCCGGCCTGCCAAAGGTACTGCCACGAGCAGAGGGAATTCCTTCAGGAATCCGCGATGATGAGAGGTCGCGAACGAACCATCCCGGTGCAGCCAGGTTACCCACGGAGGGAACCTGCGGTGAACGAATGCGAGTGGACTTTGCTGGGAAGTGCGAAAGGACAGGCGCTCCGCTCATCCCAGGGTATTCGTTTTTATTCAACTCGGTTGGCCATGAGACCGGTTCGGCGACTTGGCTACACGGCCGCGACGGCCTCGGCCCAGACCAGCCACTGAGCGAACACGCAGACGCACAGCCATGCCAAGAACAGGGCGACCGCCCACCACCGGAGGCGCACCCCGGCGTCCCGCAGGCCGACTACGGCGACCGCCAGCAGCACCGCGGGCAGGGGTATAGCGAGTGGGTGGAATGCCAGCGGACCCTTCGGTCCACCGCACCCGAGAAGCACCCCGAAGGCGACGGCCGGGTACACAAAGCCGGCGACAACCAGCCACCAGTCGCGGTCCGTCTCGCCCACCAGAAGTCCCCCCCGCCGCCGAACTTGGAATTCGTGCGCGCCGATGAGAGACCTGCTCATCGCGCGCGGCGCTAACACCGACCCGTACCCGTGTTAGATCGCGCCCGGCGCGATCTAACACGGTAACAACTACTTCGCGCAAGAGGATTGTCGCACGTTCGGGAGAGACTGCAAGTGCGGCATCGCTACTTCGCCGGCGAGTAGCCGATCAGTTCCTTGTCGTTGCGGACGTAGACGTACTTGTCGGCGAACGCCGAGTGCATCCACACCACCAGCCGCCCGCAGCTGGCCATCGTGTTCGTCGTGTCGAGTAAGTAGCCGTTGGGGCGCGGCATCGGGATTACTCACCACCGGATCCCGGCGCGGGCGGATTCAACGCGGCCTCTTGTCCCATCGGGATGAATAACTCGGGTCGGTTCCGACGCACCTCGGCCCAGCGGCGGGACAGTTCCGCGGTCACGTCCGGTGAAACGGGGAAGTCGTCCGGCTCCCGGATCGACCGTCGTTGGGTATGAACCCGTCGGCTTCGATTTCTTCGATTTGGCCAGACGAACCGAGTCGTGCCGACCCAAATACGATGAGGTGACGAGCCAACACACGCCCCAACCCGGCAACCGCGCCGCGAACGAGCCGCCCCGGGAGTTCGCGCCCGTCCGCGAGTCGCAGCACGAAACTCTGGTCGCTGGCCCGCACAAGCTCCAGCACGCCTTCGACGCGGACGCGAGCAACTCCCGCGGCTCCGGGGTGAGAGTCGGGTTCACGGTGCCTCCTCGCCCGAAACAAACGCCGGGTCTGTTTTGATGATACTCGTCTGAAATGCGAGCGCCGATACGAATCGTCGCCGCGGCCTGGGTACTGCTGCGAGGGATTCCTTCAGAAATCGGCGATGGAGACGCGAAGTGATTTTGTTGCGCTCGGAGTAAAGCCGCGCGCACTGGCGGTCCTTCGCGAGGCTCACGCGCTGACCGCGCCGCTCATCGGCGGGGCGCCGACCCGGGTCAACGAGCCTTCGCCCGCCGACCTCGCGCCGCGGGTGCGTGAGGTACTGCGGTGCCTGCTCGAAGGGGATTCCGACAAGCAGATCGCGGCGCGGTTGGAGATCAGCACGTTCACCGTCAACCAGTACGTGAAGGTGATCTTCGCCCACTTCGGGGTGACGACGCGGCCGAGTTGCTGGCCCGGTGGGTGCGCCGCGGGTGGACCAACGGCGCGGCCCGCGTGTTCAAGTAGCACACGGGCCGCGGTCGAGCATTACGGGAAGACGCGGTCAACGGCCCCCGAGCCGAAGGCCCGGAGGAACAGTTCCATCGCCGCCCGGACGTTCGTCTTACTCTTCACGTCCAGCTCAAGCGCCGTTCGCTCGGCCTGCGACAGGGCGCTGGGGATGGCGTTGATGATCTTCTGTTGGACCGCAGCCAGATCGGGATACCGCGCCGCTTTGGGGTCGAGGTACGCGCGGACGGCGGTATCCTCGTGGATCAGAATCGTTCGCAACAGCCAGGGTTCGAACAGCATCACGACACTTTCCGTGCCGATCGGGAACGCTTGCTCGGTGCCGGCCGAGGTGACCGAGAAGAGGCGGATGTGGAGCAGCGCCTTGGCGGACAGCCCGAGCAGGACCGCGACGACCCAGCTCGGCTCGGTCGGCTCGTCGGCCCGGTTCTGCGGGTCGGTGGGCGCCGCCGGGCCGTCCTTCTTTTCGCCGGTCGGCGCCCCGGTGCCCGTTTTTGGTTCGGACTTGCCGCCCGGCGTGACGGCGCCCACCTGGAACACGCCCGCCTTGGTGAGCGGTACGTAGCCCCACGTGAAGCCGCTGGCGATCAGACCGTACGTGACCGCGTAGACCCACAAGGCCCAGCTCTTGCGAAACAGGTTGGCAGTTCGGGGATATTTGGTGGTGACCAGTTCGAGCCACGCCACGCCGGTCGCGATGACGAACGCGACAAATACCTTTTCGGGCATCGGGCTTCTCCTCGGGGCGCGAGTACCCGTCGCGCGACGCCCGCCGAGGGCGTGGGTGCGGGCGGCGCCGAACCGGGCTTCTCGTGGAAGCCCGGCCGATTCACTCGACCAGCGTAACCGCTTTCCGGTCGGCCGTCAGTTTGATCACCCCCTTCTCGGCCAGCGCCGACAGAGAGTTGCTGATCTCCTCCTCTTCCTTGCCGACCGACAGCGCGACCACTTCGGTCGGCACGGGGCGGTTGGCGCCGAACTCGCGGAGCGTCTGGACGATCGAAGTGGCTTCCCCGCCGATGCGGGGCCGGTTAGAGCCGTTCATGGGAGTTCTCCTGGGGGCGTTCCAATAATAATTACGCACGAGGGCGACACACATTTGCGGGAACCGGTCGGAGGCCGACGGCCCGCGGGCGGCCGTCAGCTCTGCGGCTTCGCCTGGGGTTGATCCCCGGACGGCTTGGGCTTCGGGGGGATCACGACGGTCCCCTCGCCGGACCCCAAATCGACGACGGTCCCCTCGCCGGGGTCTTCCGGCACCTGGAGCTCGCGCGGCTTGTGCCCGGGCAGGGTCGCCGTCTGGATGATCCGGTGCGGCCCGTCGTAGGTGACCTGGAACGGCTTCATTACGTTGCTCTCCCGTATCGTGTCGAAATCGCTCACCCGGACACCCCGTCAGAGTGACTCGCTGCGCCCGGCAGCGGGTGTTGTACCCATCCCTGCCGGGCTACCAACTGTTCGGTGTCGTACTTGAGGACCCCCGTGCGGGTGACGAGGATCCCACCGTCGATCACGTGCCGGCTCATCAGCCGCGTGCTCTCGATAATGGCCGTCGTCACCTGGAGCGGGAAGACGCCGTACTTGACATCATCGTGGGTCTTCGGGTTCAGCAAATCCGCCGCTTCGTCCCGGGAAGCCCACTCCGACACCAGATCGAACGGCTCCCGGACGCGCAGCTCCCGCTCCACGTCGCACCAGATCTTCCACATGAGATCCTCAACCTCGGGCGATTCCTTTCGGACGACGGAATCGCCGAGGATGTCCTGCGCCTCGGTCCGGCTGAGCGGATACCCGTGGTCGTAGAACTGCTTGTTCAGAGTCTCGGCAATGGCCCGGGGGTTCCGTTTGTCATTCTCTTTATCCTCCATGTGCATCCGCAGCAGTTTCTCACCCATGGACAGCGACAGCAGCGACCGCCGGGCCGCGAACCCGACCGTCACCGCCCCGACCTCCTGGATGATTCGGTCGAACACGTGGAGCTGGTGGACCGGATCGGTCAGTTTCAGTTTGTCGGCGTATTCCAGCACCCCGGCCAGGTCCTCGAACGCGAACCGGGCGCTCCCGCCGCCCGGCCGCGGGGCGGTGATCTGCGGGTCCACCGGGCCGAGGTTCCCGTTGGGGTGCATGACGATCTCGTTCGCCCCCAGGGCCAGCAGGGTCGCGGCGCTGAACGCCGCCTGCGGGACCAGCACGGCGATCTGCTTGGCCCGTTCGCGGAGCAGGCTCATCAGCCGCCACGCCACGGTCGGGTCGCCGCCGTTGCTGACGACCAGCAGGTCGATCGCCTCGGGATTCTCGAACTTTTGTTTCGCCCCGGGCTTCTCCAACTCCTGGAGCTGGTCCTGGAACTCGGCGATCGCTTCCGCCGAGATCAGCCCGCGCACCCCGCCCGCGCGGGCCGAGGTGACGTAGACCAGTAACGGCCGCCGGCGGAGGCCCTCCAACTGTTCGTAGTACCCGAACCGCTCGGCCGCGCCCATGCTCCCCTCGTAGTAAGATCCCGGCGGTGCGCCGCAGTCAGTACCCGCGGGGGCCGTCGTCGGCCGACTGGAAGCCGATCCGCTGGTTCTTGCTGAAGTTCCGCAAGACGTCGCACGCGCGGGCCGCGGTGTCGAACCCGGGCAGCGCCCCGAACTCCGTGCGGAGCGCACGCGCCTGGGCCGAGTCCTCGCCGTGCTCGGCCACGGCCTCCAGGTAAAGCTGTACGCAGGTTGTTACGCTCGGTTGATTCGTCACGGCTCCCTCCTCGCATCGTGGTCGCTGGGAATCGGCCGGGCGGTCCTGCGGAAGGCCCGGCCTCGCTGTTAGAATATACGGGCGCCGCACGCGCCGGGATCAACCCAAACGCCCCCCATCTTCCCGACACGTTCCGGTCGGCGGCCGGACAGTCGGGCCGCGGTCGGCCGTGGGGCAACCAGGAGCGAGGTGTCCGGTGGCCAAGATCGACGGTCCGAAGCTCCGCTCCCACCGGGAAGCCCGGGGGCTGTCCCAGGCCGATCTGGCAGAGCGGGCCGGGGTTTCCGAAAAGACCGTCGCGCGGGCGGAGGCCGCCGGGTACGTCCAGCCGCACACGGTGCTGCTCCTGGCCGGGGCACTGAAGGTATCGGTCGCCGACCTGCTCGCGGGGCCGCCGAAAACCGGCGCCGATGAGTCCCCCGATCCGACACCGAACGTCGGGCGGATCACGATCGCGCTGGACCCCGGCACGCTGGCGGAACTGAAGGGGCCGAAGCTCGAAGAGTTGTTCCGCTCGATCCTGACCATGCTCAGGGGACGCTTCAGCGTCGAGCTCCGGCTCGCGAACGACCCGGACCCACCGCCGCGCGACCAAAAACCGACCGAGTGAAGGCCCGCGTGCGTCGCCCGGGAAAACCGGTGTTCGTGGGTCAACGACGCGGCCCGCGCGCCGGAGTGGCACGCGGGCCGCGTTCGCTTCACTCGGGTTTACCCCTGTACCGGCATACAGACCTGTTCGAGCAGCTTCTCGCACTTGTCCTGGATCAGGTCGGCGAGGTTCGGGAGGGGCGCACCCTCCGGCAGCGCCTCGTGGACCGCCGCCAGCCATCGCGGGAAGGCGTACAGTTGCGCGAACCCGTCGAGCGACACCGGTTCCAGCCGGGTGTGCTTGCCCCGGCGCTCCGACTCGGCCAGGAGCGTCTTGCTCTTGCCCGTCGTGCCGAAGTCGTCTTCGGGCCGCAGGAGCACGAGCAGATCGACCATCGCCGGCTCGGTTTCCAGCACCGCGAGCTTCACTTCCAGATCCTTCGGCTTGCCGGCCCCGCGAGCGAGGAAGAGGCCGAGGCCCATCCGCCACGGCTGCCCGTCCTTGCACGCCCAGTGCGCGATCGTGACGACGCCGTAGGTCGGGTGGTCGCCGTACGACCACTCGTTGACGACGTGCTGGAGCCGCCACGGCCCGACCTTCACCCCGTGCTCGTGGCAGACCGCGAGGAACGCGCCCAATCCGGCCTGAAGCTCACGGGTGGCGCCCGTGAGCGAGCCTTCGGGTTCCAGCTTCCGCCGGGCCGCTCGCTGCTCCTGGTCCCACAACTCGGTGAGCGCGGCGGCGCTCAGCTTCACCACAGCGGCGGGCGGTACGCGGTCTTGTACCGCAACCGGAAAGGGCACGGGGGCCGGCACCTCCGGGGCCGCCGCTTCAGGAGTCAGGAGGCAGGAATCAGAAGTCAGTTCCGGCTCGGTCGGCTTCTCTGATTCCTGTCTCCTGTCCCCTGACTCCTGACTTCTGACTCCTGTTCCCTGACTATCGACTGCCACCGCGAACATGTCGTCCGGCATCATCGCGGGTAGCGGGGGCGGCACCTCCGCGGTCATTGCCGGCGGCATTTCGGCCGGCAGATCGGCGGGCGTTTCCACGACGTCGATGTGCTTGAAGGTCATCGACGGGGCCTCGTCCTCGCGCCCGAGCAGGGCCGCGATCCGGCTCGTGGGGTCGGCCGCCGGCGGCTCCTCCGACAGTTCCGACGCGCTCAGCGGCGCGGGCAGCTCGGGCATCGCGCTCGTGTCGAACCGCGAAGCGGCGAGCGGTTCGTGTTCTGTCTCCGGAATCTGACTTTCTGTCTTCTGAACGGATTCCTGAATCCTGTTTCCGGTCTCTTGAACTGGCCCCTGACTCCTGACTCCTGATCCCTGGAGCAGGTCGTCCGGTCCGTACACCACGTGGTCGAACAGGTGGCGGAACTGCTGGAGCATGTCGCGGAGGGTCGGCTCGGTGCGCGCGATCCGCATCACCTGCTCGTCCGCGAACGGGTAGATCTCCGGCACCGGGTCGCCCCCGGACGGCAGTTCGCCCAGGCACGGGCGCAGGCGCGCTTCCACCACGCGGCGCACGAGGTCGGCCGCCGGGGCTTCCAGGCGGATCGCCTTCACGGTCCCGTGCTTGGGGACGTGGACCGGGTTGTTCAGTCGGTCCTGAATGTACCCGTCGAGCGACGGGACGAACCGGTTCCACAGCCCGCGCTCGGCGAAGATCAGGAAGCACAGTCCGTCGATCTGGTGCATCGCCTGCACGATGCCCGCGAAGAACGCCTCCGCGGTCTTGTGCGCGTCGTCGGTGCGGCGGGCGAGCAAGAGGTCTTCGAGCTGGTCGAACGCGACCACCACCGGCGTCTTCAGCCCGCGGAACACCTCTGTCAGCACCTTGAACAGCGCCAGCACGAGATCCTGCCGCGTCGGACGAACGTGGAACTCGAGTTCCGCGAAGCCGTAAGTAAGGAAGTTCGCGAGGTCGGACTCATCGCGCAGAAGCGCGGCCTTCGCGAACCCCTGGAAGATGTGCCGGCGCATGAGGCCGGCGGTGTTGTGCGCTTCGGTCTTCTGCACGTGCGCGGAGATGAGGTCGAACGCCTTCTGCGGCGTCAGTCCGGCGTCCGTCAGGGCTTGCAGCACCGGCGTGGGCATCCGCGCGAAGTTCGAGTACCCGCTGATGTTCTCCGCGAGCCAGTCGGCGCGCTCGCGGGCCTGCTGCGTACCGAGGCCGAGCCGGCGCGCCCAGCGGCCCAGCCCCGCCGGCGGGAACAGTTCGACCTTCTCGTCTTCGGACAGCTCGCGGAGCGCGATACCGAGTTGCCGGCGGACGAGCTGATCGCCGACGTAATCGAGCGGGCGCACGCCCTTCTGCTTCCCGCCGCCGAGCAGCGTGTCGATGATCTGGAACAGCAGGTATTCGAGGAAGTCCGAATCGCGCTGGTACACGCCGGGCGTGACCAGCAACTGCCATTGCCCGCCGGCGCCGTGCTTGATCGAATGGAGCAGGTGCGTCTTGCCGGCGCCCTTGTTGCCCAGCACCGGGACGACCTCGCTGTGCGTCTGCGGGTCGTAGCGGTACAGGTCGATAATGGCGTGCAAGAGGTCGCGCTCGGCCGCAAAGAGTTCCGGCACGTGGAACCGCGCGCACACCTCATCATCGGGATTGCGTGCGAAGTAATTGCGGAACGGGTTGCCCGCGCGCTTGAGCACGTCGCGGGTGCGGTCGGCGATCGGGCGCTCGGTGAGGGTCGCGGTCATGGAGTTCCCTCCGGGAACAGGAGTCAGGAGTCAGGAGACAGGAGTCAGGAAACAGTGAAGACAGAACCACCGTCTTTTCTGTCCCCTGTTCCCTGTCTCCTGATCCCTGCTTCGCGGAGCGAAGCGTAGTAGGCGATGCCGTGCCCGATGAGCAGGGCGTATTGCGGTTCGGGCAGGGCGTAGAGCGGGCCGGTCCACGCGGGCAGCGTAACGGCGCCGTCGGCGTACAGTTGGCGCAGGCAATCGTGGAACTCGCCGATCGTGACCGGCCCGCCGCCGGCGACGGCGCGGAACAGCTCCGGGAGCGGGCAGTCGGTGGCCGCGGCGCGATCGGTGAGGAAAGCGACGATCGCAGGGGCGAGATCGAGCGCGGGCGGCGCGTCGAGGAGCGCGAGGGCCGGTTCCAGGCGAACCCCGACCGCAAGGTCGGGGGTGTCGAGGTCGGGGGTGGCGGGGCCGGGCGCGGCGAAGTCGTCTTGGTGGACTCGAAGCAGTGTGGGGCGGTCGGACGTTTCACCCCCGACCTGGCGGTCGGGGTTCGCCGGAAGCTTCGCCGCGCTCACGTTCGGCAGCACCCGCGCCACAGCCTCCTTCAATCCTTGCAGACTCTCGGCCATGCTCCGCGCGCTCGCGAGCAGTTCGCCCACCTCGCCCTGTCGGGCCTCCAGCACGCGAACGAAGTCTTCGAGCACCTGTTTGGGGTTCACCGCGGCGAGGAGGAACTCCCAGCCCTTTTCGGTCAGCCCGTACAGGTCTCGCGGGGTTTTGCCCTTCGTTTCGGTCGCGACGACGCGAACGAGGGTGTCGGCGAGGCACTTCTGCGCGGCGGGCTTCGCGGACGCGGTGTTCGGGAACAGCCCGGGGTCGGACTTCGACGCGTACAGCGCCAAACCGCCCGGTTCGGCGGCGGCCCGGGTGAGAGCGTCGGTGATTTGCTGGGTCAAC
The DNA here is from genome assembly GCA_964495365.1 of uncultured Frigoriglobus sp. Taxonomy (GTDB): domain Bacteria; phylum Planctomycetota; class Planctomycetia; order Gemmatales; family Gemmataceae; genus Gemmata. The sequence goes on along the minus strand of CAZBXY010000089.1, from coordinate 7,675 downwards.
TTGTCGGCCACGGGTCCGCTTCCGTGCGGGTCGAACAATTTCCACCAGATGTTACGCAGGACACACCCGCGGTTGCAACCCCGACTCAAGTGCGTCATTATTAGCACTGTCAGGGAAACACGGACTCTCAGGAGAACAGCGATGACGACCCGGATCGTGACGGCGCTCGCGCTCGCTCTGGCGCTCGGTTTAGGCACGGCCCGAGCCGACGACCCGAAACTGCCGGACGCGAAGGCGTTCGACAAACTCGTGATCGACACGCTCCGCGATGTCCACAACAAGGGCGCGGACCTTTACAACACGTCGAAGGACTTCACCGGGGCGTACCGGCTCTACCAGGGGGCGCTGACGACCGTGCGCCCACTCCTGGCGCACCGCCCGGAGGCCCAAAAGATCATCGACACCGGATTGGCCGCCGCGGACAAGGAACCCGAAACGGCCCGCAAGGCGTTCGTACTCCACGAGGCGATCGAGGGCGTGCGGAAGAACCTGAAGGCCGCGATCGCCGAGAAGAAGCCCGACGACATGAAGAAGCCGGACGACAAGAAGCCGGACGACAAGAAACCGACCGATCCGCCGAAGAAACCCGACGAGCCGAAGAAACCCGTTGACCCGCCCAAGAAGCCCGAGGACAAGAAACCCGAAGAGAAGAAGCCGACCGAGCCACCGAAAAAGGTAGACGAGAAGAAGCCGGTCGACCCACCGAAGAAAGTGGAGGAGAAGAAGCCCGAAGACAAGAAGCCCGACGCGGTGGCGGTCGCGCCGATGCCGAAGACCCCGATGGCGAAGGCGGGACAACCGGCCGCCGCGAGCGTTGGCGGGAAGGTGACGCTCGCCGGCAAGCCGCTGGCCGAGGGCGAACTGACGTTCGTTTCGCTGAACCAGCCGCTCCCGCGCGTGTTCACGGCGCCGATCAAGAACGGCGATTACAAGTTCGCGGAAGCGATCCCGCCGGGCAAGTACGCCGCCATGATCACCGGTGCCGGCGTGCCCCCGAAGTACCACCTCATCAACACCGCGGGGCTGATGATCGAACTCGCCGCGGGCGCCAACAGCACGGACCTGGTGTTGAAGTGATACGGCTCCGGTCGGGAACCACCGCCGAGTCGCCGGCGGCTCGATCCAACGCGCGGGTCGGCGCGGACCGGCGCGGGTCGGCGCCGAGAGCGCTTCGAGTTCGGCCCCAAGGTTCCAAGCCCGGGGCGCTCACGCGGCGCGGGTATACTCGCACCGACCGAGTTGGTGTACACTCAAGCTCGCAGACCCAGCCCGGATCGAGAACCGCGGAAGCCCCTACACCGGAGTCGCTCATGCACCGCACCTCTTTGCTGTTGATCCCGCTCCTCGCGTGGGCCGTTGCCGCCGCCCAGGAGCCGAAGAAGCCGGTCGTGTCCGGCGACCCGGCCCGTGTCGAGCGCATCCGCAAGGCGAAGATGCCGAAGATCGACAAGCCCGTCTCCTTCGACACCCCGGAGGCCGACGCGATCCTCGCGGCGCTGGAAGTGTTCCCCGCAGACAACCCGTGGAACCTCGTCGTCACCGACTGGCCGCTGCACCCCAAGTCGAAGGAGATGATCGAGTCGGTCGGGGCGACCAAGCCGCTGCGGTACAACCCGGACATGGGCTTCGTGCTGGTGCCGCCGAACCAGAAGCGGATCGACGTCAAACTGGTGGCGTACCCGGAGGAGTCGGACAAGGGGCCGTACCCGCTGCCGGACAACGTGCCGATCGAGGGCTGGCCGGTGAACTATCACCGCGACCGGAAGTTGCAGGACACGACACTCGACGACGTTCACCGCGACAAACTCAACGAGGGCGGCGACCGGCACGCGATCGTGGTCGATCCGACCAACCGGATGCTCTACGAGTTCGGCGGCCTGAAGAAGACCGCCGCCGGCTGGCAGGCGGGGTGCGAGGCCACGTTTGACCTCAAGAGCAACAAGCTCCGGCCCGACGGCTGGACCAGTTCGGACGCCGCGGGGCTGCCCATCTTCCCGTCGATCATCCGCTACGACGAACTGAAGCGCGGCTCGATCGACCACGCGATGCGTGTGACGGTCCCCCGCTCGCGCCGGGCCTACGTGTACCCCGCGACACACTTCGCGAGCCGCCTGACCGACGAGACCCTGCCGCGCATGGGCGAACGCATTCGCCTGCGGAAGGACTTCGACACGTCGAACTTCACCCCGGAGGTGAAGACGATCCTGGAGGGGCTGAAGAAGTACGGAATGCTGGTGGCGGACAACGGGATCGAATGGGCGATCTCGTGCGCCCCGGACCCGCGAATCCCGGTGCTGCACGAGGAGCTGCGGAAGGTGAAGGGAAGTGACTTCGAGGTGGTCGTCCCGCCGGCGGGTTACAAGCCCGCGAAGTGACCGACACGCAAAAAGGCCTGGGAAAATCAAAGATTGCCAAAGATTGCCAAAGATTGCCACTTGGCAATCTTTGGTTTCCCCAGGGGTTTTTGGCCTTTTCGGTCAAAGATTGCCAAAGATTGCCAACTCGTCACCCACCGCCCAACCGCCTCAGTCCGAGAAGCTGAAACGCAGCAACAGCACGCGATCCGCGGCTTCAAATTCGACATCACAAGCCAGAAAGGCGAGCCGCGTCCGGGCCACACGACCCGGTGAACGGGTGGGGTTACTTCGCCTTCACGTCGTAGCAGAGCAGCACGTCCTGGTCGCGGATGTACAGTTTGCCGTTGGCGACGACCGGGTGCGCCCAGGCTGGTGACCGGCTGCGGTCGGGGTGCTGGAACCGGCCGCGCTCGACGTACTCCTTCGCGCTCGGTTCGATCAAGAGCACGCTCCCGGTCTCGGTGCGATAGTACAGGCGCCCGTCCGCCAGGGCCACCGAGCCTTTCATCACCCCGCGCTCGTCCCAGAGAACCTTGCCGGTCTTGAAGTCGAGGCAGACGAGATTCCCGCCCCCGTTGCCGCCGTGGGCGCCGTACAGGCAACCATCGACGACGATCATGCCGCCGTGGTGGTTTTCCATCGACCGGGTGAAGTAGACTTCTTCGGCCTTGACGCCGTCGCCGTCCTTACTCAGCTTCACCAGCCCGCCGCCCGCACCGTAGGCCGCGGAGGCGAACACCTGGCCGTCGTGGTGGAGAGGCGTGGAGCAGTTGATACCCGTTTTGGCCGCCGCCCGGTCGTACCGCCAGAGGAACTTGCCGTCGGCCGCCGCGACCCCGACGAGCGCCCGCGCGGTGAGCTGCACGTACTGGCGCTGCCCGCCGAAGTCGAACGCGATGACCGAGGCGTAGGCCGCTCCGGGGTTACCGGGCACCTTACTCTTCCAGACGGCCTTGCCGGTCGCCTTGTCGAGGGCCACGAGGGTCGCGTCCGGGCCGCCGGGGGTGCAGATGACCTTGTCGCCGTCGATGAGCGGCGATTCGCGGTAACTCCACGTCGGGACGCTCCCGCCGAACTCCTTCGTCAGGCTCGTTCGCCACACGACCGCGCCGTCCTTGACCTGAAGACAGGCCAGATCGCCGCCCGTGCCCAGGACGTAGAGCCGCTCGCCGTCCACCGTCGGGGTGCAACCCGGCCCTTCCTTCGACTGCGGCATCCGCTGCGGGTGGGCCGACCCGAGGGGCGTCGCCCACAGTTCCTTGCCGTCCTTCTCGGCCAGCGCCCACACGACCTCCTCGCCGCCGCGGTTGCCCATGCCGAAGAGCTTCCCGCCGGCGACGGACGGGGCGCTGTCGCCGCCGCCAAGTCCCTTGACCTTCCAGGCGAGTGGCGGGCCGCCATTGGGCCACTCCTTGAGGAGGCCCTTCTCCTTGGAAACCGCGTTCCGATCGGGGCCTTGCCACTGTGGCCAGTCGTCGGCAACGGCGGTCGCGCCGGATAAAATCAGTGCGAGACACACAGCAAAACGCTTCACAGACGAATCTCCTGGATCGGACGAGCAAATTCGGTCCCCGGACCCGCTCCCTTCGGGCAGAGGAGAGCCGGTGTCATCAGACATTAAACGCAGCGTTTTCGGCCCGCTAACCGGCATTCCGCCACATCTCATCTCGCGTTCATCTCGGTGCCGCGTCCGATCGGAAGTTCGCGCCGCTGTTTCGTGGGCAATCGCTCGGTGAATGCGCCTCCTTCGCGGTGGTCGTTCCGCAAGTGGGGCACAGGCTACGAAGTGACCAGGCGCGTAAGTCACGGCCATTCACGAGGACGGGCTCGGTTCGGCGATCGGTGAGTCGCCAGGAGTACGGGGTGTCGTGCGCCGCCGTTCCAGTTCCGCTCGGAGCGGCGCGAGTTCCTTGTCCAGTTCGTCAACGACTTTCTTCTTGTTAGCCACACCCTTCTCGCGCCCCTCTTTCTCCTTGTCGCTCTTGAAATCGCCCTGGGTCTCGGCCACTTTTAGCGCCGCCAGCGCATCCCGATAGTCGGCTTCTGCCTTCGCTCGGTCGCGTTCGCCCGTCTCCACCAGGACTTCGAGGTCGGCGGTCGGATACCACTTGTCGTCGTCAAACCCGAGGCTCGCGAACGAACGGAACAGGCGCTGGTGCAGGTCGTGGGCGAACGAGTCGTCCAGTCGCGCCACGCGCACAGCGCCAATGAACTGCTGTCGCGCGGAGTCGCCCTCAGAAGGTAACTCGATCGTGTGCAGCGAGTCGAGCCGGGCGCAGAAGCTGCCCTTCTCGCCGTTGAGTTGGCCCAAGTAGAATTGGTCCGGGCTGGACTTTCCGTCGCGAACGTCGGCGTAGAACTCTTTCAGCGCGTCGAAACTGCCCAGGCTCTTCTTGATCTCATCGTTCTTGTAGGGTTCCACCGCAGCAACCACGACGCGATCCTTGTGACTCGTGACGCAGGGGCGCGAAATGACCAAACAGTACGGAGCTTTGCACGAAACAGGCTCGAACTTTGCGCCACTCGGCTTGCCCGTCTGAAATAGCGGCACCCCTTTCAGCAGGTCGCCCTGAGAAAGGGGTGTGTTCGAGTCGAGCACCGGTACGACAATGGGCATGGCTCAACTGCTGAATTCCTTGGCCGCCTTCCGGGCCTGGTAAATCGACTCGTTCCAGACGAACTCGCTCTGCGGTTCTGCCCGTTCCTCGACACGTTCGGCCTCGCTGACATCCCAGCCTGGACCGGCAGCGAAGCGCCGAACCCGGTTCCCCGGTGCTGCAACTCGGAACTGCGCACGACATTCGTTCTGGGACACTCCAGAGCCGACCATGAGTGGGAGTACGGGAACGCAGATCACCGTTTTGAAGAGGCTGATGCGGGTTTCGTAAATACTAAGCATTTGACACCTCGGCAGTGACGACCGCCACCGCTTCCACCAGACGGGGTTCTTCCCCGAACTGGAGTTTCACCTCGTAACGACCCGGTTCCGGGAACACCACGCCGCCGAGGTTCATTATCACACGCGCCGCACCCGCCGTCGTCGCGCTCACTCCCTTTGGGATCTTCTTCGGTTCGAGAAACGCGACAAAGGGCTCCACAAGAAGGCTGCTCTCCGACGGGCCAATCACGTCCAGAACCATTCGGAGCTTTCCGTCCGCGTCACCGCCCTCGGGGGCTACACTCGTCAACTTCGCAACAACCGAGAGTGGGAAAATCGCCGGGAATGAGGGAGCACGAACACAATCGAAGTCGCCACCGACCGTATCGACGGTTCCGTCGGAATTGGTTTCGGCGTACCGAGCCAAAAAGACGTACCCGACCTGCATTACACCCACTCCCTCCGACAGCCAGTTGGCCTATCTACTCTACGGGCGGGATATCCAGGATACACCGCAAAATTGTTACCGATTACAGAGGTTCAGGAATCTCGATCGGTTCGGAGGCTCGAATTGCGTTGGAGGGTATTTCGCAAGATACATCAGGCACAATAGTTACGATTAAGATCAGTAAATGCATCTCCGAAGTTGCTTTTTTGCCACTTGGGCGGTCAGAACCGAAATCCCTGTCTGCACGCGATCAAGAAACCGCGGAGGAACGCGGCCTCGTCGGACATGATTATCCCAACAGCGGGCGGATCGGCCGGCCGCTACACAGCGTGTACGGCTTGTTCTGCGCATCGTGAATCTCGGTTGTGGGGTCGATGCCGAGCGCCTCGTAGATCGTCGCGGCGATGTCCTCCGGGCCGACCGGGTTTTCCTTCGGGTAGGCCGCAGTGCGGTCCGAGGAACCGTAGATCGCGCCGGGCACAATCCCGGCGCCCGCGAACAGCACCGTATAGCAGTACGGCCAGTGGTCGCGGCCGTTGCCCTTCGCCGCGCCCGCCCCGCTCGTCACGAACCCGATCTTCGGCGTGCGCCCGAACTCGCCCATCACGACCACCAGCGTTTCGTCCAGCAGGCCGCGCAGGTGCATGTCGGAGATGAGGGTGGAGAACGCGGCGTCGAACGGCGGGCAGAGCGACTTCCGCATGAGGCCGAAGTGGTCGCGGTGTGTGTCCCACGCCTGATCGATCCGCCGACCGGTCATCACGGTGACGAGCCGCACCCCGGCCTCAATCAGCCGGCGAGCCATCAGGAACGTCTGCCCGATGTGCGGCAGCCCGCCGAACTTCCGCGCTTCGATTGCGCGGTCGCTGCCGGGGTCGGTGCCGTACCGCTCGCGGAGCTTCTGCGGCTCGCGTGAAAGGTCGAAGGCCCGCCGCGCGTCCGGCGACGTGACCACCTCCACTGCTTGCCGCTGGAACACGTCGAGCCGCTCCGCTCCGGACAAGGAGCCGCGCCGCGCGATGGCCGAATCGAGCGCCTGGCGCAGGTCATCGCGTTGGGCGAGCCGGTCGAGAGGCACCTCGGGTAACAGATCGAGCCCCGGCACGGCGAAGTCCGGCAGGCTGGGGTCGCCCGGGAGGAAGGGGTCGCACTTCGCGCCCAGGAACCCGCCCTTCTGTCCGCCGATATCGACGCCGTTGTTCCACTGGTATTCCGGCAAGAGCACGTACGGCGGGATCGCGCGGGTCACGGGCCGCAGCTTCGCCATCACCGCGCCGAACGGCGGGAACGTGTTCGCGGAGTCGTGCTGAACGAGCTTCGAGCCGTCGGCCGGGTGCCGCCCGGTGAGCATGTAGAAACTGCCGGCGTTGTGATCGTTGACGCCGTGATGCACCGACCGCACCTGCGCGAAGTGGTGCATCTGGCCGGCCGTGAGCGGGAGCAGTTCGCCCACCGTGAGTCCCGGCACGCTCGATCGGATCGGTTTGAACTCGCCGCGCACTTCGGCCGGCGCGTCGGGCTTCAGATCCCACATTTCGAGGTGACTCGGCCCGCCGTCCATGAAGATGAGCAGACACGACTTCGCCCGCGCCTTGGCGCTCGCCGGCGACGCGAGCAATTGCGGCAGACTCAGCCCACCAACAGCCAGCCCGCCGACGCGAAGGAACTCACGCCGCGACGGCCCGGCACACGTTCGCGACGGTCGGCCTGCGAGTGACAGCATGACGGAAGCTCGCGGGGGAGGAGCCCGGGCGAATGCGGACCCGGGGTTAGAAACCCCGGGCTATTGAACGGTGACCCCTTCCGGGTCACATCGGTTTTCTGGACCCTGAAAGGGTCACCGTCTAATAGTCCAGGGTTGAAACCCCGGGCTTCTAACCCCGGGATCGCTAACCCCGGGTTCTGAAACCCCTTCAATCTCACCCGTACTTCTTGTGGCACTCGGCGCTCGTCATCTTCGGCGCCTTGATGAGGCCGCCGGCGAGCTTCTCG
>CAZBXY010000088.1:0-25928 GCA_964495365.1 uncultured Frigoriglobus sp. | reverse complement strand
ATCCCGGCGAAGGTGCTGCTGTTGAACAACCAGCACCTCGGGATGGTGATGCAGTGGGAGGACCGGTTCTTCGGGTCCAACCGCGGACACACGTACCTGGGCGCCGGCGAGGATCACGCCCCGTACCCGGACTTCTGCAAGATCGCGGAGGGGTTCGGGGTGAAGACCCGGAGCGTGATCGACAAGGCCGACCTGGACGCCGCACTGATCGAGATGATCGTAAGTGACGGCCCGTTCCTCCTGAACGTCCACGTGCCGCACCAGGAACACGTGCTGCCGATGATCCCCAGCGGGGCGACCGTGAAGGACATCATCAAGGCGTGACGGCGAACACCGGTTGCGCGAACGAAAGCCCGGCCCGCGAGCCGGGCTTTCGTCGTTTCCGCGCCCCGAACGGCGAATAGACTCCTCTTCACCCGCCCTCGCGCTGCGACCCGCCACCCGTCAGGAGGGGCCGATGCCCGTCCGCATCACGTGTCCGTCGTGTTCCGCCACGCTGTCGGTAAAAGACGAGTTCGCCGGGCGCGCGGTGAGGTGCCCCAAGTGCGCCGGCATCATCCCACCGGCGCCGGCCCCGCCGACCGTGTCGGAACCGGAAGCGGTCGCGACCGTCCCGCCTCCACCCCCGGCGCCGGCCGAACCGGAGGAGCCGGCCCCGACCGGGGGCAAGATCACCGGCCAACCGGTTGTCCGGGCGCGGCGCGAAGCCGCCCGCGACGACGAGGACCGACCGCGCCGGCGCCGCGATGAGGACGAAGACGACCGCCCGCGGGGCCGGCGCGACGAGGACGATGACGACCACGACGAGCCGCGCAGGAGGCGCCCGCGCAGCGAGCGCGACGAGGACGCCGAGCGCCCGCGGCGCCGCCGCGACGAGGACGACCCCCCGCGCGGGCGGCGATCCCGCGACGAGCGCGACGAGGACACCGATTTTGACGACCGCCCGACCCGCCGGCGGCGGCCGCGGCAACAGGGCGGGTCGGGCGCCGGGGTGGTGTTCGCGGTCGTCGCCGTCTCGCTGCTCGTCTGCTGCGGCGGGGCCGGGTACGGCGTCTACTGGTTCGCCCAGCAGGCCAAAGAGACGGTCGATAAGGCCATCGAGGACGCGAAGAAAGCGGACACCGGGCCGCCGGTCGAGGCGAAGGCCGAGGAACTGGCGAAGGCGTACAAGGCGGACAGGGCCGCGGCCGACGCGAAATACAAGGACAAGACCGTCGTCGTCGAGGGCAAACTGGGCGACCTGATGTTCATGCCCGGCGGCGACGTGTACGCCCACCTGGACGGGGCGCCGCCCGAACCCGGCCGGGGGCTCGGGACCATCGTCCGGTGCGCGGTCGCCAAGACCGACGTGACCAAGGCGCTGAACGTGTCGCGCGGTCAGCCGGTCAAGCTCAAGGGCAAGTGCGCCGGGTACTCGGCGCCGTTCATCGACCTGACGGACGCGACGGTTGAATGGACCGGCCCGGACCCGGCGGTGCGGGTGACCGCGTCGGCGCTCCTCGCCGAGCACGCGCGGGACTCCGTGGCTACCGACCAGAAGTACAACGAGAAGCCCCTGACGCTCACCGACGCAGTGGTCGAGAGCAAGGACGGCGAGGTCGCGGTTCTGGTCGTCGGCACCTCGAAGAAGGGCACCGGGTCAAAGATCAAGGTGACACTGCCGTTCGACGCCCGCAAGCAGATCGCGAACCTCAAGCCGGGCGACCGAATCAAGACCGTCAAGGGCGAGTACGCCGGGTCGTCCGGGAACACCCTGTACGTCAACCGCGCCTGGATCGTTCCGTAGCCGGCCGAAATCCCTTGCCAACGCCGGAGCGCTTCGGTTGTTATACCGGTGCCTGTGAGCGTCCCGGAAAAGGGGTGAACCGATGCGGTGGGCGTACTCCCTCCCCCGTTGGCTGGCGGCCGTAACCGCCGGCCTGTTCTCCGTTTCGCTCGTGACGGCACTCGTCACCTCGGGCAACCGCTCCGACCCGGAGCCGAAATCGGCCGCACGGGCCGCAAAACCGCGCGAACTCGTCCCGCTGTTCGCCTCCCCCGAACCGGCCAAGAACCCCACAGCGCTCGTCGTGATGCCGGACGAGCGCGGGGTCCGCGGGTGGGTCGCGGGCACCGAGAACCACGCCGGGGCGCGGATCAACATCAAGGCCGGCGCCCGCGAGTTTGAGGTCGCGGTCGGCGATAACAACACGTTCACTTGGGCGCACACTTCCGCCAAACCGCTCCCGCTCACGCTCACACTCATCACCACCGAGGGCCAGAAGCCGCTGACCGCGCGCAGCACGCTCCCGGCACTGCCGGACGGCTCGCGGGACGCGGCGTTCGTGGTCACCGATCGCTCGGCGTACCGGCCCGGGCACACGCTCAAGTTCGTCGCCTACGCCCACCGAACGAAGGACGGGATCGACTTCCAGCCGCTCGCCAACCAGGAGTTTACCGTCGATGTGACGGGCGAGACCCGCGGCACCCGCGCCGCCCGGCTGAAGCTGCGGTCCGACGCCGCCGGCCGCATCACCGGGCAGTACACGTTCACCGACGCGGACCAGCTCGACCACTACCGCCTGATCGTGACGCAAGAGGGCGTCACGCTCCCGATGATCGGCTCCGCCCGCGTATTGCTCGGCGAGTATCGCAAGACGAAGGTCGGGGTGAAGCTCAAGGGTGAAGTGAAGGACGGCAAACTGGAGGTCACGTTCGACGCCCGCGACTACCTCGACCGCGCGGTGAAGGGGCCGAGCGCCACGTGGTCCGCGGTCGTCACGAAGCAGGCCGATGTGGCGAAACTCGCACTCGATCCGGCGAAGTTCGTCGCCGACGAGGGCGGGCCGCCGTCGGCTGATGATTTTGATGCGCTCCCCGACGACGAGCGGTTGCTGACGCTCGCCAACGGAGTCTCCGCGATGTCGTTCGCCGGGTTCGGCGGGCGCACGATCGCCACCCGCGAGGGGAAAGCCACGTTCGGCGAGGCATCGCCGGCGAAGGTCGCCATCGACCTGTGGCCGGAGTGGCTCAAGGGCGAACACACCGTCACCGTGAACGCGGTGTTCCTGGACGAAACGGGCCGCGAGAACCGCGCCGTCGGGACGTTCTCGCTTGCTCCGGCGCAAGAAAAGCGGGTTCTCGTCGGCACGCCGAAGGAACTGTACGCGGTCGGCGAGAAGGTCGCGGTGAACGTGACGCCGGTCGGCCTCGGCGAGAAGGACGCGGCCACCACGACGCTCATCGTGGTGAAGCTCGAAGCCAGTCCGTCGGTGCCGTGGATCGCGCCGCAAATCGGCGACGATGGCGAGGGCGAGTCAGTACCGGACAACACCCGCATTCCGCCGCTGGGCGAGCGGCCCGCGAAGAAGCCCGCCCCCGAAGGCTGGAAGGCGCAACCGGTGTTCGATCCGGTGAAGCGCGCGGTGCTCACCGCGATCCCGGTCGTGGGCGGCAAGGCCGAACTCGATCTGAAGAAGCCCGGCGCGTACAAGCTCCTCGCGCTCACGCGACTGGCCGACGGCACCACGCTCCAGAGCGAAACCGGCCTCGTGGTGAAGGCGCCTGCAAAGCTGCCGGGCGTCGTGCTTCAGCTTGATGCACGCGAGCTGCCCGCCGGCGGGCGGCTGACGGGTACGGTCCACACGCGGTTCGCAGGGGCGAAGCTGCTGCTGACGCTGCGCGATTCGAGCGGCGTGAAGCTCGTCAAGCCGCTCACCGCGGGCGCGAACGGGGTGGTGCAGTTCGACGAACCGCTCCCGGCGAACCTCCGCTACGGCTGCGCGGTGTGCGTGCAGTACCCCGAATCGGCGACGAACACCTTCGCCGATCAGCGCGACGTGTTCGTCATTCCGACAGACAGGACGCTGACCGTAACGACGACGACCCCGGACACGGTCGGCCCCGGCGCCGAGGTGAAGCTCAACCTTCAGGTGAACCGGCAGGAAGAGGTCGATCTCATCGTGTCGGTGTTCGACGAATCGCTCTTGAGCGTGTCGGGCGACCTGTCGAACAGCATCCGCGACTTTTACCTGGCCGACACCCGCGGACACGGGCGCGCCGCCCGCGACCTGACCGCGACGCGACTCGGCGGCGTGGGCATCGCGGAGCTGGTCGCGAAGGGCGAGAAACTGCTGAAGGACAAGGACGCGCTCGCCCGCGAGCCGGGCCTCGACCAGCGGCTCACGCTACTCGCGCAGAACTGGAAAGGCGGGAAACTCAACGCGAGTGATGTGGTCACGCTCGTGAGGTTGACTGGGTTCGAGGTGTACCTCGCGCACCCGCTCTACAGCGGTCACACGCAGACGTGGAGCGTGCCGAAGTCGGCTCGGCTCGCCGACCTGCTCCACCGCGAAAGCAGGGATGCCTATGTGCAGGTCAAGTATTACATTTCGGCCACGGTCATCGACAACGCGGTGCTAATCGGTCTCGCGAATCACGCCGGCGCCGATCCGTGGCTGATGCACCGCGGCAACTTCTACCAGAACGCGAACCCGTGCTACGGGTTCGGGTGCGGCGGGTGGAACATGTGCGGTGGGTTCAACTGCGGCGGCTTCCAGTTCAACGGCAATTTCGGCGGGCAGTTCGGCAACCTCGGTCAGCAGTTCGGTTTCGGCAAGGGTGGTTTCGGCGGCTTCGGAGGTAGCTTCGGTGGTGGCGGCTTCAACGCTGGGTTCGGCGGCAACTTCGGCTCGCCCAACTTCGGCGGTGGTGGAATCGGCGGCGGCTTTGGCGGCGCGTTCGCCAGTGGTAACTTCGGTGGCGGCGGATTCGGCGCTATGCCCGGCGGGCAGATGGGCATGTCGTTCGGGTTCAACCGCGACTTCGGCCCGCCGGGCGGTGGGGCGCCGATCGGCGCGCCGTTGCCGGGGTTGGGCGTCGGCGAGGACATGGTGCGCCGCGACTTCGCCGACAGCGCGTTCTGGAGCGCGAACCTCCGCACCGACCGAACTGGCAAGGCCGTTGCAACGTTCAAGTTGCCCGATGCGCTCACGAACTGGCGCGTTCAGGTGACGGCGGTCTCGTCGAAGTTGCACGTTGGCACCGCGGCCACTCGGTTCAAGGCCTCGCGGCCCGTGATGGTCTGGCCGATGCTCCCGCGGGCGTTCACCGAGGGCGACACGGTCAGCGTGTTCGGCACCGTTCACAACCTGAGCGCCACCGAGCAAAACGTCCGCGTTCACCTCACCGCGGAGAACGGCGCGGTGCTCTCCGCGGCCGAACAGACGGTGCGGGTGCCGGCGAACGGCAACGTGCCGGTGTTCTGGACGTACCGCGCGGGCAAACCGGGCATGACCGATCTGCTCATGTCCGTGAAGTGCGACGCCGGCAGCGATGCCTCGCTCAAGAAGCTGCCGGTCGTCGCCGCGACGATCCCGGAGCGCGTTACCGCGAGCGGCCTCGTCGGAAAGGACGATCTGAAACTCGTCATGCCAGAGGGTTTCGATCCGAAAACCGCACAGGTAACGGTTACTGTGGCCCCGACGCTCGCGGCCGACCTCGCGGACACGCTGCCGTATCTGGTCGATTACCCCTACGGGTGCGTCGAACAGACGATGAGCCGGTTCCTCCCGGCGCTGCGGGTCGCGGCGATCCTGCGGCAGTCCGGCATCAGCACCATCAAGCCGCTCGAAGAGAAGCTGCCGAAGGTGGTCGAAGCCGGGCAGAAGCGGCTCATCTCGCTGCAACAGCCCGACGGCGGTTGGGGCTGGCAGGGCAGCGGCACCACGCACGAGATGATGACGCCCTACGCGCTGTTCGGCTTGCTCGCGGCGGAAGAAGCCGGTTACCCGTGCCCGAACCCGGACACGATCGCCCGCGGGCTGGCGCGGCTCCTGGCATACCTGAACGAAATGTCGAGTGCGTGGGATGTACTCGTGAAGCCGGGGCAGCCCGAGCCGGCCGCCACGACCCGCATCAACGATAGCCTCTTCTGCCTCTGGGTGCGGATGTACATACGGAGCGCGCCGGCCGAAGACATGAAACCGTGGTGGCCGCGGATCGAGAAGGGTGTCGGGCATCGACTGATGTCCGACACCGGGCACGCGCTCGCTCTCGAACTCGCGGTCAAGTACGGCCAGAAAGAACTGGCCGACAAGCTCGCGGCGGAACTCCGCAAGCGGGCGCAGAAGTCCGGCGACCGCGTGTTCTGGACGAAGGCCGGGTTCTCGCGGTGGGGCGACAACATCACCGAAGTCACGGCCACCGTCATGAAGGCGCTCGTGGCCCACGATCCCAACGATCCGCTCATCCCCGGGGTGCTGGCGTACTTCCACAGCACCAAGCGCGGCGACCGCTGGGACAGCACGAAGGACACCGCGTGTGTGCTGTACGCGCTGTGCGACTACCTCGCGGCCGTTCGGGCCGGAGCGCCCGCTGAGGGAATTGTCAAGGTGCTGCTCAACGGCGCCGAGGTCGGCAGCGCGAAACTCGATTCGGCCGCGTCGAAGGTCGTGAAGTTCGCCGGCGCCGGTCTGAAGCCGGGCGACAACACCTTCAGCGTGAAGGGCGCCGCGATGGCCGGCGGGGCACTCGTGCGGGTGTCGATCACGTTCACCCGCACCGGCGGCGCGCTCACCGCGGCCCGCGACCACGGCGTGAAGGTGACGCGCGTCGTCAGCGTTCGCGGCGCCGACGGCAAGTGGACCGACCTCAAGAGCGGCGCGTCCGTTCCGATGGGCAGCTACGTGCGGGTGAAGGTGACCGCGACACCTGCGACCGGGCAGTTGCAATACTTCCTGATCGAAAGCCCGAAGCCGTCCGGCTTTGAAACGGTGCCGGCCGACGACACGCGCTTCGGGCCGCTACCCGGCGGCCACGTACTCCGCGAGGACCGCGAAGCGATGACGTGCTTCCACTACGAAACGGCGAACGCCGCGACGGCCGAATTCGTGGTGATGGCGGAGTTCGCCGGCGAGTTCACGCTCCCGCCGGCCCGCGGCGAGCTGATGTACCAGCCCACCAACGGCGGCCACAGCGACGCCTTCGTGCTGAAGGTGGCGCCGAAGAAGTAGAATGCAGTGGGCGGTGGGCAGTGGATAGTGGGCAGTGAAGAGTAAAGAAGAGTGAAGAGTGAAAGGCAGAAGGCCAGAGCCAAGCACGGTTCTGCTCTTCTGTCTTTCGCTCTTCACTGCCTTTCTCTTCTCTGCCCACTGCTCACTGCTCACTGCCCACTGTAAACTGTCCGTACCCACCAAGTCGCCACCCCACAGGCGCACCCATGCTCCGGTTCTTCGTTTCGCTCGGCGTCCTCTGCGTTCTCGGCGGTGAATCGTTCGCCGCGGACCCGACCTACTGGCAGGACGTGCGGCCCATCCTCCGCAAACACTGCGTTGTCTGCCACAGCGAGCGCCGGCTCTCCGAAGTGGACGTGTCCGCGGGGCTGGCGCTCGACAAACCCGATGCCATCAAGAAGGGCGGGAAGGGCGGCAAGGTGCCGGTGCTCGTGCCCGGCAAGCCGGACGAGTCGCTCGTGGTCACGCTGCTCACCTCGAAGGACAGGAAGCGGGCGATGCCGCTCGACGCCGATCCGCTTTCGGCCGAAGACGTTGCGGTTATCCGCAAGTGGGTCGCGGCCGGCGCGCCGGAAGGCACGAAGCCCGCCGATACCGACCTCGGAGGCTCAACCGCGCCCGCGCGCCCGACACGGAAGCTCGATGTCGTTTTCCCCACGAAGGCGGCGCTTCCGAAGGGCGCGAACCTGCCGGGGCCGCTCGAACTCACACTCAAGGTCGGCCCGCTGCCGCCGGTCGCGGCGGTCGCCTTCAGCCCGGACGGGAAGTTGCTCGCCGTCGGCACGTACGGCCGCGTGACGGTCTGGGATCTGGTGTCCGGCAAGCCTGCGAAGGTGCTCACCAACGTCCTCGGTTCGGTCAACGACCTGAAGTTCTCGCCCAGCGGCAAAGTGCTCGCGGTCGCCGGCGGGCAACCGAGCGCGCGCGGCGATCTGCGCCTCTTCGATACCGCTGAGTGGAAACTCCTGCATTCGCTCGGCGGGCACCTCGATACGGTGTCGTGCGTCAGCTTCAGCCCCGACGGCACGCAGCTCCTCAGCGCGAGTTTCGACAAAACGGTGCGGCTGTGGAGCGTCGCCGGTGTCCAGGGCGGACTGCAACCGCAGGGTGCCCGCGGGACACCGGCCGAGAAGGAAGCGAAGGTGCTGCACACCTTCACCGGCCACTCGGACTTCGTGTACGCGGTGTGCTTCGGCCCAGACGGCACGTGGTATGTGACCGCGAGCAAGGACCGCACCGGGCGCGTCATCGACACCGCGACCGGCAAGGGGCGGTTCACGCTCAGCGGCACCGATCAGGAGGTGCTGGCGGTCGCGGTGCTTCCGACCGGACAGGTACTCGCCGCGGGCCTCGACCCGCTCGTCAGTTGGTACGACCCGAAGACCGGCGAGCGTGCCCGGCGGGTCGGCGGTCCCGGCACCGCGACGCACGAAATCGCCATCGACCCGAAAGGGGCGCTCGTCGCGGTCGGGGGCGGTGATGGCACGATTCGCACGCTCGACCCGAGATCCGCGGCGCAACTGAAGGCGATGCAGGCCGGATCGCCGGTGTTCGCGGTGGCGGTGGACGCCGGCGCGAAGCGGATCGCCAGCGGCGGGGCCGACGGCACGGTAAAGGTGTGGGACGCGGCCGACGCCCGGCTGTTGCTCACGCTCTGGAGCGGGGCGGATGACCACTGGCTGGCGCTGGCCCCGGAGGGCTATTTCGCCGGGCCGAACGCTCTGCTAACGGGTGGCGTATGGAAAGCGGGCGGCAAACCGGTGCCCGACGCGAAGCTGCTCGGCCCGCTGGCCGACCCCGGCGCGGTCGGCAAGGCGGGGCAGGGGCAAAAGCTCGCCGAACCGGTGTGGAAGTAGCGACCGGGCGCCGTGCCCATATACTGAAGGGCGAACCCTCGATCTAACTCAGGAGTACGGCGGATGTTGCGCGCGATCCGTTTGGTAGTCGGTGCGTCGGTGGTCCTGTTCGGCGGTGCCCTCCTGGCCCAGCCGAAGGACGCCCCCGGCGACAACATGTTCCCGCTCAAGGTCAAGGCGAAGTGGACCTACCGGGTCGGCGACAACGACGTGACCGTGAGTGTCGTGAAGGTGGACAAGGTGGGCATGGAAGACCACTACCAGGTCGATACGTTCGTCGGCAAGGACGCGAAGCCGGGCGAGGCGAAGACGAGCGAGTGGTACGTGGTGAAGGCCGACGGCGTGTACCGCACGCGGGTGAAGGACGACAAGCTGGACCCGTACATCAAGGTGCTGGCGCTGCCGGCGAAGAAGGACGCGACCTGGGACGTGAACAGCAAGCTCGGCACGCAGTCCATCAAGGGCACGCTGAAGGTGAAAGCCGACAAGGAGAAGGTCAAGACGCCGGCGGGCGAGTTCGAGACGGTGTTCGTCGAGGGCGAGAACATGGACATCGCCGGGGCCAAGACGACCGTCCGCATCTGGTTCGCCAAGGACCGCGGGATCGTGAAGGAAGAGTTCGTCATGCAGGGCGGCGAGAAGGTGCTGCTGGAACTGAAGGAATACAGCGAACCGAAGTAAGGTGCTCCCATGCGGACCGCGCTCACCCTCGCCTGCCTCGCCGCGCTCGCCCCGCGGGCCGCAGCGCAGACCTCGTTCCCGATGGTCACGCACGTCTCGCCGGTCGCGGTGCAACGCGGCACCACGGCCGAGGTGACGGTCGAGTGCCGCACCAGCTCGCTCGCGGGCGCGTACAAGGTGCTGGTCGAAGGCCCGGGCGTCACCGCGGAGGTGGTCCCGGGCAAGGAACCGCCGAAGGCCGCAGACCCGAAGGCGCCGGCCCCCAACGTCCCGTCGTGCAAGCTCAAGGTCACCGTCGCGGCCAATGCCGCGGTCGGGGTGCGCGAGTTCCGCATCGCAACCGCTCACGGCATCTCGTCGCTGGGGCAACTCGTCGTCGTGGACGCCCCGGTGATCGCCGAGAGGCCAACACCGAGCGCGATGGCCAAGCCGCTGCCGGTCGCGGTGCCTTCTGTGGTGTGTGGGCGCATCCGCGTTGCCGAAGCCGTCGATTACTATTCCTTCACCGCGAAAGCCGATCAGCAACTCACGCTCGAAGTGATCTGCGCCCGCATCCAGGACAAGATCCACGACCTCCAGAAGCACGCTGATCCGTTAATTGCCGTGTTCGACCCCGACGGGCGCGAACTCGCGGCGGCCGACGACGGCTACTTCGCCGACCCGGTGCTGACGTTCACCGTGCCGAAGGACGGCGAGTACCGCATCGCCGTGCGCGACGCGAAGTACGACGGCGACCCGCGCTGGGCCTACGCGCTGTCCGTTACCGACGCCCCGCGCGCGGTGTACTCGTTCCCGCTGGCGGTGAACCCGGGCAAACTGGTGAAGGCCCATCCCGTCGGGAGCGCCGCGAAGATGTGGCCCGGTGGGGATATGGGAGGGAACTGGGGGATCGTTGCACCCGAGACGCCCGGCATTCATACCGTTCCGCTGCAACTGCTCGCCCTTCAGACGAACCCGGTGCCCGTCGTCGTGACGCCGCTGCTGCTGGTCGAGGAGAAAGAACCGAACGACACCCCGAAGCAGGCCACGCGCGTTTCGCTGCCGGGCGGCGCCAACGGGCGCATCGGCACGCGGCGCGACCTCGACCACTACGTCTTCACCGCGACACGGGGCAAGCCGGTCCGAATCGAAATCTTCGCGCGGCGGTTCGGAACGCCGCTCGCCAGCCGGCTCGATTCGCAGATCGACGTGATGACGCCCGACGGCCGAATCCTCATCTCGAACGACGATCTCTTCGGCAAGGACTCCGGGCTGATCTTCACGCCCCCGGCGGACGGCGAGTACGTGGTTCGGGTGCGCGACCTGAACAACAAGGGCGGCGACGAGTTCGGCTACTATCTGGAGTGCGACTTCGCGCGGCCGGATTTCACGATCAAGTGCGACCCGTCGAAGGCGATGATCGGTCCCGGTTCGCGCACCGCGTGGTACGTGCAGGTGAGCCGCACGAAGGGCTTTGCCGGGCCGGTGAAAGTCGAAGTGCGAGGATTGCCCGCCGGCGTGACCGTCAACGCGCTCACGATCCCCGCCAACATGACGCAGGGGTTGCTCGTCGTCTCGGCCGCTGCGGATGCGAAGGTCGATGCGACCGCAGTGAAGGTCGTGGGCACGGCGGAGGCCGCCGACGAGAACGCCAAGCCGGTCACACTGACGCGAACGGCCGTCGCGGTGGAGGAGATTTACCTTCCCGGCGGCGGGCGCGGGCGGTTCGACTCCGGCATGATGGCGGTCGCGGTCACCGGGCCGTCGGACCTCGTTGCGGTGAAGGTGAAGCCGACCCGCGTCACGCTGAAACCCGGCGAAGAGGTGAAGATCGATGTCGAGGTGGTCCGCGGACCGCAGTACGACAAGGCGGTCACGCTCGACGTACTCCTGCGGCACCTGGGCGGCGTGTTCGGCAACCCGCTGCCGCCGGGCGTGACGATGGTGGACGGCAAGAGTAAGACGCTCCTGGGCACCGGCAGCACGGGTCACATCGTCTTGCGGGCCGACCCGACCGCGGCCGAATGCACGGACGTGCCGGTGTGCGTGCAGGGGTTCGTGGCGATCAACTTCGTGGTGAAGATCGGCTACGCGAGCGAGGTGATCTGGGTGAGTGTGAAGAAGTAGCCGACCGGCCGCAGTGGCGAACGTGAATCGTGTTCGGTTTTCAGCCGCGGAGCGGCGACCGATGGTAGCCCGGGGTGGAGCGCGGCCGAAGGCCCGCGCAACCCCGGGTACGCAGACCGAAGAAACCTCAAGCCCCGGAGGGGCGACAGAACCTTCGCCGTACGCTCTGTCGCCCCTCCGGGGCTTCGGTTCATTTTTCGCGTCGGTTCCCGGGGTTGCGCCGCTGCGCGGCTCCACCCTGGGCTAACATCTGTCGCCCCTCCGGGGCTAAAAACACCACACCACCCACAAACCCCTACTTCCCCGGCAGCGCCTTCAGCACGTCGCCGACCTTCGCCCGGTCACCGTGGGTCGTGCTCGTCTTGGCGAATAGCACCTTGCGCTTGCTGTCGATGACGAACGTTGAGGGGTACGCGGTCTCGTTCGGCGCGTCCCACCGCAGCCCGTAGGCGTTCGTGAAGGCGTAATCCGGGTCGAGCAGCAGCGTGACGTGCGCCGGGTAGTCCTTTCCCTTCACGAACTCGCCGGCGCGCTCCTTCAGCTTCTCCGCCGGACCGGGATACACGAGCACCACCTGCGCCCCGGCCTTCTTGAACTCGTCGGCCTTGCCCAGGAACTCGCCGACCTGTCGCGTGCAGAGCGGACACTGGTACCCGGGATACCCGCGGAGTACGACCAGCACCACCGGGCCGCTCTCGGCCGCCTTCGATAGCTTCACCTTCTCGCCGCCGATCGCGGTCAGCTCGAAGTCCTTCGCCTCGCCGCCGACCTTCGGGGCATCGGCCGCGGACAGGCACGCGGGCGCGGCGAATGCCGCGAACAGCGCGAAGAACCGGAATCGCTTCAGCATCACTTCGTCTCCAGAGTTACCGGGCGAGAGTTCGGCCCGGTGTTGGATGCCGGATGTATCGGAGAGGTTACGCGCGATTCAATCCGCCAGTACTTCCACCGGCCGCGCGCGGTAGTGCGCTCGCATCAACCCAAGCAACTCTCGCACGCCGACGGGTCGGTGACCGCGAGCGCGGTTCATCGCGCCGATGCGGAACAACAGCGCCCACTGCCGAAACAGCGTGCCGTAGGCGCGCACGAGCGCCCACGACGGATCGTACAGGTTGGTCGATTCGGACGTCGCGCCGTTGAGTTCGACAATCGCGAACCCGCGGCCGGCGCGAAACTCCGCCGGGTCGGCATACCGCACGTCGAACCGCCCCACGAAGAACCCATCGAAGTGCCGCGCGATTACGTCGAACGCGGCTTCGAGTTCGGGCGTGATGAGGGACGATCCGTCGCGGAACAGCGTGCCCTGGCAGTGGTTGCCGGCGAGCGCCAGCGGGAACACTTCGCCCTCGGCGAGGACGCACTGCGCATCGGATTGGTGCCGTGCGAGAAACGTGTCGGCCTGCATCCGGTATCGCGGGTGCGCCCAGACGAGCTGTTCGAGCGTCGATCGGCCGTCGCCGACGACGACCGGGAACACCTTGTCCGTGACGGAGAAGATGTGGCCCCGCGATTCTCCGGGTACACGATAGTAAAAAACGCCGGCCTCGAACGGCCCCGCGTGGTACGGCTGCACGATGACCGCGCCGGGGTTGGCCAGCAGGTACTTTTCGGCCCCGGTCGCGTCGTGGACCTTCTTCACACCGGCCCCGCGCTGCCCGGCGTCGGGCTTCAAGACGAGTGGGAAGCCCCACTCGCACTCGCGCAGGAGCCGGACGCGGTCGGCGTGTTCGCCGGCGGGAATCAGGAGCGTCGGGATGATCGCGTCTTGTGGAAGACGCGCGAGGATGTCGGCCTTCGATTCGCCGACCACACCGCTCGCCGGGATGCCGGGGTTCGCCGCGGTCCAGACGGTGAAGCTCCGATAGCGCAGGCTCAGGAGCGCGTACCACGGCACGAGCGGCAGGTAGAACACCCACGCGGGCCAGAACTCCCACCGCCACAGCTTCGACACGCGCGCGATCAACTTCGCGCGCCCGGTTCGGGTGAACAGCTTCGGAACGATGCGCAAGGCGAGGAACGCGCCAACCGCGACCGCCAGCACCGCCCATCGCGGCACCGCGGCGCCGAAGAGCGCGACCGAGAGCACCACGAGTGGCACCCACACGAGTGCCGCGACGACCGCTCATCCGAGGAACCGGTTCCCGCCCCGCGCCGCGACGCCGGCCGCCAAGAGCATCGGCACCCGCGTGCCCGGCAGGAAGCGCGACACGAACGCGGCCTTCCCGCCGTGCCGGGCGAGCCAGTCCGACAGTTCCGCGCGCCGGGGGTCGGGCAACCGGCGCTTCACCCACGCGCGCCCGCCGGCGGCGCGGCCGATGAGCCAGATGCCCGTGTCGCCCAGCGCGATGCCAACGAAGCACGCGGCGACGGCGGGGACCACGTCGAGCCGCCCGGCCGCGACCAGGAGGCCGGCCGCGAGGCACGTCAGGTCTTCCGAAATGAAGGTGGCGACCACGAGCAGCGCGAACAGCGCCGGGCCGGCGGTATCGAGGAACGCGAAGGGCAACGTGGTCACGCGACACCGTTGGCGAGGGGGAGCCGGATCGTCGTATCTTCGGCGGGTCGGTCCGGCGCGTCGGCGTGATAGATGAAGGTCACGCTGGCCGGGCCGAAGTCGATGACCGCGTGACTCACCGTGCGGGCCGTGGCGCGGCACATGTTCACGCTCAGGTGCTCGCGGTCGGGCCACGTGTGCCGGTGGAACGTGTATTGTGCTGTGGGCCACGTGTCCGACACACCGGCGAAGAGTTCGTCGAACAGCTCGCGGCGCGCGCCCTCAACGAGGTGATCGCCCAGCCCCGACGAGGTGAACATCTGCGGGCCGCTCACGAGCCGCGACATCACCATCGGCTCGCGCCCGTCCCACCGCACGTCCGCGACGACGCCCTGCCCGACCAGCACGAGCCTAAACGGGGCGAAGTCGCAGTACGTGAACCGCTCGCACGCCGCGAGCGCCGCGGAGGGCGACTCGCATTCGAGCAGCGCGGGGATGACCGTGCCGCGGGAACACGGTGGGCGCGGCGCGTTTCGATCGCGGTCGGGTAAGTTCACGTTCAGCACCGCGAGCGCCAGCCCGGCGTCGTTGACCGCCAGCCACGTCCCGCCGGAGGTCGGGTCGGTCGGCAGCGCCGCGGTTCGCGGGCCGAAGCGATGAACGCGCGGCGGAAGGCCCGCGGGGCGCGTGCGCGACTCGTCGCGGTTGAACGCCAGCCGCACGACATCCGGCGCGAGGGGAACGACGCTCAGCGTACACACGTCCGGTTCCTCTTGTGAACGAGGGTGGACGGGGCGTACCCGAAGTCCGCGGGTACTCGCACCCCGATCAGCTTTACCATAACGCGAACGAGCGCGTTGTGGTGGATCGTGTGGCTGACGACAAACGCCAGCTCCCGCTCCGGGCTGGTGAGCGCGACCACCGGCGGCCGATCGGGTGCCACGAGCGCCGAGAGCGTGACCAGCGGCGGCAGTTCGTCCCACGGGAGCGCGAGCAACTCGCGTTCGAGCTGAAGAATCGCCGTGAGGGCCGCGCCGCGGTCGCACTCCACGTCGGTGCCGCGGTCGCGGTGATCGTAAGAGAGCTCGCCCGCCGGCAGCCCACGCACAAGTGCTGCGATGTGATCGAGATTATGCCGGACGTGCCCGCCGATCGAACTTTCCACCACGCCGACCGGTTTTCGCGTGTATTCCTCGTCGGTGAGCGATTCGATCAGGTCAAAGAGCTGGTGGAGCAACCCGACGAGCGACCCGACAGCAGGTTCGACACAACAGGCAGGCTGAGACATCGCGGCGGCTCCGGGCGGTGTGGTCTCGCGGTGAACCGCGGGTGCTGGTACGATGCCAGCACGGCCAACCCGGTTACACGAGTTCCCGAATGCCCGATCCCGTTCTGCCCGCGGACCGCGAGGAGGTCGCCGCGCTCCGCGCGATCGTCGAGGGCACCGCGCGCCACACCGGCGCGGAGTTCTTCCGCTCGCTCGTGCGGAACCTCAGCGCCGCCACCGGTATTCCGAACGCGTTCGTCGCGGAATTCGCGACGCAGAAGACCCGCATCCGCTCGCTCGCGTTCTGGGAGAACGGGCAGTTCCTGCCGCCGGACGAATGGGAACTGGCCGGCACGCCCTGCGAGGACGTGCTCGCGGGCAATTTCTGCCACCACCCGACCGGCGTCTCGGAGAAGTTCCCGAAGGACGCGGGCGTCGAGAGTTACCTCGGCGTGCCGCTGCGCGACTCCGCCGGCGAGGTACTCGGGCACCTCGCGGTGTTCGACGCGCGCCCGATGCCGCCCGAACCCAAGCTGCTCTACACGTTCCAGATTTTCGCCGCCCGCGCGGCGGCCGAACTCGAACGGCTCCGGTTCGAGAGGATGCTTCAGGAGAGCGAGGCCCGGTTCCGCGACCTCTTCGACGAGGCACCGATCGCCTACGTTCACGAGGATCTGGAGTCGCGGTTCATCAGCGCGAACCGAACGGCGCTGCGCATTCTGGGGCTGAAGCCCGAAGAGGTGCCCGGCACCGTCGGGATGTCGTTCATCCCGGACACGCCCGACGCCCAGCGCCGGGTGAAGGAGGCGTTCGCCTCGATCGGCCGCGGCACGGACACGAGCGGCGTGGTCCTCGAACTGCGCCGCAAGGACGACGGGCGCCCGATCTGGATCCAGTGGTGGTCGCGGCCCGATCCCGGCGGGCAGTTCACGCGCACGATGTTCATCGACATCACCGAGCGCGTGCTGATGGAGCGCGAGAAGGCGCGGCTCCAGCAGCAGAACGCGTACCTGCAAGACGAGATTAAATCGGCGCACAACTTCGACGAGATCGTCGGCCGCAGCCCGGCGCTCGTGTCGGTGCTTCAGCGGGTGTCGAAGGTCGCCAACACCGATTCGACGGTTCTGATCGAGGGCGAGACCGGCACCGGGAAGGAACTCGTCGCCCGCGCCGTTCACTCCGCCGGACCGCGAAAGGCGAAGCCGCTCATCAAGCTCAACTGCGCCGCGCTGCCGACCGGCCTCGTCGAGAGCGAACTGTTCGGCCACGAAAAAGGCGCGTTCACCGGGGCCACCACGCGCAAGCCGGGGCGCTTCGAACTGGCCGACGGTGGCACGCTGTTTCTCGACGAGGTGGGCGAACTTTCCCTCGAAACGCAGGCAAAATTGCTCCGCGTGTTGCAGGAGCGCGAGTTCGAGCGCGTCGGAGGCACTTCCCCGGTGAAGGTCGATGTGCGGGTGATCGCCGCGACCAACCGCGACCTCGCGAAGATGGCGAAGGACGGCAAGTTCCGCGAAGACCTCTTCTACCGGCTGAATGTGTTCCCAGTGAGGTTACCCGCGCTGCGCGAGCGGCCGGGCGACATTCCCCTACTGGTGCGCCACTTCGTCTCCAAGTACGCGGGGCGCATGGGCAAGCGAATCGAGACCGTCAATCAAGACACGCTCGACCTGCTGACCGCGTACCACTGGCCGGGGAACATCCGCGAGCTGGAGAACGTCATCGAGCGCGCGGTGATCCTTTCGGACGGCCCGGAACTGGAGATCGACCCGGAGGTGCTGCCGGTGTCCGCCGCGCCGCCCCCCGACGCCGGCGGGCTAAGCATGGTCGCGGTCGAAGCCGAACACATCCGCGCCGTGCTGGCGCAAGCCGGCTGGGTGATCGAGGGACCGAACGGGGCCGCGAAGGTACTCGGCCTGCACCCGAACACGCTCCGCAGCCGGATGAAGAAGCTCGGGATCGCGCGCCCGCCCGGGATGTGAGGCCGCCCGCGGACGGCACCGGACCGCAACCGCGTTCTGCGGCTTGCCCCGGAGGGGCACCGGGCGGTATATTCGCTTCGATATCTCTCGCACCCGCACACGCCCGCAGGTTCCCATGGACTCCGTCTGGTATTACGTCGTCAACGACAAGCAGATCGGCCCGGTGACGATGGCCGAGTTGAAGGACGCGGCGGCCATCGGCAAGCTCGACCCGGACGACCTGGTGTGGCAGGAGAACACCCCCGACTGGGTGCCGGCGCGCACCGTCGCCGGGCTGTTCCCCGCGCTCACGGTGACACACAAGCCCGTACCGACCGCGCCGCCGAAGCCCACGTATTCCGTTTCTCCGCCACCGCCGGCGGCGCCCGCGCCGCGCGACCCGGAACCGCTCTCACTGGATGACGAGGACGACACCGGCCGCCGGCGCCCGAAAGCGCGCAAGGTGCGCGACGACGGCGGACGCGACCGCCCGGCCGGGGCCGGGCTGCCCCCGTGGGTGAACCTCATCCAGGTGTTCGCCCTGCGCCTGGTGAAACCTGGGCCGGCACACGCGAAACCGGAACCGGGCGAAGACATTGCCCTGACGCGTGCCGGGGTGATGGACGCGACCACCCGCAAGCTCGCGGTGTGGCGCCGCGCGATCCTGTTTGCCGCGGCTATTCCATGCGGATTCGCCGCACTGTTCGGATTGATCGACGTGGTCGCGATGAGCAAGGAGGACCGCGAGCCGTTCAGCGCCCTCGGGATGCTCATCCTGTACATTCAAGCATTCGCGCTGTTCGCGTTACCGGCAGCGGCGATCGCCGGCGCACTGACCTACGATCGCTTGGTCCTGTCCGCGCGGCTGGTGCTCATTGGTGGGTTGATCTCGCTCGCCGTGCCGCTGGCCGTCGCGTTCGTGCCCAGCGACTGGGTGATCGAACTGAAGACCGACAGCCGCACGACCGTTCAGCAGGTGGAGCAGGCGAAGGGCGTCATCGGTCTCTTCATGGGTATCCAGTTCTACCTGCTGCTGGTGCCCGCGGTGCTGTCGCTGTTGCCCGCGGTGTCGCGGTCGTGCGTGCTGACGAAGCTACTGTTGCCGGAATCGCTCGTCCCCGGCTGGGGGCTGGTGACCAGTGCTCCGTTGTGCGTGCTGCTCACGCTCGCCACGTTCGTCCTCGTGTACCACGTCGCAGGCAACGCGCTGCTGCTCATCGGCCTGTCGCTCTGGATCGGCGGCCCGCTGTTATACCTGACGCGGTTCGAACTGCTCACGCGGCCGATTACTTCGCCGGCCGATCGCGCCGCGATCGCCCGCACGATGCTCCTCGTGTTCGGGGTGATCGCGATGGGCATGATGATCCTGGTGATCTACCTGTTCACGGCGAAATTCTCGCTGATGGGTGGCAAGACGCTGGTCGGATTCGACGAGACCACGTCGCTCATGCGCCCGTGGAAACTGGACCTCCACAAGAAGTGGATCGAGTACCTCGGCCGGTCCATGTTCCTGACGGTGTTCTTCAGCGATCTGCTGTTGCGGATGGCACTGTCGGTGTGGAAGGAGGAGCGGGTGTTCGCCGGGTCGGCGGAATCGGCCGGGTTCGACCGCACCATGTCCGGGCTGCAAGCCGCGGTCGCGCCGAGCAGCGCCGGCAGCCCGCCGCCAGCGACGGCGGAATGATCATAATGGTTTTCAGCCGCGGAGCGGCGACCGCGAA
The DNA here is from genome assembly GCA_964495365.1 of uncultured Frigoriglobus sp. Classification (GTDB taxonomy): domain Bacteria; phylum Planctomycetota; class Planctomycetia; order Gemmatales; family Gemmataceae; genus Gemmata. The sequence continues at coordinate 6,850 of CAZBXY010000088.1, read as the reverse complement.
GGTTCCCGGGGTTGCGCTCACTTCGTTCGCTTCACCCCGGGCTAACATCGGTCGCCGCTCCGCGGCTGAAGAATCACGCCACCTGGCGCCTTCTGCGTTATGCAAACAGTTTCCCAAAAATTTACTTGACAAATGTCCACTCATCACGCAAGATGTGATTAAAGGGCGTTTGGCGCCTGAAAAACGCCACCGCCCCGGGCGGCGAGACCCGGAGCGGCGCGAGGAGGGTGCTTCGTGCAACTCGGCGGGCTTACGCCGCGCCGTTCGCCCCGTTACGGGACGCTGGTAATCAGCCCGTCCTTCAACTTGCCGTCGCGGGCGACGAAATACTTCAGCGGGAGGAACGTCGCCAGGTCCTTGTGGTTCAGCACGAACGTCACGTTGTCGAGGTTGAGCGTTTCCCACAGGTGCAGGCCGACCAGCACGTCGCCCTTTTGAATGCCGGCGGTCGCGGCGGCGCTGCCCGGGGCCACGTCGGTCACCTGAAGCCCGCCGCGGAGCTGCGGGTTGGCCTTCGCGACCGCCTCGGCGCCCACCGGCGCGACCTTCACGCCGAGCCGCTTCCACACCGCGTCGGCCGCGCCCAGTTGCACCTTCGGCCCGGGCGTCAGCGTCAGTTCGAGGTCGGTCGCGGTGCCGGCGCGCTTCACCTTCACCGGGATCTTGGCGCCCGCGGGCTTGTCCAGAAACGCCCGCTCGAAATCGATCGAGGTGATAACCGTCACGTCGTCGGCCTGCTCCAGCACGTCGCCCGGCTTGAACCCGGCGTTCGCGGCCGGCGAGTTGGCTTCGACCGACTCGACGCTCACCTGCCGCTTCGACAACCCTTCGGTCGATTCGCGGGTCGCCAGGTCGCGGAGCGTGAGGCCGTGGCGGATGCCGGTACGGCGGCGGGCGCCGATCAGGTCCGCGGCCCGCGGCACGACCTGATCGATGGGCAGCGCGAACCCGATGTTCTGCGCCCCGGCGCGGATCGCGACGTTCACCCCGACGACCTCGCCGAGCACGTTCAAGAGCGGGCCGCCGGAGTTGCCGGGGTTGATCGGGGCACTCGTCTGGATCAGCCCCTTGTAGCCCATGTCCTTGTTCAGCGACACGTCGCGGCCCTTGAACGACACGCGCCCGTCGGTGACGGAGTGCTCGTAGCCGAACGCGTTGCCGATCGCGATCACCGGTTCACCCACCATCAGATCCGACGACGTTCCGAGGCCGATCACCGGCAGCGGCCGGGCCGGGTCGATCTTGATGAGCGCGAGGTCGGCCTCCTTGTCGGTGGCGACGACGCGGGCCGTGTGTCCCGCTCCGTCGTGCAATCGGACGCGCAGGCTGGACACGTCATCGACGACGTGGAAGTTGGTGAGCACGTAGCCGCGCGGGTCGAGTACGATCCCGGTGCCCATCCCGTTGACCCGCTGCGGCTGCACCGGCTGGCGGCTGAACGGGTCGTCCGCGGGGGCGTTGATCGTGCGCTCGCTGTGGATGTTGACCACCGACGGCTTGAGCCGGTCGTACACGTCCACGACCTGATCGCGGCGCTTGCCGGGGGTCAAACCGCGCTCGCCGGCGGTGACCTGCGGCGGCGGGTCGGAGAAGGCGGGCGCGAACGCGGTCAGCCCGACGGCGACCGCAAGTCCCGCCGGCACCAGGAGGCGCCGGCGGGCGAATCGGAGAAGCGAGGTGAGTGTCACCGAACCCATGTGGCCCCCGTGCCAGCGGCGGAAATCCGTTCCGACAACACCCACTAGTTCGGAGCGCGACCGCGCGCCGCTGCACGCCGCGCGGGTGAGGAACTCAAGGGGATCGTTGCCGCGGGCGCGCTTGCGCCACGCGTACCCGGTGGCGCGAACGGAACGGTTGGCCGGATCGACGGACCGTACCGACTGGGCCGGTCGTGCGGCGCGTTGCCCGTTCGCGGCGCCGTCATTAGGGTGATTGGGGCGAGCGACTTGAACGAATTCCGAACGGGCCGATATTCCCGCCGGTGCCCCCGCTGGACAACCGCTAAACTCTGAGATGCAATGATGGCACGAACTCCACGAATGGCACAGATCGAGGCGCTGCTGGCCGACGACCCCGACGACGCGTTCCTGCGCTACGGCCTGGCGATGGAACACGCCAGCGCCGGCGACGACGCGGAGTGCGTCGCCGTGCTGCGCGACCTGATCGCGCGCTCCGCGGCGCACCCGTACGTGCCCGCGTTCTTGCAGTGCGGCCAGGCGCTCGTGCGGCTCGACCGCACCGAGGAGGCGTGCGAAGTTCTGCGCGCCGGCGTGGAAGCGGCCCGGCGCGCCGGCGACACGCACGCGCAGGGCGAAATGCAGGGGCTTTTGGTCAGCCTGGAGTGAGCGGCCGGCATGAGGTATAATTCCCCATGTGAAAAGGAGGTGGCTGATGCCCGACACGATCGTTCACACCACAGGGGTTCCAGCCGCGCGCGAACAAAAGGTCGAGATCGCTTACGCTGTCCAACTCGGCCTGACCACCCTTCCGCGCGCAAAACGCAGTCTGGTCGAGGCTAAAATCTCGTCGCTGAAGATGCTTCAGAAGTTGGCCAAGACGGCCGACCGTGGTGGCGAAAACGGGCGGCTATTCATTGCCGATGTTTCCGCTAGTGTGAGGGCCGTCTACCGGTTCACCCCGACGGGTGCGGAAGTCGTTGATCTGATCAGTAAGCGTGCCTTCGGCCAGTTGTTTGGCGGTTCAAAACCGGTGCGCCGACCCAAAGCGAAGAAAACCTTCGGTGCGAAATCCAAATTCCCCTTGTCGTAAGGGGCCGATCGTGTTGCGCCCAGAACCTTTTGCCCTCGACCGGGATGCGCTTCGGCAGGAACTCGTCAAATACCAACAGCTCCTCACCCCGCTCGACAAGGAACTGAAGGAGCGAGACGACATCTTGTCGTTCTTCAAATCACACCAGAACTTGGCCGCGTTGATCGGACTCTATCAATCGCGCGTCGCTGTACCCGACTGCATCAAGAGTGAGTTGGAAATCTTCGGCGACTGCGCGTGCGACTTGGCGGTCGGTGACGCCGCAAAAGGTTTGTTCTGCTTTGTGGAGTTCGAGGCCGCGGAGCGCGGGAGTATTTTCAAACAGGGCCGGAAGGGAACATCGGACTGGGCGAGCCGTTTGGAACATGGGTTCAGCCAGATTGTGGACTGGTTTTACCTCATGGCGGACCAAAGCAAGACGCACCAGTTCAAATCGTTCTTCGGTACCGATCTCGCGGACTACTGTGGGCTGCTGGTGATTGGGCGGAGCGCCTTCCTCACCGCCGACGAGCAGCACCGTCTCCGCTGGCGGTCACAGAACACACTCGTGAACGGTAGGCCGGTCTGGATTATTACATTCGACGAACTCTTTGGAATGTTGAGAGATCGCGTGGAATTGCTCGTGAATCCGGTTCCGAAGCGCTCGCGGAAGGGCGCAAAGACGAAGCCGAAGAAGTGACCGTGAGGGCGATTTGATGCGTTACATTCCGTTGTCTCTTGTGTTACTCGCCTTCCCACTCACCGCCCGCGGCGCGGACCTCGACAAGGCGAAGCTCGCGGAGATCGATACCGTGGTCGAGGCGGCGATCACGCGCGGGGACTGCCCCGGCGCGGTCGTGGTCGTCGTTCACGCGGACGCGGTCGCGTACCGCAAGGCGTTCGGCAAACGTGCCCTCAAGCCGGACCCCGTCGATATGACGCCCGATACCGTGTTCGACATGGCCTCGCTCACCAAGCCTGTTGCGACCGGGACTTCGGTGATGATCCTGATTCAGCAAGGGAAGCTGAAGCCGGACGATCTGGTGAGCAAGCACTGGCCGGAGTTCGCGGCGAGCGGCAAGGAAAAGGTCACCGTCGAACACCTGCTGCTGCACACCTCCGGCCTCATCGCCGATAACGCGCTCGCGGACTACGCCGACGGCAAGGCGAAGGCGCTCGAGCACATCGCGAACCTGAAGCTCCAGACCCCGCCGGGGACGCGGTTCGTGTACAGCGACGTCGGGTTCATCGTGCTCGGCGAACTGGTCGAGCGGCTCGGCGGGATGCCGGTAGACAAATTCGCGCAAAAGCACGTGTTCGAACCGCTCAAGATGACCGACACCGGGTTCAACCCGCCGGACGCGCTGAAGAAGCGCGTGGCCCCGACCGGGCCGCGCGACGGGAAGATCATCCTCGGCGAGGTTCACGACCCGCGGGCGTTCAAGATGGGCGGCGCCGCGGGCCACGCGGGGCTGTTCTCGACCGCCGACGACCTCGCCCGCTACTGCCGGATGCTCCTCCGCGAGGGCGAACTCGACGGCACGCGGGTTCTGGACGCCAAGACCGTGAAGCTGTTCACCGCGGCGCACGTCGTGCCGACGCTGACCAAGGACAAAACCGAAGGCAAGGGCGCGCGGTCGTTCGGGTGGGACGTGGACACGAGCTATTCCGCGCCGCGGGGTGATTTGTTCGTGAAGGGCACGGGTTACGGGCACACCGGGTTCACCGGCACGAGCTGCTGGATCGACCCCGGCACGAAGACCGCGGTCATCGTGCTCACCAACCGCGTTCACATTGACGAAAAGGTGAGCGTAACGCGCCTCCGGCGCGAGGTGGCGAACATCGTGGCCGCGGCCGTGGGCCGAAAGTGAGCGGACCAGTGGTTAGTGCCAGTGGCTAGTGGTTAGTGAAAAGACAAAAGCAGTGAAAGACAGTAGGCCGGAGCAGGCACTCCCGGTCTTCTGTCTTTTCACTAACCACTAGCCACTGGCACTAACCACGGCTTCAGGCGTACTGGTTGATGAGCTTGGACAGGTCTTCGGGCGACAGCACGCCGCTCTCGGTGTGAACCGGGGTGTCGCTGCCCTTGAAGAACAGGATCCGCGGGATCGTCATCACGTCGTACTTGACGGCCAGCTTCGGGTTCTCGTCCACGTTCAGCTTGCCGACCTTCACCTTGCCGGCGAACTGATCGGCGACGGCGTCGATAGTGGACGCCAGGCGCCGGCACGGGCCGCACCACGGCGCCCAGAAATCGGCCACGACGAGCGTGCCGCTGGTTACGTGTTCGTTCCAGTTCGATTCGGTCAGTTCCAGTACGTTCGGGCTGGCCATTACGAGTCCCCGTGAGAGGTGATGCGCCCGCGGCCCCGCGGGCGATTGGTGTTACATTCTACTCGAAAGAGTCTACCACACCAACGGCGACTCCTTACGCGACCGGCCCGGCCCGTCGGCGCCCGCGGCCGGCGAGCCACAGCCCGCCGAGCGTCAGCCCGGCGAATGCGGCCAGCCCCGCGACCCACGTCCCGGTGTAGGCCGGCGGTTTTTCCTTCTTCCCCGGTTTCTCCGCCGGCGGCTCGTACCCCTCGCCCTCGACCTTCGCCTTGATGCCGTCCTTGTCGATGGCGGTGAGGGTGTGCGTCCACTTGACCGACTCGCCCTTCACCGTGTCCGACACCGTGGCCGTACCGGGCAGCCCGAGGCGGAGCGCCGACTTCACCTTGTTCGCCCCGAGCGCCTCGAACAGTTCGGCGTCCGTCTTGAACTCCTTGGCCACGTCTTGCGGCACCGCGAACAGCGTGATGTACGTGCGCCGGCCGCCGGCGGGCATCGCCTTCGCCTTGCCCGCGGTCAGTTCCAGCTTCTCGTGGGTGAACTTCGGCCGGCCCGGTCCGGTACTCACCTGCTGAACGAACACGTACCCGGTCACGTCCTTGCCGAGGACCACCTCGTTGTCCACCGACACGTACTTTTTGCCCTTCGGCGGGGGCGGGGGCGCGAGGTCCGCGACCGCGGTGCCCGCGATCAGTCCGACCGTCAGAATTGCGAGGAGCCGTTTCATGGCCTGTTCCCAGTGGAGTGAAAGAAACCCACCAGTTCCGACGAGACCGAGCGGGCGGCGGATTGGCCCGCGATTACCGGTCGATCTCGCCCATCACCACGTCGATACTCCCGACAATGGCCGGCACGTCGGCCACCAGGCAACCCTTGCACAGTTCGTTCGTGACGCTCAGGTTGGCGAAGCAGCTCGACCGCGCGCGGACGCGCAGCGGCACGTTCTCCTTCGACGGGCGCCCGACCACGTGGAATCCCATCTGCCCCCGCGGGCACTCCGTTTCGACGTAGCACTCGCCCACGCCCAGGTGGCGAGGCGGCTCCACACGGTGGGCGTACTTCGTCTTGAGGAGTTCGGCGAGTTTCGCGTCGTCCTTCTTGGCATCGTCGGCGGACAGCGTCGGCTTGCGTGCGGCGAACTCGGCCTTGACCTTCTCGTCCTCAGCGTGCAAGGCGTCGTACTTTTCGACGGCCTGCTCGCAGATGCGGATCGCCTGCACCACCTCCAGCATCCGCACATAGAACCGGTGCCAGCAGTCGCCGATTACCGTGCCATTTGGCGCGCGGTCGAACGGCGGCAGCGGCACGTCGAACTGGTATTGCTCATAGCCGCTGTACGGTTCGGTCTTACGAAGATCCCACTCCGGGTCACCCTTCGTGCGGTCGAGCGACCCGCGGAGCATCGGCCCGGTGCAACCGTAATCGAGCGCCATTTCCTTCGACATGACGCCGATGCCGCCGGTGCGCTTCACGAAGATGTGATTGTCGGTCAACAGTGCGTGGTATTCCGGGATTCGCGGTTTGAAGTAATCGAGGAACTTCCGCAGGCGAGCGGTGAACCCGGCAGGCAGGTCGTCGTGCGCCCCGCCGATCGTCAGGTAGCTGTACGTCAGTCGCGCCCCGCACACGTCTTCGAACAGGTCGAGGATGTGCTCGCGTTCGCGGAAGGCGTAGAGGAACGGCGAGAACGTGCCGAGGTCGAGGCCGTAGGCGCCCATCCCGACCAGGTGCGACGCGATCCGGTTCAGTTCGCTAATCAGCACGCGAA
>CAZBXY010000087.1:0-25997 GCA_964495365.1 uncultured Frigoriglobus sp. | reverse complement strand
GGGGTCTACGCCAAACAGGATGGACAGGAAACACCCAATAACTGACATGAGCCAATGGATTATACCACGAGGTCGGGGGGAGCGCATCCCTTCGGCGAGTCGGACGAGTTGGTAAGCGGAGCCACGGGCGCCGATAGCTCCTACTCTTTGCCGGCCTCGCCATCGCACATCTGAAGTACCAAAAGGCACACTGCGGTGGTGCCGAGCCGGCCGCAGTGCTCACCGAACTCCCCGGTCTCCGGCTCCCAGCTCCCGAAGTCGGCCCCGGCTTTCGTGACCTGTTCGCCAACGAGCCAGTCGCGCATCCCGCCCTTGCGAGTGCCGTCCGCGCCCTTCGGACCTTCGCTCCAGTTGCTCCAGTCCGCACCACCGGAGCGGCGCACGACCTGCGTGGCGAAGAAGAAGTAGTACAGGTCGCGGACGTTCCCCGTGCCGGGCGGACCGTTCTTCGCCAGCCCCGCGACTCCGTCAATCATGCCGGGGTGGGTCGGCCCCCACCCGTCGATGCGGTACCGGCACAAGAGGCCGATCGCAGTCAGCGCTGTGCCCGGAGCGGCCTTGGCGTTGTCCTGGTAGCCGTACATCGCTTTCCGCGGTCCGGCCGCGGCGAAGTCCAGGAACCCGACCGCCTTCTTGAACACCCGCTCGTCCACGGTCAGTTCCTTCGTCAACTTCGCGGCTTGCAGCGCCTGGATCTGCCAGCCGACGACGGACGTGTCGCCGTTGGTGCCGGGGGTGTAGCCCCAACTCCCGTTCGGCCCCTGTGCCTGTTGGATGTAGTTGATCGCGGCCTGCGCGTGTGGCTTGACGGCCGGATCACGGGTCATCCCGTACCCCTCGCACAGCGCGATCGTGCCGATGGCCTGGGCGTAGACGTTGCCACTCATCTTGCCGGCATCCGGCCCGACCACCGGACACGCCTTCGTCAGGAACCCAAGACCCTTGGCGATAACGCGATCCGAGTTCCGGTCGTCCTCGTCCTTCTCCGCAGCCTTCTTGGACGGGTCACTCGCCCAGAGGAACGGTCGGAGAGCCATCCCGGTCGCGGCAACCCGGTCTTCCTTGAAGCCCCCCCGATCGAACGTCCACCCACCGGCGGCCGCCTGCTGGCGGGCCAGCCACGCGAGTCCCGATTTCACCGCCAACTGACTCGCCTCGGTCACACGAGGAGTTGTCGGGAGTTTCGGATCGGAACCTTTTGATGGGGGGGCCTTCGGAGCGGGCGTCTTGAGATCGCGACTGGTCGGCGTGGAGGATTGCGTCGCGTTCGGTGTCCGGTTGCTCAGAAACACGGCCAGACCGAATACGACGAACAGGAGTAGCCCGACAATGATCCAGACCAGGGTACGCGACGCGCCGGGGCCGGCTCGCGGTGACGCGCGCCTCGGCGCGGGGAGCGGGAGCAAGGGCTGATCGGGTGCCGGGGGAACGGCGCGCGGCTCGGCGGGACGGGTGCGGGGAAGCGGGAGCGTCTGGATGACCGATTCGGTCGGCGCGGCGGGTGGCGCCCCGCGCGGCCCGGGCGCGCGGTCCTCTTCGGCCAGAACGACGTTCACCGCCCCCGGATCTTCGCCACCGCGCAAGAACTCCGCAAGCGCGTTGGCGAATTCCTTCGCGGTCGGGTAGCGATCGACCGGCGCCTTTGCCATCGCCTTGAGAACGATCGCGTCCAGCCGCGGGTCGGTGCCGGGCCGCACCCGCGAGGGCGGAACCGGTGCCGTTTCGCAGTGGTCGCGCATGACCTCCCAGGCGCTGCCGGTGAACGGCATTCGGCCCGCCAGCATCTCGTAGAGGATAACCCCCAGGCCGTAGATGTCGGACGCGGGACCGATCTCGTCCACCCGGCCGAGCGCCTGCTCCGGGGCCATGTACGCCGGCGTGCCCTTCGGCACACCTTTACTTGACGCGCTGCCCTGATCTGCAAACCGCGCCAGCCCGAAGTCCGCGATCATCACCTCGCGCTGAACGTCGTCGTACAGGATGTTCGCCGGCTTCAGGTCGCGGTGAATCACCTTCTGCGCGTGTGCGGCCACCAGTCCCAGCGCCAGTTTGCGGACCACCGTGACCGCGGTCCGCGCGGGCATCGTGCCGTTGAGCCGCCTCAACAGCCCGGCGAGCGTGTTCGGCACAACCCGCATCACGATATACGGCAAGTTCTCGTCGGTGCCGACTTCGTAAACGGGGCAGATGTTGGGGTGCTGGATGATCGCCGCGAGCCGGTTCTCGCGGAGGAACAGGTCGCGGGCCTCGGGTGTGAGTTCCTCGGCCTTCGGAACCTTGATTGCAACTTCCCGCTCCAGGTCGGGGTCGAACGCCAGGTACACGAACGCGAACGCTCCTTCGCCCAAGAGCTTCCGCACCTCGAACCGGCCGATCTGTTTCCGCGCGCCTTTCTGCGGCGGTTGGCGTGCCCCGGTCCAAACCCCGGTCGTGCCGGGCTGGAGCGTCGCGCGCGGCGGGCTTTTCTGGGTCGCCTTTTCGCCGTTCGGCGGCTCGGGCATGGCCACTCCTCATTCTCACGGCTTCACGCGCTTGAACGTCTGGAGGAAGCCCGTCGCGGTTCGCAGTTCCAGGTCTTCGGCGGTCAGCTTCTCGATCGTGTACGTCGTGACCCCCTTGTCGGTTGTCACCGTCATCTCACACGGGAGCCAGTCCCCGGTCACCTTGTACGTGCGGACGTTCGTCGGGCTGGTGGACCACACGAGTTTCCCCTCCTTTGGGTCTTTGCTGTCCTTGGTGAACTCCCACACGATAGCGTTTTCCTTCTTGCCCGGGCGCTCCCACTTGCCCACCAGCTTCGACGGCTCGAACTTCGACACGGCCCGCCGGAACGCGAACACCGTCCCGGTGTCGGTCCGCAGTTCCAGGGCGTCGTCGGTCAGCTTCGTGATCGTGTAGTTCGGCTTCGACACGGGGCCGAACGTGATCGTGTCAACCTCGATCGTGTAGTTGATGGTGATCGGGTTGGCGGTGCCGTAGGTGCGGACGCTCTTGTTGCCGGGTGCGAATTCCCAGACCCACACGGTCGCCGGCAGTTCGGTCCGCGTCCAGCGCCCGACGAGCTTCTTGTGGTCGAACTTGGAAACCGGTGGTGGTGGCACCACGATCTTGGGTTTGTCCGGTACCGGGCGCGGGTACGGGGCCACTTCGATCGGTTGCGCCCCCTGCGCGACGGGCGCGGGCGTAACGGGTTGTTCCGGGGGCGGCGCGATCAGCCGCTGAAGATCGTCCCGCCACCACCACGCGGCGGCCCCGCCGGCGAGGAGCAGCACCACCAGGAGCGCCAGAACCCCGCGGCCCCGCCGGCGCTTCGCGGGCGCCGGGGCCGGCACTGGCTGCGATTTCGGCTTCGGTTTGGGCGCCGGGAGCGGAGTGGGGCGCTTCGCGGGGAGAGCCGCGGTGCGGGCCTGTTCCTCCTCGCGCAGGACCGACGCGAACGGCAGCGCCGCGTCCGAATCGGTGCGCCCCTCGGACCGCAGGCAGTCGCCCAGCGCGTCGGCCAGCGCGCGGGCCGACGGGAACCGGTCGGTCGGGATCTTCGCCATCGCTTTCAAGCAGATCGCGTCGAGCCGCGTGTCCAGGCCCGGGGTACTCGCCGACGGCTGCAGTGGTGCGGCCTCGGCGTGCTGCATCAGCACCTCGAACACCGACCCCTTGAACGGGACCGTACCGGTCAACATGCGGTACAGGATCACGCCGAGCGAGTACACGTCGGAGAGGGGGCCGACCTCGGCGACCCGCCCGCGGGCCTGCTCGGGACTCATGTACGCGGGCGTCCCGCACACCGCGCCGTCCACCGTCATGCGGCTCTCGTCGGGCACGATCGCCAGCCCGAAGTCGGTGATGAGCACCTCGCGGGTCGTCGCCTCGTACAGGACGTTGGCCGGCTTCAGGTCGCGGTGAACGACCCCCTTGGCGTGCGCCGCGGCCATCCCCAGCGCGAGCTTGCGCGCGATCGCCAGCGCGTGGCGCGGCGGCAGCGGCCCCTTCACCCCGTCCAACAGGCTCGCCAGGGTCGAGCCGACCACGTAGTGCATCACGATGAACGGCAGATCGCCCTCGGTGCCCGCGTCGTAGACCGGGCAGATGTTCGGGTGCCGCAGGGTCGCGGTCGCGCGGGCCTCGCGCAGGAACCGCTCGCGGAACGCCGGCGTCAGCCCGTCGCGGTGCGGCACCTTGATCGCCACCTCGCGCCGCAGTTCCGGGTCGAACGCCAGGTACACCCGGCCGAACGCGCCCTCCCCCAGCACCCGCGCGACGACGAACCGCCCGAGCCGGGTCGGGGCCGGCTCCGGGTCAGACGGCTGGCCGGGCGGCGGCACCCACGCGGCGGTCGGGCCGGGGCGCGTCGGGCCGCCGGAACGGTTCGTGTCGTCGGGATAGGAGCGGTCGGGCATGAGGGGGTCCGCCTTTGGCGGGAAACTCGAAAGAAGGCAGAAATCCCAAATCCGAAAGAAGCCCAAGCCATCAAGCCCTCGGGGGCTTCATTTCGGATTTCGAGTTTGGGATTTCGGATTTCCCGCGCAGCGGGCGCCGGTTATTTCTTCGCGGCCGTGACGACGTCGCAATCGGGCAGCGAGTCCTTCAGGACCTGCACCCCCTTGGGGGTGACGTTCGTGCCGATCAGGACGATCCGCTTGAGCGCGCGGCACTCGGCCAGTGCCTTGGCCCCCTCGTCCCCGATCCCGGTGTTCGTCAGGTCCAGGCTGCGCAACTTCGTGCAGTCGGCGAGGTTCGCCACCCCCTTGTCGGTGATGTTCTTGCACTCGCGCAGAGCCAGCACCTCGAGGTTCTTGCACTTGGCCAGCGCCCGCAGCCCGTCGTCGCCGGTCCCGGTGCTGTTCAGGAACACGTACGCCAGCCGGGGCGCCGTCGAGAGGTGCGTCAGCCCCTCGTCCCGCACCCGCGACAAGCTCAGGTCGATCCAGTCGAACCGCGGGAACCGGTGCAATTGCGCCAGCCCCGGCCCGTCGATCCCGCTCTCGCGCAGGTCCAACTCCTCCAGGTCCGGAAACGTGTTGATGTCGAGCAACTTGGGGATCCAGGCGTCGGTGACGTTGGGGCCGACCATCGTGAGCCGCTTGAGCCGCGAAAACGGCTTCAGGTGGACCAGCCCGCGGTCGGTGAGGTACTGCGGCCCGCGGGCCAGCACCGTCAGGCGGTGCAGTTCGGTACACGGCTTGAGGTCGGAGAGCCACAGGTCCGTCTCCGGGATGCCCAGCGTCACCCGGCGCAGTTTGGGCAGCGTCGCCAGGTGCCTCACCCCGTCCTTGGTCACGCTGGTCACCTGGAGGTCCATCTCGACCAGTTCCGGGTGCCGGGCGAACGCCTCCACACCCGCGTCGGTGACGTTGGTGGCCCGGAAACACATGAACCCGGTCAGCTTCGGGATCCTCGACACGGCCCGGAGCGTGTCGTCGCCGACCTGCCGGCACTCCTGGAACGACACCTCGACCGGCCCGGTCAGCCCGGTCAGGTTCTTGATGATCTCGGCCTCGGTCAGGTTCGGTTTCAGCACGAACTCGATCCGCGACACGGCGAACTCGGCCGGCAGGTCGGTCCGCCGCGTGATCAGCCGCTCGCCGGGCGGCGGCGCGGGGCTCGGCGCGGAGCCGGGCGGGGCCACTCTCAATTCACTGCCCAGGGACAGCACCCACTCGGCGACCCGGCGCTCGACCGCCTGGTCGAACGTGTGCCCCGCGAACCCGTTGGCGATCGACGGCAGTTCCTTCGGTTTCGGATCGGTCTTCGTCCCTTCTTTCTTCGTGTCGTCCTTCTTCGTGTCATCCTTCTTCGTGTCGTTCTTCTTTCCATCATCCTTCTTCGTGTCGTCTTTCTTGCCGTCGTCCTTCTTCGTGTCGTCCTTTTTGTCGTCCTTCTTCCCGTTGCCCGGTTTGGGGTCGTCCTTCTTGGTGTCGTCGGTGCCGTTGTTCGCAACGGTCGGTTCGGTCGGTGTCGTCTTCTGGCTGTTCGCGAGAATGATGACGACGCCGACGATCATGGCCAGGAACAGGACGGCCACCCCGCCGATCAACACTTTCTGGCGGACCGAGCCGTCCGCCGGCGGCTCGTCGTCGAGCGACAACAGTTCGGTCGGCTCGGCCGGCGAGCGCGAGTGCGTTTCCTCTTCGCCCCGGGGCCCCGGGGGCGGCTTGTGAGTGCTCCGCCGGGTGGGGGTCAGGTCGATCGGCCGGGGCGGGATCGGCGGCACCGGCGGCACCGGCGCCGGGAGCGGATCGGTCGGCACGCGGTCCGCATCGGGATCGATCTTCTGCCACGCGGACGAGTCGCCCGACCGCGCGTACTCGCCCAGCGCCGCGGCGAACGCCCGGGCCGACTGGTAGCGGTCGGCCGGTTTCTTCGCGATCGCCTTCAGGCACAGCCGGTCCAGCCGCGGGTCCAGCCCGCGCCGGGCCACCGACGGCGGCACCGGGGCCTCCTCGCAGTGCTTGCGGAGCACTTCCATCAGGCTCTCGTCCCGGAACGGGACGTTGCCGGTGAGCATCCGGTAGAGGATGATCCCGAGGCTGTAGACGTCGGAGAGGGGGCCGACCTCGTGGACCCGCCCGCGGGCCTGCTCGGGACTCATGTACAGCGGGGTGCCGAACACCGACCCGGCTACCGTCGCGCTCGACTGCCCGGCGATCCGGGTCAGCCCGAAGTCGGTGATGAGTACCAACTGTCGGGTCGGGTCGAACAACACGTTCTGCGGCTTCAGGTCGCGGTGGATCACGTCCTCGTCGTGCGCCGCGGCCACGCCCAGGGCCAGCTTCTGCGCCAGGGCCACCGCGTGCAAGGGCGGCAGCACCTTCCACCGGTCCAGGTGCCCGGCCAGCGTGGTGCCGGCCTGGTAGTGCATGACGAAGTAGGGCAGCTCGCCCTCGGTGCCGACCTCGTAGACCGGGCACACGTTGGGGTGCCGGATCTTGGCCATCGCGCGGGCCTCGCGGATGAACCGCTCCCGCATGTCGGCGGTGAACCCCTCGGGCTTGGGCAGCTTGATCGCCACCTGGCGCTCGAGTTCCGCGTCGAACGCCAGGAACACGCGCCCGAACGCCCCCTCGCCGAGCAGGGAGCGGACCTCGAACCGGCCGATCCGCAGCGGGGTCGCCGGTTCGGTCGGCCCGGCGGCGTAGGGGGGCCGTGGCCCCGACGCGGCTTGCGGGGCGGCGTTCGTCCCGTCGTCGTGAGAGTTTGGATCGGGCATCGGGCAGCTCAACCTGTTGGGTGAGGAACGCGGGCCGGTGTGTGTATTGTGATTGATACCCCGGCCGGTGCCAAGCATCTTCCCGGTCGCGCGCGGCCTCGCGCATGAAACAACGTGAAGGCCGGGCCATTTCTCCCGATTTGAGGGCAGACAATAACGGCCCCGGCCGCACCTCGTCGGGCGGCCGGGGCCGACAGGATACCCCGATCGCGGGCCGCTCAGTTGAGTACGACGCGGATCAGCTTCACGGTTTCGTTGTTGTGCTTGAGGGTCATGTCGTCGCCGTCGATTTTCACCGACATCTGCACCCCGCGCCCGAACGCGCCGGCCTGCTCGAACCCCTGCGGCACGTCGAAAAACTCCAGCTTGTCGGACCCGGCCGCCCGGTACTTCAAGGGGATCGCGACAAAATCCTTGGCCAGCCGCACCCGCACTTCCACATCGAACGAGTCGATCCCCAGATAGACCAGCCCGTCGGACTTGAAATCGAAGTAGATGTAGATCTTGTCCGCCTTCCACTTCGCCATCTCCTGGGCCGGCACGACATCGTCGATGCCCGAGGTGATCCGCCACCGACCCAGCACCAGGTTCCGCAACTTGAGGTCCGCAGCCGAGGCCGCCGGGGCCACCGGTGGCTTCTGATCGGCCTGCGAGTTTTGGGGCGGCGGAGCCTTGAAGCCGCCTTTCGACTCCTCGACCGGCGGGCCGTCCGCCTTCTGAACGGTCTTGGTCTTCGGCCCCCGGTTGCCCGCCACGAACACGATCAGCAGCACCAGCGCAAGCGCCGACAGCCCGACCCCGGCCCAGGCCATCTTGTTCTGGAGCAGCGCCGCCAACGGGCTTTCGTCCTCCTCGTCCTCCTCCTTCTTTTTCTTTTTGACGGCCTTCGATTGCTTGGTGGTCTTGCGGGCCTCGGAGCGGCGCGTCTCCTTCGTCGCCTGGGCGCCAGCGTCCGCGTCCTCCTCGTCCTCGTCCTCGTCCAGTTCGATGATCGGCGGCGGGGCCGGCTTGGAGGCTTTGGCCGGCTTGGGTTGATCGACGACCGGCGCCGTCCGGCGCTCCGAGCGATTCTCTGCAACGGTCTCCACGGCCGGTTCCGGCTCGCGCCCGCCGGCGAGCCCGATCGAGGGCAGTTCGGGGGCCGACCCGGGCTGAACCGCGGTCGAATCGCCCGGCCGCAGGTACTCGGTCAGCACGTCGGAGAACTCGCGGGCCGACTTGTACCGGTCGGTTGGCTTCTTCTCCATCGTTCGCAGGACGATCGCGTCCAGTTTCGCGTCGATCTCGGCGCGCCGGCTCGACGGCGGGTCGGGTTTGGTGATGCAGTGGGCGATGGCGACTTCCATGACCGAGCCGTTGAACGGCACGTCGCCAGTGAGCATCTCGTAAAGGATGACGCCGAGGCTGTAGACGTCCGACAGCGGGCCGACCTGCTCGACTTTCCGATTCGCCTGTTCGGGCGAGGTGTACGCCGGGGTGCCGAGGAACGAGTCGCGCGCCGTCAGGTTGACGTCGCCGCCGACGCGGGCCAGCCCGAAGTCGGTGATGAGGACCTCGCGGTTGGCCGTTTCGTAGAGGATGTTGGCCGGTTTGAGGTCGCGGTGGGTGACGCCCTGGGCGTGGGCCGCGGCCATGCCGAGGGCCAGCTTGCGGGCGATCATGACCGCGTTGCGGATCGGCATCGGGGTCTTGAGATTGTCGATAATGTGCGCAAGCGTGGTGCCGGCGACGAACCGCATGACGATGTAGGGCATCGTGCCCTCGGTGCCGACCTCGAAGATCGGGCACACGTTCGGGTGGTGGATGGCGGCGACGGCGCGGGCCTCGCGGAGGAACCGCTCGCGGAACTCGTCGTTGAGGCTGGCGGCGTGGGGCACCTTGATGGCGACCTCGCGGCGCAGCTCGGCGTCGTACCCGCGGTAGACGCGCCCGAACGCGCCCTCGCCGAGCAGGGCGCGGAGTTCGAACCGCCCGATCTTGGACGGCGCGCCGGAGGGCAAGGCGCCCGGGGCGGGATTGGAGCCGGAGCCGAACGCGGGGCGCTTGACGGCCCCGCGGGCGTCGTTCGGGGCGTTTGCATCGGCCATGGGTCCACCCTGCGAGGAGGAGTGGGAGGGACCGTACTATTCTGATTCTTCGGCCGCCGTCTGCCAAGAGATTTCGCCGAACTGTCGCGCAGTTTCGCTTCTCGTGCCGGGGAAAGGAGTTAGGGCGTCACTTCGGGCCGGTCCACGAGACGTTGCACCCCGGGAGTGCTTCCCGCAAGTCTGCGACGCCGCGGGCCGTTATCCCCGAGCCGGTCAGGTACACGTCCCGGAGAGCCGTGTGGTGCCGGAGCTGCGCCAGCCCCGCGTCGCTCACCTGCGAGCGCTCGGCTTCAAACAGCGTTAGCCCCTTACAGCCGCGAAAGACATCCAGGCCCGCGTCGCCCACGGCCGTGTCGGAGATGTACAACCGCGTTACCGTCACACAACCCCTGAAGTTCATCAGTCCCTCGTTGGTGACCTGCGTTCCCTTCACATCCAGGCTGAGCAGGCTCTTGCACGCGCGGAAGTGCGCCAGGCCCCTGTCGGTCACCGCCGTGCCGCCCAGCCAGAGGTGCCCGATCGCGGTGGAGCCGGCGAAGCTCGCCAGTCCCTCGTCACCGATCTGCGGTGCCCGGTCGAGGTCGAGAACGAACAGGTTCTTGCTCTCCTTGAAGTGTGCCAGACCCGCGTCGGTCACCGCCGTGTTGACCAGGTCGAGGTGCCGCAACCACGTACACCCGGCGCACGCGGCCAGCCCGGCGGCGGTCACCTGCCTGTTGTCGCGCAGCCAGATTTTGGTCAGGGTGAACGACTGGGTCGGCAGATCGACCGGCCGCACGATGTCCACGTTGGAGTTGTTGACCTGCACCGTTCCGCCGATCGACAGCACGTACTCGGCCGCCCGGCGGTCGGGATCGGCCGGCGTCTCCTTCTTGGGGACGACCGGCGTGGGCCGAACGTCTTTCCTCGCATCGGGTGGAGGCGGGTCGGTCTTCGCCCCGTCCTTCTTTCCTGGCGAGAGCACGACGACGAGAACGACGAGAACCACCAGTACCGCGCCGATAACCGCGCCGGCGACCCCGAGCCACAACCCCTTCCTGCCCGTCGGCCGCGCGGGTTGCGGTTCGGCGGGTTCGGGTTCGCCGGCGTCCAGGTCGTCGAACGCGCTGATCTCCGGGCCGAGCGTCACCTGAAGGGGCGCGTTCACCACCTGCGGAAGCGGTTGCGGGCTGGCGGCGCGCGGGTCCGCGTCCGGGTCGAGCCAGGGGGGGTCCGCGATCGCCTTCAAGCGGTCCGCGACTTCTACTGCTGTTTGCGGGCGCTGCGCCGGGTCCTTCGCCAGCAGTTGGTGAATCAACCGGGCCAGAACCGGCGACACCGCGGGGTTGAGCTTCAGGACCGGTTCCGGTTCCTCCGTGCCCAGCGCCATGAGTACCGCCATCGTGGTCGGCCGCTCGAACGGCGTGCGCCCGGTGCAGAGCCGGTAGAGCACCGCGCCGAGGCTAAAGAGGTCCGTGCGGTGATCGACCTTCTCCCCGCGAGCTTGCTCCGGCGACATGTACGCCGGTGTACCCACGATCGCCCCGGTTTTGGTGAGGTCGGCATCGCCCTTCGGTTCGATCGGCCGCGCCAGACCGAAGTCGAGTACCTTCACGCGCCCGCTCGGCGCTTCGAGCCACAGGTTGGCGGGCTTGATGTCGCGGTGAACCAGACCGATCTCGTGCGCCGCGGCCAACCCCAGCGCCGCCTCGCGGGCGAGGTCGAGCGTCTGCGCGAGCGTCGGGTTGCCCTTCTTCTTGAGGTACTCGTCGAGTGGGTATCCGCGGAGAAACTGCATGGCGATGTACGGCACGCCGGCGATCGCCGCCTCGTACACCGTCACGACGTTGTCGTGAGAGACTTGAGCGGCGGCCTGAGCTTCGCGCAGGAACCGGTCACGCGACGGCGTATCGGCGGCGAACTCCGGCAACATCACCTTCAGCGCGACCTTGCGGTTGAGCCGCGTATCGAGCGCCAGGTAGACGATCCCCATCCCGCCCTTGCCGAGTTGCTTCACCACGCGGTACGGGCCGAGCGTGCCGACCTCGCCGGGCGCCGCCGGCGGGCCGAAGTTCGGCCCCGGCGCGTCCGGGCGCGTGGTGGCCGGAACGGTCTCGTCGGCCCGGGTACTCGCCGCGGACCGCACCGCGCGCACCTTCGGATCGGTCCGGGTCGGGTCGGTCGGGTCGGCCATGAGCGCTCCTGGTGCCCGGCGCTGGGCGGGCACACTTCAATTGTTGATAGCCCGCGGTTCTTCGCCAAGAGGCTTCCTGTCGGCCGGGCCGTTGCTAGAATGGTCCCGCCAACGCTACCCAACCACCAACAAGGACCACCGTCATGGCCGGCCCCACCGCGGACATCGGACTCATCGGCCTCGCCGTCATGGGCGAGAACCTCGTCCTCAACATGGAGTCGCACGGGTTCACCTGCGCCGTGTTCAACCGCGACACCTCGAAGGTGGACGCGTTCGTGAACGGCCGCGGCAAGGGCAAGAAGTTCGTCGGGGCCAGCAGCCTCAAAGACTTCGTGGCAAGCATCAAGCGCCCGCGCAAAATCATGATGATGGTCAAGGCCGGGGCCGCGGTGGACGCGGTCATCGATCAGGTTTCGCCGCTCCTGGACAAGGGCGACATCCTGATCGACGGTGGCAACACGCACTTCCCCGACACCAGCCGCCGGATGCACGCGCTGGCCGCCAAGGGCATCCGCTTCATCGGCTCGGGCGTGTCGGGCGGCGAGGAAGGGGCACTGAAAGGGCCGAGCATCATGCCCGGCGGCGACGCCAGCGCGTGGCCGGAGGTGAAGCCGATCTTCCAGGCGATCGCGGCGAAGGTGAAGGACACTAGCGGGGCCGAGGCCGCGTGCTGCGACTGGGTCGGGCCGGAGGGCAGCGGCCACTTCACCAAGATGGTTCACAACGGCATCGAATACGGCGACATGCAGCTCATCTGCGAGTCGTACAACCTGCTCAAAGACCTCGCCGGGATGTCGCCGGCGGACATGAGCACCACCTTCACCAAGTGGAACAAGGGCGTCCTCGACAGCTACCTGATCGAGATCACCGCCGACATCCTGGCGTACGTCGATCCCGACACCAAGAAGCCGATGGTGGACATGATCCTCGACACCGCCGGGCAGAAGGGCACCGGCAAGTGGACGGTGGACGCGGCCACCGACAACGGCGTGCCGCTGACGCTGGTCGCCGAGGCGGTGTTCAGCCGCTGCCTCTCGGCCCAGAAGGACGAGCGGGTCGCGGCCGCGAAGGTGCTGGCCGGGCCGGCCGTGCAGCCGGTGGCCGACAAGGCGCAGTTCATCGCCGATGTCGAGATGGCGATGTACGCGGCCAAGATCGTCAGCTACGCGCAAGGGTACGCGCTGATGGCCGCCCAGGCGAAGGCCAGCAACTGGGAGCTGAACAACGGTGGCATCGCGCTCATGTGGCGCGGCGGGTGCATCATCCGTAGCGCGTTCCTCGGCAAGATCAAGGAAGCGTTCGACAAGAACCCGAAGCTCGTCAACCTGATGGTGGACCCGTACTTCGCCGCGGAGTTGGGCAAGGCGCAGAGCGGGTGGCGGCGGGTGGTCGGCGTGGCGGCGGCCAACGGCATCCCGCTGCCGACCATCTCCAGCGCGCTGGCCTACTACGACGGCTACCGCACCGCCCGCTTGCCGGCGAACCTGCTCCAGGCCCAGCGCGACTTCTTCGGCGCGCACACCTACGAGCGGCTCGACAAGCCCCGCGGTGAGTTCTTCCACACCAACTGGACCGGCCGCGGCGGCAGCACCACCAGCAAGGCCTACAACGTATGAGTGACGTGAAGAACCTAACCCCCCGGCCCCCTTCCCTAAGAAGGAAGGGGGTGAACACTCGCGTCACCTCCAGCGTGTTTCCGAATGTTACCGCGTTCCGAAGGTCTTCCTCCCCCTTCCTTCTTAGGGAAGGGGGCCGGGGGGTTAGGTTCTTCGTTTGCGCCCTCATCGCCCTGCTCTTCCTCGTCAGCCCCGCGCCCGCGCAGCCGCCCAAACTCAAGCTCGAAACGACCGACCGGCAGACCGTGAATGCGACGATCACCTACGAGATCCGCACCACAACCTTCGTTGCCAACAGGTGGATGATCTTCCAGCCCGAGCCGCCGAACCTCCCCTCGCAAGAGGTCGTGAAGGTGACCGCCGACCCCGCGGGCAAGGTGGTGACCGAGAAAAGCCCGCTCGGCCGCAAGGTGCGGTACGCGGAAGTTCCGGTCGCCGCGCCGAAGGCCGGGACGGGCATCTCGATGACGCTGGAAATCCGAGCGACGCTCCGCGCGCGGAAGCTGGTTCCCCTCACGCCTGATGAGGCGCCGCCGGAGGTCCGGGCACCCAACGCCGTCGAGCAGAAGTATTACCTGTCGTCCACGACCCACGCGGACCACGACGCGAGGGCCTTCCGCGAGTGGCTGACCGCGAAGAACCTCCCGCGCGAGAAGGACGAGAGCGAGATCGACTTCGCGGCGCGAGTGCTGGAGGTGCTCCGGGCCGACTTCCGCTACCGCTACGACCCGGACGAGGAGAAGCGGGCGTCGGTCGCGTGCCGGGCGAACGCGATCGACTGCGGCGGGATGTCGTACATCTTCGTCGGCGCGCTTCGGGCAAACGGCATCCCCGCGCGGGCGCTCGTCGGCCGACTCGCACGGCCCCGCAAGGCCAACAGCACGCCGACCGAGACGGACCACGACCACCCGCACATCCGGGCCGAGTTCTTCGTCGCCGGCGTGGGCTGGGTGCCGGTCGATCCGGCCCTCGCGCACGCGCACAAGGGGCAACCGGTATCGGCGTTCATCGGCCGCGACCCCGGCGACCTGCTGGTGCTGCACGTCGATGCCGACCTGCGGCTCCCGTTCCCGGACAAGGAGCGCGAGATCCAGGCGCTGCAGATCGGTCCGGCCTACTGGACGACTGGTACCGGCGCCTTCGACGCCCGCATCGGCCCGACCGGCTGGGAACTGAAGACCACACCGATTCGGAAGTAGGACAGGCCCGCGATGGACGAGCAACTGATCGCCCTGTATCACCGGCACGTCGCCACGGCGTTCGACCGCAAGTTGCGGCTCGCCGAACTCGTCGCGCAGAAGGCCGACGGCGCGAAGTGGGAATACACCGTCGCGACCGAGACGCTCGCGTTCGGTAAGCTCAAGTTCGACGCCCCGGTGCTCGGCACCCACACGCACAGCAACGACTCGTGGCTGTGGGCGTGGTCGAACCGCAACCTGAAGCTGTCGCTCACCAACCGCGCGCTCGGCGACCTCGTGCGGGTCACCGCGCACCGGATCGGCGTGCCGATGTTCGCCCACGCCGGGTTCTCGCTCGAACCGCTCCTCGGCGCGGAGCTGACGAAACACGCGACCGACGTACTCGGCATCGTCCTCGCGCGCGAACTCGACTACGACGCCCACTTCGTCGCGCCCGAGGGCGCGCACCACTCGACGGTTCTGGTTCGCGACGACCGACTGAAGGCCGCGGAGAAGTATCCGCTGCACCGCGTCCTCACAGTGTTCCCGAAGGTGGTCAAGGCGCTGCCGGTGTTCGACCACCGCGCCGCGCTCACCGCCTACGCGCACGACTACCACCTGACCGCGACCGTCGCGGGCGGAGTTCTGACAATCGGCGACGGCAAGGGCGCGCTCACGGCCACGTTCGACGACCACGATCGCCTGCAGAAGCTCGAAGGCGCAAACGTGGCCGCGCCGCCAGCGAAGAAGCCCGCGGCGAAGAAGGCCGTTGTGAAGAAACCCGCAAAGAAGCTGGCCGCGAAAACGGCCGCGAAGAAACCTGCGCCGAAGAAGGCGGCAAAGAAAACCCCTGCAAAGACAACGAAAGTGGCCTCCAAACCGGCCAAAAAGCCAGCGAAGGTCGTCAAGAAACTGGCGAAATCCGCGCCGAAGAAATCTCCCAAGAAGCGATAATCGCTTCTATTCAGGGAGTATGGGTGATAAGTGAACACTTGTCAAGTAAAACTGGAAATATTTTCACATTAGTCGTCGAACCGCCGGCGTGAGCCGGCCGGGTTCTTCGCTTCGGGAGTTCGGGTCCGCACCCGACCCGACTCTCCGAGTCGGGCGACGAGAGACAACCCGGCCGGCTCACGCCGGCGGTTCGACAGAAATCTTCGCGGTGACGTGTGAACCCCGACTTCGTTCTCGAAACCGAGCGGCTCCGGCTCCGGCGGTTCGCCGACACCGACGCGGACGCCGCACTCGCCTTCGAACTCGACTCCGACCCCGAAGTGATGCGGTACATTGGCCCGTTCACGATCCCGTCCGTGGCCGCCTACCGCGAGCGCATCCGCACCGTCTGGCTGCCGCAGGACATCGGCCCGACGCGCGGGGTCTGGGCCGTGTTCGAGTCGGCGAGCGATTCATTTATCGGCTGGGTCTTTCTGCGGCCCTCGACGCTGTACAAGTTCGCCGCCGAGGCCGGGTGGACCCGCGCCACCGACCTCGAACTCGGTTACCGCTACCGCCGCGCCGCGTGGGGCCGCGGGTACGCTACCGAGGCCGCGCGCCGGCTCGTGGGCCGGGCGCTCGCGGACCCGGAAGTAACGGCCGTGGTCGCGGCGGCGCTGGTCACCAACCGCGGCTCGTGGCGCGTGATGGAGAAGCTCGGAATGACGCACGTCCGCGACTTCACGACCCCGGACCTCGCCGACCCGCTGGTGGTGTACGCGCTCGGCCGCGCCGGACAGAACCCGTCCGGCGCGTGACCCGGTCATTCCGTGAACGGCACCTCGCTGAAGTTGTAGTTCACGCCGCTCTGGCCGATGCCCAGGAGGATGTCGAACAGGCGGTCGTTGTCGGACGAGCCGACCGTTTCCCCGTTGATCGTGCCGAGGTAATCGTTGCCGTCGAGGATGTTTGGATCGCTCGGCTGCGTTTCCAGCAGGCTGTACGTCCCGGCGCGCAGCCCGGTGAACGAGTACGAGCCGTCGGCCCCGGTGACCGCGGTCAGCACGACCGTGTTGCCCAGGTCATCGACCCCCTGGAGCTGCACCGTCACCCCCTGAAGGCCCTCGCCCGCGTCCATGACGCCGTTGTTGTTCGCGTCCAGGAACACGAACCCGCTCAGGCTCGCCGTGCCGGGCGCCGACTGGCCGCCGGTGGACCGCACCGCCCACTCCTCGAACCCGCCGTTGGCCGACGCGCCGCTCACCCCGCCCATCTGCGAGTACAGGTACACGTAGGTGTTCGGGTCGGCGCCGGCGAAGTTCGCGTCGGGGACCAGCAGCACCATGTCGCCGGCCCCGCTGCCGCTATTGAGCCGCGCGTCGAGTACCAGCGACACGTCGCCGTGCGCGTCCAGGTCGAACACCGCGCTTCGGCCGGCGAGCGTGCCCGCGTTGTACCCGGTCAGGTCGGGCCGATCGCCCAGAAACACCCGCGCCTGATCGAGCGACAGCCGCGGCGCCGAGGACTTCTGGTTGATGTCGAGCAGGAACTCGCGGTAGGGCACGCCGTTGACGACCACGACCGGCACCTGACCGAGCGTCAGCCCGCGGGTGAACACCGGGCTTTTGTTCTCGTCGAACTGGAGCGGGCGCGCGGTCGTGTTGTAGCCCTGCTGGAACCCGCCCCCGCTCGCCGCGCCCTGGACGCGGACGAACGAGTGGATGTGCCCGGTGCCGGTCGGCTGGGCGGCGACCTGGCGGGCGATGAACCCGTCGGCGGCGAGTTCCGCGCCGGCGGTCGTCAGGTTGTGGACCGCCGGGAGCGTGCGGGCGTCGAGTTCTTCGGCGGCGAGAACGGCGGAGCGTGCGGGTGCCATTGCGGTTTCCCCGTGAGTGGCCTGGTGCCGCGCAGGGGACGGGCAACCGGCGGAATAAGTGACGGGAGGGCCGACCGCGGGGAAGGGCGACGAGCGGCGCGGGCCGAAACGATTCGGCACGGACTCGTAGTGCGCAACACGACCGGCGCCAATTCGCGCCCGACCGTGAGCCGATGGCGCGGGTCAGAAGGTGAGCGGGGTCGCGCGACGCGCGAACCCGCCGGCGATCACGCAACCGCGTCGCGGGGCAGACGTTTCGCCCCCGGGGTCGGGGTCGTTTGGATCGGCATCCGATTGCGCCGGGCCGAGGCGCGTGCGCCGGCGCGAGCGGAACGCGAGGAAAAAATGCGCGGCGGGTCAGTCGTGTTCAGCGTCGAACTTGTCGTTCAGCCGGCGCAGAATCTCGTCGGTGTAATCGACCGACGGGTCGAGGTAGAACGGGTGCGCCGCGGGGGGCTTGAGCCGCAACTCCTTGAGCATCGGGTTGTCGGCCTCTTCGGGCGTCACCGCGTCCGGGTACGCCAGCACCGCGACCAGGGCGTTGTCGCGGGCGACCGCGGCCACCGTTTGGCGCATCTCGTCGTGCAGCTCGACGATGATGATCCCGGCCCGGTTGTCGAGGATCTTGCGGATCGCGCGGTCCGTGTCCTCGATCTGCCGGGCGAGCGTTATCAGCCCGCCGGCGAGTTCGTCGCGCTTCTTCGGGTCGGCGGTCCGCTGAACGGCGGCCTGAAGTTCGGCGTGCATGTTCCGCAGCCCGACGAGGTTCGCGCTCAGCCGGTCCTTGCGTGCGTTGAGCCGCTCGACGGCGGTCCGGGCCCGCTTGTACTCGCGCATCACCCGCGCCATGTTGAAGTACCCGGTCTTCTGGCCGAGCACGATCGGTTTGGCGTGATCGACCCGCACTTCGGCCCGCGGCTTGTCGGATTTCGTCGGCACCGCCGCGCCAGTCACGAACGCCGCTCCCACCGCCGCGACCGCGACCGCCGCGCCTACGCTCCGTCGTACCATGTCAATGCCCTTCCGTGGACCGGTCGCGGCGGCTCGGGGGCCGGACGACTCGGGGCGGGAAAGCTACCCGCGATCGGAACCGCCCGACAAGCCCAACCGCGGCCCCGGTCGGCGCCTACCAGTTGATCTCGCAGTTGGGGAGGGCCTTGCGGAACTCCCGCAGCCCGGCGGGGGTCACCTTGTCCCCCGGAACCCGGACGAAGGTGAGCGACTTGACCGCGGTCAGATCCTTCAGCGCCGGGTCCCGGGACCAGTAGAACGGCAAGTCGATCGACTTCAGCCGCGTCAAGGGCGCCAACCGGCCGGCCGCAGTCTCCGACACCGTACACTCGATCATCGAGAGGTGCGTCAAGGTCGTCAGCGCCGCCAGCCCCTTCAGCCCGTCCTCGTCCATCTTCCCGCCCCCGAACGTCAGATCGGTGAGGTACTCCAGCCGGGCCAGGTGCTTCATCCCCGCGCCCATGTGGCGCACCCACACGTCCAGGCGACGGAGCTTCGGCAGCCCCGCGATGTGCTCGAACGCATCCTCCGTCAGCCCCACGCCTTCGCTGGTGACCCTCAGGTCGCGCAGGTTCGTCAGCGGGGCCAGCTCCTTGAGCCCGTCGTCGGTCAGCCGGCTGCCCCAGAGGTTCAGCTTGGTCAGCCCGGTCAGACTCCCCACGCCCCGCACCGTCTGGTCGGTCAACTTCGTGGTGGACAGGTCGAGGGCCCGGAGGTTCTTCAGCGCTCTCAGTTGCTTCACCCCCGCCCCGGTCACCTTCGTCCAGCTCAGGTCGAGTTCGGACAGGTTCTCCAGGTGCGTGACCCCCGACAGCCCTTTGTCGGTGACCCCCGAGCCGCTCAGGCTCAGGTAGGTGAGCTTCTTCAGGGGCGCCAGGTGCTTGAGCCCCTCACCGGTCAGGTTGCTTTCTCCGAGGTCGAGGTACTCCAGATCGACCAGGGCCTTGAGCGGCTCGACCCACTCGTCCGTCACCGCGAGTCCGAGCCGCACCAGCCGCGTCAGCTTCGCGATGTGCTTGGTGCCCGGGCCCCCCGCGCCGAGCGTCAGGGTCGTGAGGTTCTTCAGCCCGCTCAGGTGCTCCATCCCGTCGCCCGTGATCCGGGTCCAACCGAGGTCCAGTGTGGCGAGGTTGGTCAACCCGGCCAGTTCCTTCGCGCCGGCGTCCGTCAACAACACGCATTTGCTCAGGTTGAGGGTGGTCAGGTTCTTCAGTTGGCCGATCCCTTTGAGGCCCTCGTCGGTGACGGCCGCGCCGATCAGGTCCAAGGTACTCAGCCGTGCCAGGCCCGCGCACTCCTTCAGCCCGGCCCCGGTGAAATCGACCCGGCGGAGCCGCAGCACCTGGAGGTTCTTCAGCGCGGCCAGGTGCTTCAGCCCCGCGTCGGTCACCGTCGTGTGGGACAGGTCCAGTTCGGTCAGGTTCTGGAGCGGGGCCAGTTCCTTGAGCCCCTCGTCGGTGATCGCGGTCCATGAGAGATCGAGGGACTTGAGGTTCTTGAGGGCCGCGAGGTGCTTGAGGCCGGCGTCGGTCACCTTCCCGGACTGGACCCGCAGCCCGGTGAGGCGCGGGAAGCTCGCCAGATCCTTCAGGTCGTCGTCGGTGATCCAGAAGTGGCTGACGTCCGCGAACTCGAGGTGCGGGAACGGCGCCAGGATCTTGCCCGGCCGCTCCGTCGGCTCCTCGAGGAGATTCGACAGGCTCACCTCCACCACGGGGTTGCCGGGGCGGGTGAAGTCCTGGCGCACCCGCCCGTTGAGTTTCTCCACGGCCTCGATCGCTGCCAGTTCGTCGGCCCGAACCGCAGCAGTCCAAACGGCGAGAACCGCGAGGGTGACGAGGAACCGCATGGGGTATTCCCTCGGACTGCTGGGAGAATTGTGCCGTGCGCCTCCGCACGAAGTGTCGGCCGCGCCGACACCTCACAAGTCTACACAACTGAGGTGGGGTTCGTTGGCGCGAAAGTGAGCTATCCGGCTTCACCCGTGGGGCAGAAACGCCGCGGGCGACACGCGGAAGAACTTGGCGAGTTTGACGATGTGCTGGCGCGTCAGCGACCGGTTGCCGTTCAGCACTGCCGAGATGGTGGACTGCGCGATCCCGACCTTCTTCGCCAGTTCCGGCTGACTCAACCCGTTCGACTCCATCAGGAACCGCAACACGTCGGCCTCGGATGCGTCTGGGATCGGGTGTACCTCGCGCTCGTACTTCTCCACGAGGTCGGTCAGCACGTCGAGGTAGTCGTTCGCGCCTTCGTCCCGTTCTTGCCGGAGTAGTCGATCCAGGACCGCGTGCGCTGCGGCGAGTTCCTCGTCGTCGAGAATGGCGCGCAGCGGGAACGCACGGACCAGCTTCAAGTAACTGGTCGATGCTGGGCGCGCGACAACGGAAGGTGGAAGTATCTGCCGTGGCACGATCGATTCTCGCACCGAGTTGGTTCGGTATTATGGATGGACAATTTGAAACCGACAACGGTTCGGGCGCCACTCTACGCGCTTGTGTTACCCTGCTTTCTTCAGCCCCGCGGGGGTGTCCGGGGTGTGGTCCGCGACGTGCTTCAAGAGCTTCTCCCAGGCGTCGTCGCTGAACGGCGTGTCGCGGGCGATCCGCTGGAGGTCCGCGAGCAGTTCGCCCGCCGAGCCGTAGGGCTGCGCCGAGGCGACCGTATCGGCCATCGGCGGTTCCGCGTCGGCTTCCAGGCGCCGGATCACTGCCCACAGCGCCTCCGGGAACGCTTTCGTCCGCGCGACGCGCTTCTTGCCGGCCAACTGCGACCAGCCGAACAGCACCTGCCCGAACGACCGCAAATCGGCCGCGAACGACACCTCGGTTGCCGTCGGGGCGCCCGCGAGCCACGCGGGTTCGCCGAACCCGGTCACCTTCAGCACGCCGTCGGCCGGCAGCAAGAAACAATCGGACGTGAGGCGCCCGTGAACCAGCCCGACGCGGTGCGCGGCGTCGAGCGCGCCGGCGGCCATCGTTGCCAGGCGCACCCAGCACCCCGGGTGCGCCGCGAACGGCGGCCAGTCGGCGCTGAAGACGCCCGTCAACCACTCCAACAGCGCGGCGGGGCGCCCGTTGATGTCGAGTACCTCGACCACGCCGGCGAGGTTCGGGTGGGCCGCGTCGCGGACCGCCGAGAACCGCTGCCGGAACTCGTCCGGGCGCACCGCGTCGGCCATTTCCGCTTCGCCGAGGTGCCGCAGCAGGTACACTCCGCCGGACCTCTCCGCGGCGCGCTTCGGGTCGAACACGCGGTAGATCGCTTCCTTCGGCGAGACCCGCAGTCGGTCGATGACGCGGAACCGGCCGAGGACGAGCGCGTCGAGGTTCCCGGCTTCGATGATCGCGAGTTGGTACAGCGTGACGGCCCCGCTGGCGAGCAGCACCTGCCGGAGCGTGCGCCGCTGTCGCGTGGCTTCGGCCCATAGCGCCGCGAGCGTGTCGGCATCGACCAGCGCCAGCGAGCGGAGTAGTTCGCCGAGTTGCCGGTCGCCGGGTTCTAGTTCTTCGACGACCGGTTGTGAGCCGCGACCGGAAGGGAGCGGGCCTGGTGCCGACTCCGAAAGGGGCTCGCCCGCTCCCTTCCGGCCGCGGCTCACGGACTCACGGCTCACCGGTTCGTGGAGCTTGATGTCCTTCGCGTTGGTGTGCGCCAGTTCGCGGAGCTTCTTGCGGTACCACTCGCGCATGTCCGAGAGGTGCCGCTCCATCTCGGAGCGGCGGACGCTCAGTTCCTCGCGCTCGCGGCGCAGCCGGTCGGTTTCCTCCGCGAGCTGCCGCGACGCATCGGCGGCGGCGGTCGCGGCCTCCGTCGCGGCCACGGCCTTCGCTTCGAGCCGGTTCTCGCTGGTCGAAAGTAACCGGCGCATGTCGGCGACGGTGCCCTGCCACTCGATCAACTGCTGCCGGAACGCCGCGACCGCGAGCCGGTGCTCGTCGCGCGCCCGGTCGAGCGCCTCGGTCTGCTCGCGCAGGCGCTCCGCGTCCTGCCGTACCTGGGCGCGGGCCGCTTCGAGGTCCGCGCGACTGGTGCGGGCGAACTCGTTCAGCTCGCCGAGGTGCCCGCGGAGCATCCCGCGCGCGGCTTCGAGCCGCTCCAGCGCGACCTTCGCCTGATCGTCGAGTTCCGGCGCCTGGGCGCGGAGCGCGTCGAGGTCGGCCGCGGCGCGGGCGCGGAATGCTTCGAGTTGCTCGCGCGCGGCCCGGTCCGCTTCGAGCGCCGCGGCCCGGTCGGCCTCCCACGTCGCGCGGGCCTGCGCGAGCGCCTTCCGCTCGGCGGCGGTCGCGGCCCCCACGTCCTTCAGCCGGCTCACCTGGCGCGCCAGCGATTGTTCCTTCTCCTCGAACTCGGCCTTCTGGCGCTCCACCGCCGCGGCGCGCGCTTCGAGTTCCTGCCGACGGGTCGCGAGTTCGTCTTCGCTCGTCAGGCGCGAGGTCTCCGCAGCCACCCGGGTTTCGCCGAGCGCGGCGCGGTCCGCGGCGAGTTGCCGGGTCTGCTCGTCAAGGTTCCGGGCGCGCTCGGCGAGTTCGCTTGCCCGGCGCCGGAGCTGCTCCTGAAGCGCCTGTCGGGCCTCTTCCGATTGCGCGAGCGCCGCCTCGCGCTCGCGGATCGCGACCCGGTCCGCTTCGAGCCGCCCCTGCAGGTCGAGGGCCTGCGTCATCCGGCCCTTGAGCGTCCCGGCCTGTTCGGCGAACTCGGCGGCGCGAACGTCGAGCTCGGCCTCGCGCTCGTGCAACCGCTTGGCCTCGGTCGCGAGGGCCTCCTTCTGGAGCCGGATCTCCTCCAGCCCGGCGGCGAGCAGCGAATCGCGCTCGTCCAGCCGCTGCCGCTCCTGTGCGGCGCTCGCTTGCACCACGTTGAGCGCGGCGCGAACCTCCTCGGCCTCCTGGATGCGCTTGAGCAGTTCGCCGTGCGACTCGTCCTCGCGGATCCGCGCCGCGGCCAGTTGCCACGCCTCGCGCTCCATCTCCTGCCGGCTGCGGTCGAGCTTCGCGCGGAACACCGCGACCACCGCCTGCTGGCCCTCGATCTCTGCGGCGCGCTCGGCGAGCGTCGCGGACTGCGCGTCGATCTCCGCCTTCTGCCGCGCGATCCGTTCGGCCTCGGCGCGGAGCCGGTCCTGCTCGCCGGTCGCGAGTCGGAGCGTCTCTTCGAGTTCGGCCGCGTCACGCTTCAGTTGTTCGAGCCGGAGATCGACTTCCTGCGTGCGGGCGGTGAGGTCGCGCTCGGACCGCTCCACCACCGCGGCGCGGCGCTCGAGCCGGGCCAGATCCTCCTGGAACCGCGCGCGCTCCCGTTCGAATTCGTCGCGCGCGGCGCGAACCAGCTCCTCCCGGCGGGCCGTCTCCTCGTCGCGCGCCCGCAGATGCGTTTCCCACGTCGTCAGCCGCTCGGTTTCGGCCGCGCGCTCGGTCTCGAATGTGGCGCGGGCCGTCTCGAAAAGGTCGCGGTCGGCCGCGAACAGGTCGCGCTGCCGGGCGAGTTCGTGCGCCTCGGCCGCGGCGCGCGCCTGGTCGTCGCGGACCGCCTGCAGGAGCGGTTCCAGCGAAGTTTGCTCGGCCCCGAACGCGATCCGGTCCGTCTGGAGTTGCTCGTCGCGGCGGATCAGGTCCTCGCGCTGCCGGCCACACTCGTCGAGCCACTGCTGCCGCAGCCGGGCGAGTTCCGCGCGCGTGCGCGCGAGTTCGGTTTCCTTCGCCGCGGCGTCCTCGGCCCGCCGGTCGGCGAGTTCCTGCTCGATCGCGCGCCGGCGCCCGTGCCACAGTTCGCGATCGGTTTGAAGTTCCTCGGTCTGCTGGTCGAGGGTGCGCTGGCGCCGCACGAGTTCGGCGTCGCGGGCCGAATAAGCGGCGCGCAGGTCGGCCTCTTCGGCGTCGAGCGCGAGCCGGCGCTCCCGGAGCTTGCGGTACTCGTCCGCGAGGTCCGGCGCGAGCGCCACGGCCGCCGCCGCCAGCGGTTCATCCGGGGCCGCCGGCGCGGGCGCGTCATCAAGCGAAACGAGTTTCGGCGAAATGTACGCGGGCGCTGGTTGTTCCGCCGGCGGGGGCGTTTGAACCTCCACCGCGATCACCAGCCCGGCGACCGCGAGCGTGTCGGCGGTGCGCAGGAGCTGCGTGGTGCCGGCGGGGAGCGGGTGACCGTTGAGCAATACCGGGAGGCTCGCCGCGACGCGGCGCGCGCGGACGCCGTCCGGCTTGCGGGTGAACTGGAGCGCGACCGGCGGCGCGCCGGCGGGCAGCCGCACGTCGCACCCGCCAGCCGACCCGACGAGGAACTCGTCGGATGCGAACTCGTGGCCGACCGTGCGCCCGGCCGCGGTGCGCACCTCGAACCGCGCCCGCGGGAGTTCGGGCCGGTCGCCGGGCGGGCTGGGGTTCGGCAGCGGGGCCATCATGGCGAAGGTTCCATCCGCCCCCGGACCCGGTCCGGGCGCGCGTCCCTGCACGCGGAATCGTGGAAGGTGGAGATTGGAACGCATTCGCCGGGCAATAGCAAGCCGAACTGAACGGCCCGCTCGAGCGCGCGGCGCAGTCGCTCACACAAGCTCAGGCGAGCCGACGAATCGCGTTCCAGTCGATCTTCGCCACCCAGATGTGCTCGTCGGTGGAAAAGGTCAGTTCTCCGTCGGCTTCGAGGTCATCGTCGCGGACCACGATACGCAAGCCTTCTTCGAGTCGGACCCCGAGACGCGCAAAATCGCGAGTTGAGCCGATCAGGTTGAGGCGGAGGCGCCCCGACCTGTCGGCGTTATTGAAATCGGCGGTAATCACATGTGCGGTCATCACTCAGTCCGCTTAATCCTCGTCCCGCGCGGGATTGGGTTGGGTTGGTGTCAGCAACCGACTGACCTCATCCGGCGGGAGTCCTGTCAGGGTTGCGTGATTGGGACTTCGGCCCGAAGTTGGAATCACATCGCCACCCGCGACCCGCACTCGGCCGACCGTTGTCACACCGATCTGCCCATGTGGCAGGTTAGCAGCCAGTTCCGCCACGGTCAATCCGGGCGCGGATTCGACAGAGACACCGACCACACCACTGTGATGGCGACCGGTTTTCTCGTCGATCTGTTCCGGCGTGTTCCGCCCACCGCGCACGACCAGCGCTTCGTCGGGGAGGCGATTTGATGCGCTCGGTTGCATCAAGCACCTCCCTTCCGCTTCTTGGAAAGCGCAGCGATATTGGGAGAAACTTGATTAACGATTCTCTCTGCGCCAGCGACTTCGCCCTCCAACTCGCCGGCGAGTTCCACGAGCAGTTCAGGGAGCTTGGCATAGCTTTGAAGTTTCTCTTTGCGTGAACACTCCGCCCACGCCTTTCCTCTCTCCTCAGTCACCTCGCATTCAGAATCTAAGGTGAGATAAACTACGGCGATGCGGTATTTCCCAGATGCCATCTCCTTGTATTGGAGGAACATCCCTTGCGTCCCCTCTTTTGGCTCGTTCACCTTCCATGTGTGTACTTCGACAGTCGCGAACAGGTCAACGCCGGACTCTTCGAGAAAACTCTCGATTTCCCGAATGGTTTTTGCAGCTTCATCAGAGGTGCGGTTGAGCCGTTGAGCAGAGGTGCGCAATCGCTCCAGTGCGACCGAAAGGTCGTCTGGCATGGGTTCTCCCGGCTTGGGGTTGCACCAACCAAATTCACCCCGGCTAGAGGTGTTTCGCTGATGGTGCTGGAGGTGCTACCTCCAACGTGATTGTTTCACGACTTTCCGAATCCGTCAAGCCAAGCTCGCATCTTTACCCCATTGCACCGCCCTCTTCTCCGCGTCACACTGTCGCTGTCCGCCCTGCCCTCCCTCCGGTGAGTCTCATGTCGCGAATCGCTTCCCTCGCGGTCGTTGCGCTGCTCGTTGCGGTGCCCCTGGTGCCCGCGGATGATGTTCCGCCGAACAAGCAGTATCAGACGTTCGT
>CAZBXY010000086.1:0-26055 GCA_964495365.1 uncultured Frigoriglobus sp. | reverse complement strand
CCACCGACTGCAGCGTGGCTGCAAAAATCGACAAGCTGTACGGCGAACGGCCGGTGTGCGCCGGCCGGTGGTCTCCGCGTCCAATCACCGGCCGGCTGACACCGGCCGTTCGCCTAATCCTTAGCGACGGGGCGCAACAGGCGCGAGGCGTAGCGGCCGAGGCGGATCAAGAGCACGCGGTTCAGGTAGCCGGTCGTCACCTTCGCGCCGACCTTGCCGAGTACCTTGCCGACCACGTTGGAACTGACGCCGACACCCACCACGTTCATCGCCTCGTGGAAGAGCTGGTCGTACTGTTCTTCGGCGAGCTTCTCCCACTCGGTCCCCTGCCCCGCGAGGTAGGCGTTGAAGAACGTCCGGCCCATCAGCACCGCGGTACCGGTGCGGCCGGCGCGCAGGTTGTAAAGCTGACACAGGTCGGAGAGCATCGAGAACGTGTAGAACAGCGTCGCGCCGGAGTCGATCACCGCGTTCGGGGCCACCGCGGTGACTACCCAGATGCGGCTCGCCCAGTACTTGGTGCGCCCGTCGGCGGCCGAGTCGATCACACTTTGAAAGCCATCGCGGAAGCGCGAGAACCACTGTTCGGTGGACGCGAACTTGTCCGGGTTGAGCAACTCCACTCGCACCGCTTTCAACTGAGCGATGGACTCGTCCGTCAGGCCCAGCCCCGCGAGCGTGCGGCGGTCCTTCTCCGTTTCGATCGGGTACGTTTGCAGGTACGTTTCGATCTGCCGTCGGGCCTCGGCGGACTTGGCCGCCGCGAGCCACCGCAGGCGCGTCCGGTTCGACAGTTCCTTGATGCCCTTGATCCGCAACTGCCGGTTCTCGCGCATCCGGGCGTAGATGAACGCGAAGCGGAGGAACGCGTACAGCACGCACGCGCCGAACAGCCCGAGGCCACCGTACCCGATCCACCGGAGCCAGTCCTCTTGCACCGCGGCGAGCGTTTGCAAGAGCGACGCGGTTTGATTGAACAGAAACACGCCGAAAATGCCGGTCATGCCAAGCAGGAACGCGAACACCATCGGTGAGCCGAACCACCCGAGCCAGCCGAGGCCCGTGGGGTCGGACGCGAGCAAGAGTTCCGCTTCGGCCACATCGCGAGCGGCCTGCTCGTCGTCGAGCAACTTGAGCGCCGCGAGGTCTTCCGGCGACAGCTCCGCGAGGTCCGCGGGTACCTGCGGCGGGCGCCCGAGTTCGGTTTCACCCGGGCGCAGTTCGGGCGGCGCTTCCGGGGTCATTTCCTGGCGAACCGCCGGCGTCAGCCCTCCGAGGCTCCCGTTGGGAGGCGGGGCCAGCGCGGCCCGGCCGATCCCGGGCACGCCGATGCGGAAATCGTCATCATCGGGCTTCATGTGATTACCCTCACGGTGACAGTGATCTTCGGCGTGCTGCCATTGTACCCGACTTGCACGCGGAGTGCGCTATACCTACATTGAAGCCGTTCCACGCCTCGGAGTATCGCGTAAATGCACGCACCGACACAACCGACCGGCTCGCCGAACTTCAAGCCGATGACCCTGGCTCTCGCCGGGTTCGGGCTGGCTCTCACCGTTTCGCTCACGATCGCCTTTCAAAGCCTTCCCAGCGAATACCGCGTGTGGAACCTGTCCGTGATCGGGGCGCTGGGGCTGTTTGCCGCGGCACGGCTCGGCCTCTGGCAGGGCGTTGTGTTCACGGCGGTCGCCATCGTGCTGAAGGACGTCTGCCTGTACTTCCTGACCTCCTGGTGGGAGCCGTACCCGCTGTCGTGGCTGTACTTCGCCGGGTACGCGCTCATCGGCTACACGTTCCTCCGCCGGTCGGCGTCGCTGGGCCGGGCGGTCGGCGTGTCGCTCGGTTCCGCACTCGTGTTCTTCGTCGTCAGCAACTTCGTGAGCTGGCTGGAACAGGCCTACAACTACGGTTATTCGTTCCAGGGACTGATAAATTGTTACGTCGCGGCGATCCCGTTTTCTCGCGGGACGTTCATCGGCGACGTGGTGTTCAGCGCGGCGTTCTTCGGGGCGCACGCGGTGCTGAGCCGGGCATACTTCCCGGCCGAGCGCCCCGGAATGGTGGTCGAACCGGTTCGTGAGACGGAGGAACCCTGGTGAAATACGCCGCCGTGATCGAATACAGTCAGGACAAGGTGCTGGTGGAATCGCACCGCCCGGCGCACCGCGCGTACCTGACGAGCCTGATCGAGAAGAACCAGCTCTTCGCGTCCGGCCCGACGGAGGACGGCTACGGCGCGCTCATCATCTACGAGGCCGACTCGCCGGAGGCGGTCGAAGCACTGATGAAGGCCGACCCGTTCTGCGCCGCCGGCGTGTTCCTGAAGTGGACCGTCCGCCCGTGGAAGATGGTGTTCTTCAACGCCAACCTCGCCCCGAAGGCGTGAACCGCTCGGGACGACGCGGCGCGAGGTGAACAATGGGTGCCACCCAAGACGCGGAGTGGGCCACGCTCTCACCCGCCGAACAGCTCGATCGGTTTCCCAACGTCAGCGATCGCAAGCTGTACCTGTTGGTCTATCTAGCTCTCCGGCAGGATTTTGATTACCTCTGGCGAAGTCCGTCGGAGGCCCCGCCGACCGGTGTCGGTCACAAGCAACTCCTCGCGTTGCGGGATGCGGTTGAATCCCTTGAGGAACTCGCCGACCGTCCGTCAGATGGAAGCCCAACAGAAGCATTTGAACTCTGGATGCGGCTCAAGGAAGCCGCAGTGATGGCGCAAGAGTTTGAACTGGCCGCGTGGAGCCGTGACGGCCAAGAGGGGGAAAGGCGCCAGCGTCCTTCGTCTCGACAAACTCGTCTGCGGACGCTGTTCAACTATCGGTTCGTTCCCGAACGGGATGACCGCGCGAAGAGAACGAACCTTATCCGCGAAATTCTCGGTTCTGGTCGAGAACCAGTTCCATGCGCCACCGAATGGCGCACCAACACCGTACTGACCCTCGCGCGTCAGATGTACGAGTCGCGTGAGTTCAGCGCGATGCCGATCCTGGCCGATGCGCTCCAGGACGCGGGTTGCGACAACGACGACATCCTCGCTCACTGCCGCGACACCTCGCAAGTTCACGTTCGCGGGTGCTGGGTGTGCGATCTCGTTTTGGGTAAGACGTAGCCCATGAGCGACATCGAACTGGCGATCACGCGGGTCAAGACGCTGGAATCGCTCTTGGAGCAGATCGGGGCAACCGGCAAGGGGCTTCACGAGAAGGTAACGAGCGTGCAGGCCCGGCTCCCGCAGCCGCTCGTGCGGAAGCTCCGGTTCGTCGCGACCGTGCGGAACAAGATCGTCCACGAATCGGACTATCAGCAGATCGACGACCGCGCCGGATTCGTCCGCGCGTGCGACGAGGCCGAAGCCGAACTGCGTGCGCTGTGCGCCCCGCCGCGCGTCGTCAACAAGGGGTGTTTGGGGCTGGTGCTGGCAGTCGGAGGTGCGACGTTACTCGCCTGGAAACTGTGCGGATAAGTGTCGCACATGTTTCTTCAGCCGCGGAGCGGCGACCGATGTTAGCCCGGGGTGGAGCGAGGCTTTGCTAGCGCAACCCCGGGTAACGAAGACGAAACAAGAAGCCCCGGAGGGGCGACAGAAACCTTCTCCCACACAGGTTTCTGTCGCCCCTCCGGGGCTTGGCTCCCCTCCGTGTCCGTTTCCCGGGGTTGCGCGGCGCCTTCGGCTTGCTTCACTCCGGGCTAACATCGGCGGCCGCTCCGCGGCTGAAAACGAGTCACCCCTGCAAGTGCGCCTCCAGGAAGTACAGCGACTGGTCGAGGTCGCGCGACACCTGCGTGAACAGGTCGGCGGTGTCCTTGTCGCCCAGTTCGTCCGACCGGTCGATCGCGGCGCGGACCGACTTGCCCAGCGCCGCGAACCGATCCGCCAGCGCCGCGACCACGTCCTGACCCTTGTGCGTGCCGGACGGGAACTCCGAGGTGCGGCTCATCGCCGCGGCCTGGCGCGCGGTGCCCAGCGCCACCCCGCCCAGCGCGGTCGCCCGCTCCGCAATCTCATCGACGTGCTCTTCCAATTTCTCGGCCAGTTCGTCGAACAACTTGTGCAGCGCGATGAAGGTCGGCCCCTTCACGTTCCAGTGCGCGAACTTCGTCTGCGACATCAGGTCGAACGTGTCCGCGAGGTGCTGGTTCAACAGCGACACCAGCTTGGCGCGGGCGTCGCCGGCGATGTCGTTGCGGGTCGGGAACGTCGGGCCCTCGGCCTTCTTCGCGGTCGCGGTACTCATGATTTCTCCTCGTGATGAACGGTCGCCCGTCAGCGGATGTACCAGCGAGATTTCAGCATCTAACGCCGTTCGGGTTGCGTCACGAAAAGGTGCAAACGGCGCGCCGGGTATTGTGCCGCGTCCCACGGTCGAGTATCGGAAATGACATGAACCCGCCGGACCAATTCACTCTCTACCCCGTCGAAGTGACTGTCACCGAGACCGGCGACGCGCTCACGTACACGTTCCGCGCACCGGAACTGGCCGATCGACCGGGGATCCCATTCGGTCTCATCATCTTGTTAGTGGTGTATCCGTTCGGGTTGCTCGTCCTCACCGGCTATGTGTACTCCCAAGCCGCGAACCGACCGCTGTGGGAGGAGATTCTCGTTGGCGTGTTCGCGGTGCAGTTGCTGGTGTGGTTCGTCGGGGGAACGGCCCAGTGGCTCCGAATGGCCCGCTGGTGGCGCGGGATCGGTGCCGCCGTGCTGAAGTTCACCCGCACGCATCTCCGGCACGGCGGCACCCGCGTGTGTGAACTCGAATGGGTGCGCGGGCTGCGGCTGTTTGTGTTCCCCGCAAGCGAACCGGAGAAAACCGAAGCAGCCCTCAGCCTCGTGCTCGGGCCGGACGGCGACACACACGGCCTGTTCAGCGGCTTCGATCCGGTCGCGCTGCGCGCGTTCGCCGACCACCTGCACCGGCGGTTGACCGAGTTTCGCTACAATCAGGGAGTTTTGGCCCCGCTGGAGCCGCTCTCGATCGTGGAAACGACCGCGGAGGACGCGGGGAAGTTGATGCATACGCGCCCGGCGCGCGGCGGGTTGACTCTGGCCGTGCTGCCGATGATCCTGCTGAACCGCTGGTCCGGGATCGTGTGGTGTGTGGTCATGCTCGCGGGCACGTTCGCGCTGGGCCGCGTGATCCTCGGAGCGGGGTTGAACGTTGCGTTCGTGGGCGTCCTCGGCCCGCTCGGGCTGATGCACCTGGCGCTGCTCGCGTACCACATCGGCGGTCACGGGCGCCCCAACGAGCAGCCCGTGTAGCAATTTGACGAGCCATCACTTCTTCTTCGGCTCCGGCTCTTTCTCCTTCGTCGCCATGCCGGGGCTGGCGTTGAAGGCTTTCACGGTCGTGCCGTCCTTCACGGTCCACACCGCGACGCTGCCGTCGTAGCTCCCGCCGGCGACCAGTTCGCCGTCCGGGCTGAACGCGACCGTGTACACGAAATCGGTCAGACCCGACAGCGTCTTGCCCGCGGCGAGCGTGTCGAGGTTCCACAGCCGGACGGTCTTGTCGGCGCTCGAAGTCGCGAGCATCGGCTGCTTCGGGTTGGCGACGATCTTGAACACCTCGTCGCCGTGCCCGGCGGCGTTCTTCACCTGTTTGCCCTCGCCGTTGGGCTTCCAGGTGCGGACTTGCTTGTCGGCGCCCACAGAGAACCCGGCCGAGCCGTCGGCCTTCACCGCGACGCCGTACACGATGTTCTGGTGTTCCGGGAACGTCACCACCGACTCCTTGGCCTTCAGATCCCACACCTTCGCCGTTTTGTCGCGCCCCGCGGTGAGCAGATACTTCCCGTCGGCCGAAATCGTGCAACCGAGTACCCAGTCGGCGTGATTCTCGACGGTTTGCGTCAGTTTCGCCTTGTCCAACCCTTCCGAAAGATCGAACACCCGAACGGCTCGGTCGCACCCGCCGGCGGCAAGCGTCTTGCCGTCGGGAGTGATCGCGATGCACAACACCGAATCTTCGACATCAAACAGGTGCTTCACCATCACCGCCTTGTCGTTCACCCCGTCGAGAATCTCGACGCCGTCCTCGGTCTTGCCCTTCGCCTTCAGGTCGTAGACGCGAACGTCGCCCTCCTGCCCGGGGCGCCCGCCGGCCACTGCGAGCTTGCCGTCGGGCAAAAACTCCATTCCATAAGCGCGCTCGGCGCGCGTGTAGACCCGCTTCACGAGTTTGCCGGAACTGATCTCCCACACGGTCAGTTCGTGGTGTCCGCCGACGACGAGCTGTTTGCCGTCGGGCGTGAAGGCCAGCGCGTTGACGATGATCGCGAACGGATAGGTTTTCGGGGGCACCGGCGGCTTCCACCGAACGCGCAACTCCTTCACCAGATCGGCTTTCGGGTCGAGGCCGGCGTCGAGTTTCGCCCCCTCCTTGATCCACTGCGCGATGACCGCGGCCTTGTCTTTGGGAACCGCTTCGCCCTTGTCGCGGGGCGGCATCCGGCGCTGATCGGTGGTCACGATGAGCGAATGGAACTCGCTCGCTTCGGGTTTGCCGGGGGTGACCGGATCGCCGCTGGCCCCGCCGGCGCGGATCTTCTCGTAGGTCGTCATGTCGTACTTGCCGGACTTCTTCTTGGCGTCGTGGCAGGCGAAACAGTTCTCCTTCAGGATCGGCGCCACGTCGTTAATGAAGCTGATCGGCTTCGCCGGCTGTGCCAGAGCCGCTTGCGGCGTCGCGAACAGTAAGGCGCAAAGGGCGTACCAACGGACCCGACGGAGCATGGGAGTTCTCGCGAAAAGTGAGAGCAGGCGGGATGTAAGGAAGTGTACCGGACGCGCCGGCCGCGAGCAACCGCCGAATCTGCCGAACCCCGTGCTTGACGTATCGGGCCGTTCGGGGAACAATGAGTTCACGGATTCGCTCCCACCCGAAACCCACGTTCGGAGGTTCCCC
Source organism: uncultured Frigoriglobus sp. (assembly GCA_964495365.1). Taxonomy (GTDB): domain Bacteria; phylum Planctomycetota; class Planctomycetia; order Gemmatales; family Gemmataceae; genus Gemmata. The sequence goes on along the minus strand of CAZBXY010000086.1, from coordinate 19,148 downwards.
CGTGTCTACTCTGCTGCTCCTGTCGGCCCTGCTCGCGTCCGATTCGTCCGCGACCGTTCGCGGGCAGTACGTGGAGGCCCGCACCTGTGACGTGTTCACCGGGTCGTGCTTCGCCAACGCCGACACCGGGTTGACCGGCAAGAACGCGGTGCTGGCGTGGAAGATCGATGCCGGTTCGGTCAACGGCACGAAGATCGACGGGCTGGGCGTCGTCGCGGTACTCTCCACGACCGACACGCTCGGCCTCAAGCAGAGCGCCGCCGGCCGCTCGGTTCTGATCGTTGACGAAAAGGCCACCACGGCCCAGCGCAACGCGCTGGTCGCGTTCGCCAGGTCGCAGGCCGGCAAGCTGCTGGGCGAGGTGGTCGCGGTGAAGACCGCGGCGTTCGATCTGGAAATCTGCCACTGTGACGGCGAGAGCTGCGCCACGCTGAGGGCCGGCGCGGTAAAAGTGAAGACCCGGTGCATCGACGCCGACCACGACAAGGCGTGCGGCAACGAGGACACGCTGTACCCGCCGCTGGCCAAGGGCGTGAAGGCGACCGCGGCGCTGGCAACCGAACACAGTTTCACCGGGAAGGAACTGAACGAGACCTGGAACGACGGCGGCCGTCGCGGCGCCTACGTCGGGTCGTTCGTGACCCGCTAACTCAACGTAGCAGGCACACGGAGTGTGCCGTCGCGATACCTTTGTGCAGCGACGGCACACTCCGTGTGCCTGCTACTTTTTTGGAGAACACCATGATCCACCGCGCGCTCACACTCGCCGTGCTCCTGACGTTGGCGAATTCGTCTTTTGCCGCCGACACGAAGCTCACCGTGAAGGTCGAGAAGGCGGAGCCGCCGAAGGAACTGAGCGACGCGGTGCGGAAGGTACTCTCCGATCAGGCGATGAGCGTGTCGGACGAGAAGGGAAAACTGATCTGCACCGTTTGGCCCGCGAAGGCGCTCGACACGAAGGCGACCGCCGACCAGGCAAAAGCGGGGCTGAAGTATTCGCACGTCGAGGAAACGACCGTCGTCGGGGCGGTGAAGTTCGCCAGCGAGTGGATCGACTACCGCAAGCAGAAGGTCAAACCGGGCGTGTACACGCTACGGCTCGCGGCACAACTCATGGACGGCGACCACATGGGAACCGCCCCGTACAACGAGTTCTGCTTGCTGTGCCCGGCCTCCGAAGACAAGACGCCGGACCTGATGGACGTGAAGGAACTGTACGAACTCAGCGGGAAGTCCGCGGGCCGCAAGCACCCCGGCGTGATGCTCTTGTTCCCGAACAAGACCCCGGCCGAAGCCCCCGCGATCGAGGCCAAGCCGAAGGACCACGTTCTCTTGAACTACCGCGTGACGGCCACCGCCGGCGGGCAGAAGGCCGCGTTGGGTTTTGGGCTGGTCATTGTCGGCGTTACGATGGCGGAGTAGCCATGCGCGAACTGCTCGCCGAACTGAACGCCGCGCTGGCCCGGCGGCGGCCGTGCGTGTACTGCGCGGTCGTGGAGACGCGCGGCAGCACTCCACAAAAAGCCGGGGCCGCGATGCTCGTTTACCCGGACGGCTCGCAAGCGGGCACGCTCGGCGGCGGGTGCGTCGAGGCCGAGGTCAAGCGCCGGGCGCTGTTGGGGTTGAACGACACCGGCAAACCGGAAGTTCTCACCTTTTGCCTGGACGACGATTACGGCTGGGACGACGGCCTCATCTGCGGCGGGCGCATGACGATCCTCGCCCAACCGCTCACAACAGCCACCGCGTGCGGCTTCGCGAGCGACTACTACCACCAACTACACGAACTCGCCGCCCGCGGCGCCGGGTACACCGAAGCCGTCGTCATCGGCGACGCGCTCGGCCTTCCCGTCGGCGACCGCTACCTCTTCGACGCCGCCGGCGCGGCCGTCACGCACCTCGCAGCGCAACCGGCGTGGGAAACGGTCGCGGCCAACCTCGCCCCGCTCACGACTCACCCAAAACCCGGCACACGACAGGGCGTCGCGTACATGCCCGCGGCGCCGCGCGTCACGCTTTTGCTCGTCGGCGGTGGGCACGTCGGGCAAGCGGTTGCGAAACTCGCGGCGGAAGTCGGGTTCGACATCTGGGTTCTGGACGATCGCGACAAATTCGTAAGCCCGGAGCGGTTCCCGACCGCGAGCCGCCGGCTCGTCGGCGACATCGGCACGACCCTCCGCGACCTCGCCCCGCAGCTCACCCCGCACACGTTCGCGGTGATTCTCACGCGCGGGCACAACCACGACGAGGAGGCGCTCTACCACCTCGCCCGGACCGCGTGCGCCTATGTCGGCATGATCGGCAGCAAGCGGAAGATCCGAATGATCTTTGAGGATCTGGTCGCGAAGGGGATCCTGGCGGAGGCGCTCGAACGGGTTCACGCCCCGCTGGGCTACAACATCGGCTCGCAGACGGTTCCGGAGATCGCGGTGAGCATCGTGGCGGAACTGATCGCGTGCCGCAACATGGGCGGCACCGACGCGGCCCGCTGGAGTTGGACGCCCCCGCGACACGCGGAGACCGACCGGTGATCGTCGCTGTGGTCCCCGCGGCCGGGCACAGTTCGCGGATGGGCCGCCCGAAGCTGTCGCTCCCGCTCGGTGACCGGAGCGTTTTGGAACACGTCGTCGCGGCGCTCTTGGCCGGCGGGGCCGATCAGGTGGTTGTGGTCGTCGGGCCGCACGTCCCCGAACTCGTCCCGCTCGCCGAAGCCGCCGGAGCGCATGTCTGCAAACTCGCCGAACCCACCCCCGACATGCGGGCGACCGTCGAACGCGGGCTAGCGTGGATCGAAGAACACGTTCCCCGACCCACCGCGTGGTTACTGGCCCCCGCCGATCACCCCACCCTCGATTCGGGCGTCGCGCGCGACCTGTGTGACGCTTTCCGCCGTGAGCCGGCGCGTTCGATTCTCGTTCCGGTGTATGAGGGCCGGCGCGGGCACCCCGCGCTGGTCGCGTGGCGCCACGTGGAGGGGATCCGGGCACTGCCGGCCGATCGCGGGATCAACGCGTACTTCCGCACACGCACGGAGGACGTGCGAGAGGTTGCGGTGAGTAGCGCCGGCGTTTTGTGCGATCTCGACACACCCGCGGATTACGAGCGGTTGTGTGCGACGTGGACCGCATCGTAGCGCCCGCGCCCGCGGGCGCTACGATCCGCCGCTATCGCCGCTTGCCGTGCTTCTTCTTGTCGCGCCGCGTCGGGCCGTTCGGCTTGCCGTTGACGTGCCCGTTGCCGTTGGGCGACGCCGGCGGCACCCCGTTCGGCGAACCGTGTTGCGCCGGGGCCGGGGCGACCGGGATCGCCGGTGCGGGCACCGATGCCGAGATCACCGTCGGCACTGCCGCGCGGCGCGCGGCGCTGGGCCAGAACCGCGCCGGGATCAGTCCCAGCCCCAGGATGAACAACTGGCTCGCCCAGAAGTTGAAGCACCCGTCGGCCAGCCGGCTGTCGAACCCGTAGGCGTGCAGCCCGATGCCCAGTTGGTTCGTGCCGAACCAGCTCCACGCGGTGACGACGTTGCCGAAGATCGCCAGCACCGCCGTGCCGCGGTCCTTCACCAGCCCGCACCAGCGGGCGTGCAGGATCAGCGCGTTCCACAGCACGATCAGCACCGCGCCGTTCTCCTTCGGATCCCAGCCCCAGAACCGGCCCCACGACTGATCGGCCCAGATGCCGCCAAGTACTGTTCCGATGAAGCTGAGCATCGTGGCGAAGCACAACACGCCGTACACCATCATCCCCAGAATCTTCCCGCTCTCCGGGGTGAGCGCGAGCGCGACAACGGGCTTGGCCAGGCCCGGGATGTGCCCGGCCAGCGGCTTGCCGTGTGGGTCGGTGCCCTCCATCCCCACCCGCATGAGCATGAGGCCCAGCGCGTAGAGCGCGCCGAGGGCCAGGATCAGGTAGAACACGACCCACAAGAGGAACGGGTGAACCAGCTCGAATTTGTCCAGCGCGGTCGCCATGAACGCGAGGAACGCGATCGGGATGCCCACCACGCCCACCGCGGCCACGCCGAACGCGAACAGCGCCCCGACCGTCGGCTCGCCCGTGCTCTGGAACGAGTCGCGGATGACCGCCCCGAGCAGCATCGTCACGTACAGCGCGCCGATGAACCCGGCCACAAATGTGGCCGTGTAGCCGAGGGTGACAGTGGTGACGTGGGTCGCGAGCCAGAAGTTGGTGTCCAGCACCGCCTCCATCATCTCCAGCGTGTCGTTGGTGCCGATGTTGTGCGCCACGATCGTCGTTGCCAGCCCCAGCACCGCGGCCACCGCGTTGCCGACGCCGATGCGGAAGATCACCTCCAGCACCAGGCACAGGGCCACGCACCCGCAGCCGATGAACACTGCCGACGAGTACAGGTTGGTGACGAACACCCCCGGCCGCTCCATGATGTACATGCGGGCCAGTAGCGCCGTCATGTGGACGGCCAGCGTTAACCCCAGAACGTAGAACGCGGATCGGCGCAGCGCCACCGCCCAGTGCGGCACCTCGGCCACGTACAGGACGAACCCGACGAGCGCCAGGAGCAATCCGAGTACATAGAACCCGGTACACTGGAAGAACGGGGCGAACCGGTTGTAGACGATCTCGGTGCGGTTGGCCCCGAGCGTGTTGAAGATGGCATAGAACCGGCGCCCGGCCCAGTTGCTCGTTTCGTGCGTGTCGGACACGTTCGCCAGGTGGTCGCGCCGGTAGTCGGCGACCGCGTTGTTGAACTCGTCGGCCTTCCCGGCGCGGTAGGCGGAGATCATCCGCTCCCAGCCGAGCGCGGCCGGGGTCGTGCGCGCCTTAAGCTCCTGATCCGCCGTGGCCCGCACCCGCGCCGCGTCTTCCGGCTTGAGCGCGATATACGCCGCTTCCAGCAGCACGGGGCGGAACTCCGGCGGGACATCCTTGGCGGGCATCCGCAGCATCTGGACGGCCCGCACCATCATTTGCATCTGGAGGTCTTCGTCGAGCCGGGACACGTCGGTCCGCGCGATGGTGCGGAGGAACATCTGGCCCTCTTGCGGGGAGAGCTTGAACAGCCGGTCGGGGTCGGCCCGCAGCGCCTCCTGGGCCGCCTTCAGTCCGGCCAGTTCGGCCTCGTCGCGGAGCGCGCCCAGCGACTGCCATTTCCCGTTCTCGCCCTCCGGCGGGAGCAGCCGCAGCGTGTCCTCCTCGCGCAGGTTCAGGCCCTTCCGCCGGTTCAGGCTCTGCACGATGCCGATCCGGTCCTCCAGTTCGATCATCTTGGACTCGGCCAGGTCCAGCGGCTTCTTCGCCCGCGCCTTGCGGCGCGCGTTCCCGGCCCGCGCTTCGAGTTCGGCGCGCTGGGTGCGGATCTCCTTCCACGAGTACCGCAGCCCCTCCCGGCGGGGCAGCTTCAGGTCGGCGAGCACCTGATCGTTCTCGATGCGGAACACCTTGTGGTCCCACGCCGGCGAGTCGTCGTCCAGGCCACCGGCCGCGAGTACGTCGATGTACCAGCGGATCGCCGGTTGCGTGTCGCCCTTGTCGTCCACGAACGTTTCGCGGTGCGAAATGGTGCGCAGGTAGACGCGCGCGACCGTCTCCAGCGGCTTCTGCCGGCCCCCCTCGATGACCGGGATGCGGGCGAAGTTGTTCAGGTCATACGGCTCGCGGTACTCCCGCGGCGTCATCCGCCCGAACACCGCGAGCAACCCCACCGCCGCCAGCGCCAGCATCGCCCAGGGGAACAGGCGCGCGTACCCGGTGAGTACGACAGTCTGTTTCGGAGCCATCCGCAGCAGAAACTGAATCAGGTAGATGCTGAAGTGCAGCAACAGCCCGATGCTGACGATCGCACAGGCGATGTAATCGATCGTGGCGTAGAACAACCCGAAGTTGATGAGGCCGGGGTTCTTGACCACCTGAAGGATCGTGGTCGTTTCGGCCTTGTCGAAGCTGCTCTGGTAGAACGTCTCGCCGGCGTAGCGCATCGGCTCGTTCATCGCGATCCGCTGCTCGCGGACCTGGTTCCCGTCCGCGTCGAACACCCGCACATCGCTGGAGTAGTTCTTGGGCTTGCTCGTGCCGACGTAGCGGTCGAAGCTGAACTTGTCGAGGTGGACGCGGTACGGCTTGTACAGCCGGGCGTGCCGGAGCGTCACGTGGTAGGTGGCGCCGTCCACCTGGAGCGGGTCCGAGTGGTTCTGGAGCGACAGCAACAGCGAGACGAAGTACGTGCCGAGGGTCTCGTTGGTTCCCTTCTTGTAGAACCGCACGTAGGCGCTGGGCATGTTGCGTCGCGAACTGGTATCAACGCCAGACACTTCCGGCACATCGACCGCGATCAGCTCGGTGCCGGCGCCGGTGGTCGCGGGGTTGTCCACCCCCGGGCGGGGGTCGCGGAAGTCGGAGTTCTTCATGAACTTGAGGACTTCGACATCCACCGGCAGGTCCGGGTGCGCGATCCGCGCGCCTCCGACCGCGCTCATGAGCCGCTTCTGCGCGATGACGGTCACCTTGTCCTCGGTCGCCCCGGACCGGTCGATGAACGCCAGCTCCATGTTCCGGCTGTCTTCCGCGAAGTCCACCGACTGCCCCTGCGGGATCGTCATCTGTTGTTCCACGGCGAACCAGCGAGTCGTTGCTTCGCCGACGAACAGCAGGATGACGCCGCCGTGGATGAGGAAGATGCCGGCCCGCTTCCAGGTGAGCCGGAACCGTAAGGCGTGGGCCGCCAGGAGGTTAATGATCATCGCGCCGCCGATCGTGTACCCCGCGGGCAGCGGGAACGAGCCGACCCACGCGGAGCCGCCGGCGAACTGCTCTTTCCAGAACACGCCCAGGAACTTGTGGATCAGTTCAAACGGCACCCACACGATGAACGACGCGAAGTACTGATCGACGACGGTCCAGATGCCGTGGTCGAGCTGCGCGAGGGTGCCGAAGAAGATGAGCAGGATGCCCAGCGTAAACAGCACGACCGTGAGTTGCAGTGACGCGAGCGCCTTGACGCCCTTCCAGACGTAGTACGCGGGTCCGCGAGCCGGCGCGGTGCGGGCCGACGGTTCTCCGAATTCGCCCGGGGCGTGCGGGGAGGTCGTGCTCATCGCTGGTCCTCGGAATGTGCGGGCCGCGGGGGTCGGGGAGAAGCCGTTACTGACCGAAGCGTTTTTGTCTTTGGCCTCCCGCAGGGGAGGTCGGCGAGGCTTTACGCGCCTCACAAATCACACGTCTTCACGTAGTTTGACTCTCCGAGTCGGGTGCTGAATAACCCGGACCCGACTCGGAGAGTCAGGCTACGTTCCAGACATCACTTGCCGCCCATGAACGGGCCGCCCTTACCGGCCGGGTTCTTCGGGCCGCGCAGATCGACCCGCAGCCCCTTCACGCCCTTCGCCTCGACCGTCTTGGTCGCCTTCGGAACGTCGGCCGCCTCGAAGCCCGGCGCGCCGAGCTGATCGACGGCCCACCGCCTCAGATTCGGTACGACGCCGCCGGTCGAAGAGGTCACGGTCACCTCGAACTTGTTGTCGGGCGTGCGGATCGTCGCCACCACGATCCCGGCGCGCCCGGGACCACGAACCCAGCCCTCCGGGGGGGTGAACTCCGGCGACCCGCCCGCGGGTAGCGACACGCTCGCGAGCAACTTGTCGAACCCAGCCTCGTAAGCGTTCAGCGCCTCGGCCGGCCCGGTCAGCTTGAAGAACCACTGCGGCTCGTCGGCCGGGAACATCGCGCCCAGAATCCGGTACTCGCCGCCCTCGGCCGCCGGGCCGCCCCCGCCGAACTTGGGGCCGCTCGGTTCGGAGGACTTCGGCGCGGTGTACTTGTCGATATCGCGCCCGCCGCACCCGACCGGCACCAGGGCGACCCCGGCGACCAGCGCGGCCGAGAGTATGTGCGGAAACGAACGCCGTGAAAAGGTCATGTTGGTGTTCTCGGGTTCGATCGAGACGGCCCCGCGGAAACTCCGCGCGACCTGATGGGGCGGGTGGGACTGAACGCGGGCCGTACTGGCATTCTCGACAGCCGCGAGCGTTCCGTCAAGGCGGGGTGCGGCGCCGAGAACGGATCAATCCGCCTTGTCCCCTCGCTCGTCTAGAAGATAATCAGGCGCAGTCGCGCCTCTCCCGACCATTTCCCCGTGGGGTTCTCCGATGAAACGGTCGCACCGACTCGTCACCCTCGCCACCGCACTGGCGCTCGTCGCCGCCGGCGTCGGGCTCTTCATCGCCGCCACGTCCGCCGCGCAGAAGCCGCGCGACGAGCAGTGGAAGAAGGTCGATGAGGCCGTCAACAAGGGTCTGCCGAAGACCGCGATCGAGCACCTCAACCCGATCATCGACGGCGCGCTCAAGGACAAGAACTACCCCGAGGCCGTGAAGGCGATCGCCAAGAAGATCAACCTGGAAGGCGTCATTGAAGGGAACAAGCCGGAGGAGAAGATCACGCGGATGCAGGCCGCGATCGCCACCGCCCCGGCCGAAATGCATCCGGTGATGAACGCGATCCTCGCTCACTGGTACTGGCACTACTTCCAGCAGAACCGCTGGCGGTTCACGCAGCGCACCGCGACCGGGACGGCCCCGGGTAACGACATTCAAACGTGGGACTTACCGCGAATCTTCGCGGAGATCGACAAGACGTTCGACAAGGCGCTTGCGGCCGAAAAGGAACTCAAGGCCATCCCGGTTCAGCAGTACGACACGCTGCTTCCCAAGGGCGGGATCGCCGACAAGTACCGCCCGACGATGTTCGATTTCCTGGCGTTCGATGCGCTCAGCTTCTACACCTCCGCCGAACAGGCCGGGGCCAAGCCGCAAGACGCCTTTGAACTGCCCGCGGAGTCGCCGGTTTTCGATTCCGCCGACAAGTTCCTGGCCTGGGACGTGAAAACCACCGACACCGAGAACAAGACGATCAAGGCGATCGCGCTGTTCAAGAAACTGCTGGCGTTCCACAAGGACGACAAGGACCGCTCCGCGTTCCTCGACGCGGACCTGCACCGACTCCGGTTCGGGTGGAACAAGGCCGTCGGCGAGAACCGCAACGCCCGGTACAAGGCCGCGCTGGAAGCGTTCGCGAAGGCCAACGCCGCCCACGAACTCACCGCGATGGCCCAGTATCAGCTCGCGGGCGTCGTGCAAAGTGAGGGCGACTTGGTCAAAGCGCGAGAAATCGCGCAGACCGGGATGAAAGCCTTCCCGGACAGCGCCGGCGGGCAGCTCTGTTACAACGTCATCCAGGACATCGAGAGCAAGTCCGCGTCGGCCACCACCGAGCGCGTGTGGGCCGACCCGCTGCCGACGATCAAGGTCACCTACAAGAACATCACGAAAGCCTACTTCCGCGTCGTCGCGATGGATTACGTCGAGCGGCTGAAGGCGACCCAGTGGCGCCCCGAGCAACTCACGCCAGCGGAAGCCCGCGCGCTGCTCGGCAAGAAACCGGTACTGGAGTTCGAGCACGACCTGCCGGCCACCGACGATTACAAGGTGCGAACGGAAGTGATCCCGGCGCCCGCGGGCCTCAAGCCCGGGTACTACTACCTCATCGTCAGCCACGCGAAGGACTTCGGCGCGACCAACAACTCGGTCAACTACAGCGAGGTGTGGGTGTCCGACCTCGCGCTCGTCAGCCGGCACGATTACACGAAGTCCGAAATGGCCGGGATGGTGACCGACAACCGCACCGGCGTTCCGATCGAGGGCGCGAAGGTGCAGGTGTGGACCCGCGGCAACAACGGCGGCTGGTCCGCCGGCGAAACCGGCTCCACCAACGCCAACGGCCTGTTCGCGATCGCCACCGGCCGCGACCGCGCGCACATGGTCGTCGTCACCCACAAGAACCACCAGATTTCCAGCTCGCACGACTTCTACACCCACGGCAACGCCCGGCAAGAGGGCAGCGGCGAGCAGACGGTGTTCTTCACCGATCGCTCGCTCTACCGCCCCGGGCAGACGATCAACTTCAAGGGCATCGCCATCCGCTTCAGTCACGCCAACGACAATTACGAAACGGTCGCCAACCGCGACGTAGAAGTGGTTTTCACGGACGTGAACGGGAAGGAAATCGCCCGCCACAAGGCGCGCACGAACGACTACGGCTCGTTCGCCGGCACCTTCACCGCCCCGCGCGACCGGCTCATGGGCCACATGTCGATTCACACCGCCAACGGCAACGGCTACGCCGGCGTGACGGTCGAAGAGTACAAGCGGCCGAAGTTCAAGGTGGAGGTCGAGGCGCCGAAGGAGGCCGGGAAGCTGCACGACACGATCCGCGTGCCCGGCAAGGCGACGCAGTACAACGGCGTGCCGGTCGGCGGCGCGAAAGTCACCTACCGCGTCACGCGCTCGGTCCGCTACCCCGCGTGGTTCTTCGAGTTCTGCTGGTGGCGCCCGGTGCCGCAGAAGCCGGCGCAGGAGATCGCGCACGGCGTCATCACGACCGAACCGGACGGCAGCTTCACGATCCCGTTCGTTGCGAAGCCTGATTTGACCGTTCCCGAAAAGGACGAACCGTCGTTCCACTACACCGTGACCGCGGACGTGACCGACACCACCGGCGAAACCCGCACCGGCACGAAGGGCGTGAACGTCGGCTATGTCGCGCTCCGCGCGACCGTGAGCGCCGGTCAGTGGCTCACGAGCACTCAGGAAAGTACCTTCGACATCTCCACGACGACGCTCGACGGCGAGGGTCAGGCCGCGAAGGGCACCCTCAAGATTCACGCCCTGAAGCAGCCGGAGAAGGTCGTCCGCGCCGACCTCGACGGCGGCTACCGTCCGCGGTTCCGCCCCGGAGCTGCCGCCAACGAGGAACCGCTGCCCGACCCGAGCAAGCCCAATAGTTGGGAACTCGGCGACGCGGTGTTCAGCACCGATTTCGCCACCAACGGCAACGGCAAGGCCGATACGAAGGCCAAGCTCGCGCCGGGCATCTACCGCGCGGTGTTGGAGACCCAGGACAAGTTCGGCAAGAAAGTCACGGCCCGCTACCAGTTCACCGTCGTGAACCCCGACGCCGATAAGTTCACCGTGAAGATCCCGCACGAGATCGCGGCGCCGAAGTGGTCGGTCGAGCCGGGCGAAACCTTCACGATGCTCTGGGGCACCGGGTACGACGAGGCCCGCGCATTTATCGAGGTCGAGCACCGCGGTAAGCTGTTGCAATCGTTCTGGACCGAGAAGAACGCGACCCAGCACCTCGTGAAAGTACCGGTAAACGAAGGTATGCGCGGCGGGTTCACGGTGCGCGTGACGCAGGTGCGCGAGAACCGCGCGTACCTCACGTCGCGGCACATCGACGTACCGTGGACGAACAAGAACCTGACGGTGAAGTGGGAGCGGTTCCTCTCGAAACTCGAACCAGGGGCGCGCGAGACCTTCACCGCCGTCATCAGCGGACCGGACGCCAAGAAGGCCGTCGCGGAGATGGTCGCCGCGATGTACGATTCGTCGCTCGACGCCTACCTGCCGCACGACTGGATGCACCGGTTCGGCGTGTTCCGCCAGGACTACTCGTCCATGAACTTGGGCTTTGACAACCAACCTCGGTGGTTCTTCCACATCCACGGCCACTGGCCGGTGACGCACAAGCACCCGAACCTGACGTACCGCGGGTTCCCAGCGGAGATCACCTTCAACTGGCAGCGGTACGACTACTTCGGCAAGGGCGGCGGCTACGGCTGGGACGACGGCCGCTGGGGCCGCGGGAACTTCCCCGGCGACGGCGGCATGATGATGCCCGGGGCGCCCTCGCCGGCAGCGGGCATGATGGGTCCGGGCGGCTTCGGTGGAGGGAAGGACGCCGCGAAGAAGGACGCCGGCGGCGCACCGGCCGAAGGGAACGCGCTCGCCGACGCCGCCCCGGGCGGCCCCGCGCTCGGCCAGCAACCGGGCGGCAGCCCCGGGCCGGACCTCAGCAAGATTTCGGCCCGCACGAACCTGAACGAAACGGCGTTCTTCTTCCCGCACCTCGTCAGCGAGGCCGACGGCACCGTGCGCGTGCAGTTCACGATGCCCGAGGCGCTCACGAAGTGGAAGTTCCTCGGCTTCGCCCACGACAAGACCCTGCGCAGCGGGTTCATCACCGACAGTGTCGTCTCGGCGAAAGACCTGATGGCCCAGCCGAACCCGCCGCGGTTCCTCCGCGAGGGCGACGTGCTGGAATTCACCGTGAAGGTGAGCAACCAGAGCGCGACCCGCCAAAAGGGCACCGCGCGCGTCTCGTTCCGCGACACCCGCACCGACAAGCCGCTCGACGCGCTGCTCGGGCTGGTGAACGCGGACCAGCCGTTCGACCTGCCCGCCGGCGAGAGCAAGACGCTCTCCTGGAAGATCGCGGTTCCGGACGACCTCGGCCCGATCACCTACAAGGCCGTTGCCGCGACCGACCGGCTCTCCGACGGCGAGGAAGCGGTCATCCCGGTGCTGTCCAAGCGCGTACTGGTGCAGGAGTCGCTCCCGCTGCCGATCCGCGGACCGGGCACGAAGGACTTCGACTTCGTCAAGCTCCGTCGGTCCGGTGAGAGCAACACGATCCGGCACCAGGCGCTGACGGTTCAAATGGTGAGCCAGCCGTCGTGGTACGCGGTGATGGCGCTGCCGTACCTGATGGAGTTCCCGCACGAGTGTAGCGAGCAGACGTTCAACCGGCTGTACGCGAACGCGATCGCGCGGCACATCGCGACCAGCGACCCGAAGATCCGCCGCATTTTTGACCAGTGGCGGAACACCCCGGCACTCGACAGCCCGCTGGAGAAGAACCAGGATCTGAAGGCGGTGACGCTCGAAGAGACGCCGTGGGTGCGCCAGGCGATGAGTGAGAGCCAGCAGCGGCGCAACATCGGCATCCTCTTCGACGACAACCGGCTGAACGCCGAAACCGCCGCGCTGACGCAGAAGCTCGCACAGATGCAATATCCCGATGGCTCGTGGCCGTGGTTCCCCGGCGGGCGCGGCGACGACTACATCACGCTCTACATCACGACCGGCTACGGCCGGATGCGACACCTCGGCGTGAAGGTCGATATGGCCGCGGCAGTCAAATCACTCGCCCGGCTCGACAACTGGATGCACGAGCGATACCTGGACGCCCAGAAGCACCGACCGGACGAGAATCACCTCAGTTCGGTGATGGCGTTCTACCTCTACGGCCGCAGCTTCTTCCTCACCGATCGCGGCATCGCCAACGAGCACCGCGCCGCGATCGACTACTGGCTCGGTCAGGCGAAGAAGTACTGGCTTGCGCTCGCCAACCGACAGTCGCAGGCACACCTGGCTCTGTCGCTGAAGCGGTTCGGAGATAAAGAAACGCCAGCGGGCATCATGAAGTCGATCAAGGAGCGGTCGAAGACCGACGAGGAACTCGGTATGTACTGGCGCGACACGGAGCTGTCGTTCTCGTGGGTCCGCGCGCCGATCGAAACGCAGGCGATGATGATCGAGGCGTTCGACGAGGTGATGAACGACGACAAGGCCGTGGAAGAGTGCAAGGTATGGCTCCTGAAGCAGAAGCAGACGCAGAACTGGCGAACCACGAAGGCCACCGCCGACGCGGTGTACGCGCTACTCCTCCGCGGCGACAACCTGCTCTCGTCCGATGCTCTGGTGGAGGTGCAACTGGGGAACCAGACCATCAAACCGGAGAAGGTGGAAGCCGGTACCGGGTTCTACGAGCAGAAGTTCGTCCGCGGCGAGGTGCAGCCGTCGATGGGAACGGTCAAGGTCACGAAGACCGACAAGGGCGTCAGTTGGGGCAGCGTCCACTGGAGCTACCTGGAAGACATCTCGAAGGTGACTCCGCACGACGGCACGCCGCTGAAGCTCGAAAAGCGGCTCTTCAAGAAGACGCTGACGAAGGCCGGCCCGGTGATCGAGCCGGTCAAGGAGGGCGAGGCGCTCGCGGTGGGCGACGAGGTGATCGTCCGCATCGTGCTGCGGACGGACCGCGACATGGAGTACGTTCACATGAAGGACCACCGCGGCAGCGGCACGGAACCGGTGAACGTGCTGTCGCGCTACCGGTATCAGGACGGGCTGGGGTATTACGAGAGTACGAAGGACACCGCGAGCCACTTCTTCATCGACTACCTGCCGAAGGGGGTCTACGTGTTCGAGTACGCGGTCCGGGTGCAGCACCGGGGCAAGTACCCGACCGGGTTCGCGCACATCGAGTGCATGTACGCCCCGGAGTTCAACAGTCACTCCGAGAACATCAACCTCGAAGTGAAGTGACAGAGAACAGGAGACAGCGGACAGGAGGCGCGCTTTTGTAGCCGCAGAGCGGCGTCGGAAGGTAGCCAGGAGTGAAGCGAGGCTTTGCGAGCGCAACCCCGGGAACGCGAGGACGAAGATCGATGAAGCCCTGGAAGGGCGACGGAAACCTTCTCTTGTAGAGGTTCCGGCGCCCTTCCAGGGCTTCCTCTTGTTTGATCTACGTTACCAGGGGTTGCGCGGCGCCTTCGGCTTGCTTCACCCCTGGCTACCCGCCGGCGCCGCTCCGCGGCTCAAAACGCGCCTGCGGCGCATCGTGGGGCACGCGGCTCGCGTGCCGGCACGCTGCCGGCGTGCCCCACGACCGACCGCATTAGTGCCCTTCCTTCTTCTCGCCGTGGCCCGCTTCGCCGTGGCCACTCTCCCCGTGGCCGCCCTCGCCGTGGCCACCGCCGTGCCCTTCGCCGGCGTGTTCGCGCTTCTCCGCGTCCTCACGCTTTTCCAGGACCGCGTTGCGCAGCGGGCGGATCGCGAACACATCCACCACCCGCGGGCCTTCCGCCCAGTACCCGCGATAGAAGTGGCGACCCTTCGACGGGTCGGGCGAGGCGGCCAGGAACACGCGGCCCATGTGGCCGCGGAACCCGGTGTAGTCGGTCGCGAACACGCCGTCGTAGATCGGCCCCGTGGCCGAACCCGGTCCGCGGCCCGTCAGGTTGTTGTGCTTCAGCCGGGCGCCGCCGACGTAACCGGCGTTGTCGTAACAGGTTACACTCGGGATCGCGCGGTTGTGGACCGATTGCGGGTAGCCGGCCCGCTCCATCGACATGTGATCGACCGGGCGCCGCGGGTGCGGGGCGCGCTGAACGAACCGGTCGAGCCACGACTCGCAGGTGCCGTCGTACCGGTCGTGGTGGAAGGCGTTGGCGGCGGAAAGAGAAACTAACAGACCGCCCGCGAGGGCGAGAGATCGGCGCATGGGGCACCGGGGGTTTTGGGGAAACGGACGCGCGGGCCGCACCGGACGGGCAGGTTTCCCCGCCGCCCGGCGCCACCGGCGTTGCCTCCCTTATCGGCCCGATCGCCCCGCTTAGCCCTCCGGGTTGCGGTTGAATTTCTGGTACGGCAGCCGCACCCCGCGCACGATGTACTGATCGGACCGGATTTGCAGGGGCGCGTCGAACCCGGACTGCGCGGCCACCGTCACCACGTCGTCCTGGTCCACGCCGTCGCCCGAAACCCCCAGCCCGCCGATGAGCGGGAACCCGCCGCGGTTGCGGTACAGCGCCGAACTGCCCGGGAAGAATACGATCCCGTTCTGGTTGAGCTGGTTGCCCTGCTGGCGGAAGTTCGTGCCCGGGTTGAACGAGTCGAACCCGACCACGCTCTGGTACGCCGACGCCGGCAGCGGGGTGCCGACCAACTGCCCGGTGAACCGGTTCGTGTTGAGCGGGTCGTCGAGAAGCTGCGAGAACGGCCCGGGGAACGTGCCGTCGTCGATCCCTTCCGGGAACCGCGGCTCGCCGAGGAACCGGAACGTGCGGGCCGTGAGAGCGGTACCCGGCGGAACGCCCGGCACCTGGTCGATCAGTTGCAACTGCGTCGGGTCGGAGTAGTACATGACGTTCCGCGCCTTCGCCACGGCCACGTCGATCGAGAAGATCGTCGCGTCCGGCTGGCGGAACAGCCCGACGATGTTCCCCTGCTGGTCGGCCACGGCGAACACGAACTTGGCCCGCGTACCCACCGGCAGCCGGATCGCGGCGCGGGTCTTGTTTGCCTGGGCGATGGCCGAGGCGATGATCGCGTTGACCTCGCTGGCGGTGATCCCGACCCCGTCGCTCGGGGTGACCAGGAACCCGTCGGGCACCGCGCGCCCGGCGTTGAAGAACGGCTCGTCGCCCGAGTTGGGCGCTGCGTCCGGCCCGAGGCCGACCGGCAGGTTGACCCCGTCGTTGGGGTTCCCGCGGCCGACCGTGTTGCCGACCTGAATCACCTTCGCCACCCCCTCGACCGAGCCGCCCTGGCCGAACACGTCGAGCTGGATGCCGACGAGGTCAATGCGCCCGTTGGGCAACCCGTAACCGGCCGGGAGTGCGACCCCGCCGAGGGTGCCGATCGGGGCCGTCGGCACGTTGCCGACCGCCACCTGCGCCCCGCCCAGCGCCGCGAACGCGATCCACTCGGCCTCCTGCGACCGGTCCGCCAGCGCCGGGTTGTACGCGGTGCTGAGGTTCGAGTTCTCCTCGCTGGCGAACCCGGTCTGGCCGGGGAAGAACACCCCGATCCCGCCGACCGACTGCCCGTTCTTGAAGATCGGCACCCCGCCGGGCAGGGTCGCGATCCCGCGCGACTGCGCCGTGGGCAACAGCCCCGACTGGAACCCGAACGAGTCCGGCACCGTTAGCGCCTTGCCGGCCGGCACCAGGTTCGGGTTGATGTTGAACCGCTGGGCACGGCCCACATCGTCGCCGGTGCCCTTGATCCGGTCCGGGCCCACCGCGAACGTGCCGTCGCGGTTGGTGTGTTCGATCTGGAACAGGTCCACCTGCGGGGTGTTGGCCACGTTCGGCGGGAAGTGCCCCTTGCTCCCGACCGGGGCCACGAACCCCGGCCCGCGGAGCGCCGAGTTCGGGTCGGTGATGTTCGGGTTCGACTTCACCTCGCGCTCGGTGATCGTGGACTGGCTGATGTTCTGGATCGTCCGCGAGGTGAGCGGGGCCTGGTTGTTGCCGAAGTACGCCCCGGTGAGCGCCTTCGCGTATGCCCCGTCCACCGCGAACACCAGGTTGCTCAGGTTGCCGGTGATCGCCGCCGAGACCCCGCTCTCGACGCGGACGCCGAGGATCGACCCGTTGCGGTCGGCGATGACGATGATCGCGTCCGAGCTGGCGCTGGCCGCGGCGGCCCGCTGCAAGAGCGCGTTCACCTCGTCGGGGGTGATCGTCTGCTGAGGAGCGGACGGCGTGGCCCCGACCGGCAGCGCCGCGAGCAACTGGTTGCCGGTGCCGAGTACCACGTCGGTCGGCATCACCTTGTACAGGTCGTTCAACCCGCCGTCGGCGTTGAACGTGTTGTTCCCGAAGCCGCCGAACAGCGAGTCGCGCCCGGTTCCCGCGGAGAGGACCGCGTCGCCGCCCCCGGCCACCAGCTTGTTCGTCCCGTTGCCGCCGTCGATGGCGACCGGCACCAAAATGTTCGGATCGACGACGACCGCGTCATTGCCGCCGGCGGTGGTCACCGCGACGTTGGTCACCGCGCTCGTGGCGAACGTCCCGATGATCTGCGAGCCGTCCACGACGCTGATCGAGGTGCCGTCGGTGAACAGGCGGATGCGGTCGTCGCCCGGTGTCCCGGTGATGAGGAGCGAGTTCCCGGCCAGGACGGCGATCGCCGGCACGGCCCGGTCCTCGAGCTTCTCGCATTCCAGCATGGTGCGCCGGTGGGCGCTTCGGAAGTCGGTGTGCATGGCCGGCCCGCGTGAACGAGATTGGTCCCCGTCCCAGTAATCGACCGCCGGGCCGCCGGTCTCCACAGATTTACCCCCAATGGCCGCACAATCGGAAGAATCCTCATGGCCGGCGCGTCGGGAACCGATGTAGATGAGGCGAGGCACCGTCGGGGAGTGCCCGGACCACGCGCGATGTTGTGGGAGTACGGACCATGGGCCGCGTCTCGAATTTCGGCCGCTGGGTCGCGGGCGGGCTGTTGTGCCTCACGGGCGCCTCCGCTCGCGCCGACGACCCGATCGTCCCGCCGACGGCCCTGCCTGGCGCGGGCGCCCCCCGGGCGCTGCCCGCGATCCCGGTTGCCCCGGCGCTGCCGGCTCGGGCCGGGCAACCCGGGCCGTCCACGCGAGATGCGAAGAAGGACGAGCCGCCCCGCGACACGACCCGCCAGCCGATCGACCGGTTGCTCCAGCCGGGTACCGCGCCCGGCGCCGGCGCCGCACCCGCCGCGGTCGATCCGGCGGCGTACCTGTACTTCCCGACGCTCGGGTTCGCCGGCAAGAGCGGGGTGATGCCCCGCTCCGGCGACAACGCCGAGTACGAGACGATGGAGGACCGGTGGCGGATCGGGCTGCCGGAGTGGGACCGCTACGGGGTCGGGCACCCGCGGGTGTTCGACTACCCGTACCAGCCCGGCCAGTGGTACGACCCGTACCGCCAGAACGTCATCAAAGGCGACTACCCGATCATCGGGCAGCACACGTTCTTCGTGTTCACCGGCATCTCGAGCACCCTGTTTGAAGGGCGCATGATCCCGACGGCGACCACACCGTTCGAGAGCACCCTGCGCCCGTTCACGACCGACTTCTTCGGGCGGTCCGGGCAGTTTGTGTTCTCGCAGCTCGTCACCCCGTCGTTCGAGCTGTTCCAGGGCGACTCGGCCGCGTTCAAGCCGAAGGACTGGGCGGTGAAGTTGACCCCGGCGTTCAACTTCAATGCGCTCTCCGTCCAGGAGCTGGCGGTCGTCAACCCGGACGTGCGCAAGGGGACGGTGCGGAACCGGTCGTGGTCCACGCTCCAAGAGTGGTTCGTCGAGTACAAGCTGGCGGACCTCAGCCCGGAGTACGACTTCGTGTCGATCCGGGCCGGCTCGCAGCCGTTTTCGAGCGACTTCCGCGGGTTCATCTTCAGCGACACGAACCGCGGCGTGCGGCTGTTCGGCAACTACGACGGCAACCGCACGCAGTTCAACCTGGCGTACTTCCGTCAGTTGAACAAGGAAACCAACAGCCAGCTCAACACCTTCACCGACCGCGACCAGGACATCATCATCGCCAACCTGTACCGGCAGGACTTCATCTTCCCCGGATACACGGCGCAGGTGAGCTACCACTACAACAACGACGCGCCGGAGTTGAAGTTCGACAAGAACGGCTTCTTGGCCCGCCCGGACCCGGCCGGCGTGTTCCAGCCGCACCGGATCGACGCCCACTACTTCGGCTGGACCGGCGACGGGCAC
>CAZBXY010000085.1:0-26115 GCA_964495365.1 uncultured Frigoriglobus sp. | reverse complement strand
ATCGAACGCTTCCGCGATACTATCGAGATACTCCGTTGAACGGTATTGCGGTTAGACTGGGTGTGGCGCATGGGGCTCTCCGGGGTGTGGATTGGTGGTACAACCCATTGTCCCGGAACCCCTTGCGCCATCAATGCCCCCGTGGCAACTACTGTTTCCAGCCTGTGTACCTTCAAGCTCAGGGACACAGGCCAGAGCGTTTCCCAGATTGGTATGGCGAGCCGCGACCGCAAGGGAGCGGGATACAGAGGTGAGACCCGCACACGTTCCTTCGGTTGTGACGCCCGCTCCCTTGCGGTCGCGGCTCGTCAAGACACACCACCCGAGCCGGTGGCGAAGTGTTTTCGATGCCGTGACCTATCCGGCCTGCCAACGTTCGCAAAGGGCCGATCCCGACGCGCGGGATCGGCCTTCAATGCGCACAAATGTATAGTTAAAGAGTCGGGAGAGGTGACACGTGGCCATCTTGGCGCCTTGGCCGCCTTGAGCAAAAATCCCTGGAAAATCGCACTTTCCGAAGGCGGCCAGTTGGCCGCCTTCAACCCAAGATGGCCAACTGACGACTTTCCACGTGGCAAGTTCTCAACAATAGCGCGCGCCGGGCGCCGGGCACTATCTCGATCGAGTGGCGAGTCCACTCGGGTCCATCGGAGCGGCTCCAAAAGCCGCGCGAACGCGGAGAGGTCGGCGCATCACCGGCCGCGGGCGACGACGTGCCGCTCGCCGGTGCGGAAGCCGTCGGCGATTACGCCGGTGGCGTGGATGCGCACCGTCACCGCACCCGCGGTCGGCGTGTCCCACACAGTTGCCCCGACCGCCCCGTAACTGGCGCGCAGGTGGTCGGTGGGCGTTCCGACGCGCTGGCTCGATACGACCAACTTCGGCCGCGCCCAGACGGCCATCACGCCCGGTTCGGGCTTCTCCGGTGATCCGCGCGGAGCGTTCGCGTTCTTCGCGCCGTGGTGCGGGGCCAACATCACGTCTACGGGGGCCACCGGCCGCGCGGTCACGAGGCTCTGCCCTTCGCCTTCGAGGTCACCGGTGAGCAGTACCGTGTGCCCTTCGTAGCGCATGAGCAGAACGAGGCTGCGCGTGTTCTCGTTGCCCGGCGGCCCGATCTTCGGCGGGTGCAGCACATCGAACGACAGGCTCCCGGCGGTGAACCGCTCGCCGGCGACGACCACGCGCGTCGCGATACCGTGTTTTTCGAGCGCCGCGAGAACGGTCGTGACACCGGGCGAGTCCCGGTCGGCAAACGTCGGCGTCATCGTCACGCGGCCGACGGCGAAGCGGCGGAGCAACTCCGGTAGCCCGTTGAAGTGGTCGAGGTCGGCGTGCGAAAGGAACACCTCGTCGATGCGGCCGATGCCGCGGCTCCAGAGGTACGGGCTGACGACCCGGCGCATGACATCGGGACCGGCGGTGGTGCCCGCGTCGTAGAGCAGCACGCGCCCGTCGGGCGTTTCGATCACCACGCACCCGCCGTGCCCGACCGCGAGGAACGTGACCCGCGTTTCGTCGGACGCGGGCGGTTGGAAACTGAGCATGAGGCCGAACGCGGTCCAGACGACGATCGCGACGAAACATCGCCGCGCCCGCAGGCCGTCGAGGAGAACGGCGCCGGCGACGAGGAGATAGAACCCGACGAGCCACCACATCGCCGGCGCCGGCGAGTACACGTGCCCGAACGGCACGCGGTCGCCGAGGTGAACCAGCCACTCGCACCCCGCGAGGCTGTACTCGGTGATCCGCGCGAACGGCCACGCAACCACCGTTCCGAACGGCGCGGCGACCAGGACGAGGAACCCCGTGACGAGCGCGATCGCGGTCAACAGGATGAGCGGCGGGCCGAGGAGAATTGCGAGCGGCGACGCGATGTTCTGCCACGCGAGGATCAGAGGGGTGTTCACGGTCGTGATGATCGCGCTCACCGCGAGCGCCTGCCACAGCGCGCGCAGGACCGCGCGGAGTACCTTTTCGGTCAGCCCGCGGGTTTCCTCGACGAGCTGTTGCACGGCCGTGAGTTCGCCCGGGGTGAGCCAGGGAGTGATGCCCCAGAGGAGAACGAACACGCTGAGGAACGACAACTGACAGCCCGCGGTGAACGGGTCGGTCGGGTTCGACGCCAGCACGATCAGCCATGCGACGGCGAAGGCGTTGGCGAGGATCACCGGGCGCCGGAGGATGATCCCGCCGCAGATCACACACACCATCACCGCAGCACGCACCGCGCTCGGCCGCGCGCCGGTCATGAGGGCGTAGGCGACGAGGAACAGCGCGACCGCCCACGCCGCGTGCCGCCGGCGAACCCCGCAGAGTCGGAACACGAACCACGCGAACCACCCCAGCACGACGAGGTGCTGCCCGGAGATCGCCAGCGCGTGAATCACGCCGGTGCGGACGTACACGTCCCACTCCTCGCGGTCGAGCGCGGTGCTGTCGCCGAGCAGAAGTGCCGTCGCGAGGCCGGATTCGTCCGGCAGGTTCTCCTGAAGCGCGCGGGCGCCCCACCCGCGCACCACCGCGAGCCATCCGAACAAGGAGGTGCGCCATCCCTCTTCGAGCCGCACGACCGGTTCGGCCGACCGCTTCACGCGCAACTCCGCGGTGATCTGGCGATCCAACAGGAATGCGCGGTGGTCGCGCTCGCCGGGGTTGTGCGGGCCGTCCGGGCGCGACAACCGCCCGGTCGCCTCCACCACATCGCCGCAGTGCAAATCGTCGAGCCGGCCCTCCACCGCGAGCCGCAGGCGCCCGGACGCGGGGCGCCAGCCGTCGGCGGTCTCGATTTCGGTCACGTCCAGCACACCGGAACTACTCGCTTCGCGCTGCATCGTGAGAAGCGGGTCGGGGCGCGGCGGGCGGAACCGGTCCGGTTCGTCCGCGAGCCGGCCGCGCACGCTCACCGCGACCGGGGCGCCTTTCGCGAAGCGGCTGATGTCGTCGGGGGCGAATGCGTTGCGGTGCGAGTGGTGGTGTGCCGACGCGAGCGCCGCGGCGCAAACGAGGAGCCACCCGAGCGCCGCTCGCGGCGTCGC
The DNA here is from genome assembly GCA_964495365.1 of uncultured Frigoriglobus sp. GTDB lineage: Bacteria > Planctomycetota > Planctomycetia > Gemmatales > Gemmataceae > Gemmata. The sequence continues at coordinate 23,077 of CAZBXY010000085.1, read as the reverse complement.
GGAGCGCGTGAAGTACCACCCGACGAGCGCGACAACCGCGGCGCTCAGTCCCGCGCCGAGCGGGACGCCGATATACCGGTCCGCGATCAACCCAGCCGTCGCGGCGAGCGCCACCGGCACCAACGGCGCGCGGGCGAACTCCCGCCACGCGGGTTCGGGCGGCTTCGCCGGCGGCTCGTCGGGTAGGGGCAGGGGCGCGGACATGGCCAACTATGCTACCGTCGCGCCACTTGGCAAACCCGCTCGTTCCCGCTGAAATGCCAGAATGAACACCGTGCGCGTGAACCTCGGCACCCGCAGCTACGACATCGCGATTGCATCCGGCGATGTGCTCGGCGTCGGGCCGTTCGTGCACGCGGCGCTGCCGAAGACTTCGACCGCGCTCGTGGCGTGCGATTCCAACACGCAGCCGCTCGGCCGCACGGTCGAGGCGGCGCTCGCCGAGAGCGGGATCCGTGCCGCGATCGCCACCGTACCCGCCGGCGAAGCGTCGAAGTGCACGCCGCAACTCGCGGCGATCTACGACGCCTTGTATGACCTCGCGGCGGATCGCAAGACCGCGGTCGTCGCGGTCGGGGGCGGGGTGGTCGGCGACCTCGCGGGGTTCGCCGCGGCCACCTACAACCGCGGGCTGCCGCTCGTCATGGTGCCCACGTCGCTGCTCGCGATGGTCGATTCGAGCGTTGGCGGGAAGACCGGCATCAACCACCCGAAGGGGAAGAACCTGATCGGCGCGTTCCACCAACCCGCGGGCGTGTGGATCGATCTCGCGTTCCTCGAAAAGTTGCCGGAGCGCGAGTACCTCAGCGGGCTGGCGGAAGTGGTGAAGTACGGCGTCATCCTCGATGCGGAGTTCTTCCGCTACCTGGAAGAGAACGCGACGCTCGTTCGCGACCGAAAGTCGGGTGTGTTGCCGCACATCGTATCGCGGTGCTGCCGGCTGAAAGCGGATGTCGTGGAGAAAGACGAGCACGAACTGACCGGCCTCCGCGCGGTGCTCAACTACGGCCACACTTTCGCGCACGCTTACGAAACGTGCGGCGGGTACGGCGCGCTCCTGCACGGCGAAGCGGTCGCGATCGGGATGACGGACGCCGCGCGCCTCGCCGCGAAACTGGGCCTCGTCGGTGAGGACTTCGTTCAGCGGCAGCGGAAGTTGCTCGAATCGCTCTGGCTGCCCACGGCACCCCTCGCGGAGTTCGCGACCGATGACCTCATCGCGGTGATGCGGCGCGACAAGAAGGCCGCTGGCGGGAAGATGCGGTTCATCCTCCCGACGCGCCTCGGCGAGGTGAAACTGTTCGACGATGTGCCCGAATCGCTCGTGCGGACTGTTTTGGAGGAGCGATGAAGCTCTCCGATACAGCCAACTGGCTCCGCACGCGGTTGTGGATCGCGGTCGCGTATGGGTGCGTGATGTGGGGGGTGTGGCTCGGCGGGATCGTGTCCACCGGCGGCAAAACGGACCTCGCCGGCAAGCCGCTGGGCGTCGATCACCTCGCCTTCTACCACGCCGCGCGGCTCGTCCGCGATGGTGAGTCGTACCGACTTTACAACTACAACGACCTCCGCGACGAGCGGTATCAGCAGGCGCTGCTCGGGTGGGACTGGGACGGGTTCGAGGCGTACCGCAACCCGCCGTTCTACGCCCTGCTTTATCTTCCCACTGCGCACCTGCCATACAATTCCAGTTTCGCGATCTGGTCGGTTATAAGTCTCCTCCTACTCGCACTCGCGGTCATCTTGCTGAAGCCGGAACGCCCCTTCCACACGTTCCTCTGGGCGCTGACGTTCTACCCGGTGTTCGCGACGATCGGCTTCGGGCAGAACACGTTCATTAGTCTGGTGATCTTCGCGGCCGTGTATCGTCTCCTTTGTAAGGAGCGCGTCTTCGCCGCCGGACTGGTCGCGGGGTTACTGTTCTTCAAACCGCAATTGCTACTGGGGCTGTTCGTGTGGTGGGCGTTCGAGCCGCGGCGATATCTGCGGGCGTGGTTCGGTCTGTTCGTAACCGGGTGTACCCTCGCCGCGGTGTCGTGGCTCGTGGTGCCGGACGGTTCGCGGTCCTTCGTGCTAACGCTCCGCGCGAACGCCGGGTTCGCCGAGTTCGGGATGTGGAACGTTGTGAACCCGAAGGCGTTCTTCGCGCTACTGTTGCCGGGCGTGCCGGAAGCGTATGTGCCGCTCGCGGTGCTGTGTTCACTCGCCGGCGGCGGAGTGTTGTGGTGGCTGAAGCGGCGAACCGGCGCGCCGGTTGCAGTGATGTTCCCCGCTGCGGTTTACCTGTCGTTGTGGGCGTCGCCGCACGCGCTCGTTTACGAGTGGGCGCTCTTGGTCGCCGCGGCCGTCGTGGTGTGGGAACGGTTCCCCGATTCCCGCGACACCTGGATTTGCCTGTTCGCGCTGGCGTGGGTGGCGCTCGCGGTCACCGTGACTTTCGCCTACACACAGATCGGCCGGTGGCAGTGGCCGGTTACGGTGCAGGTGGCCGTGCCGGTGTTGGGGTGGGTCGGGTGGCTCGCCGCGAAGGAGCTGGCGCGGTCATCCGATGCCCGCGCGTGAATAAATGCTGCCCACCAGACACTTGACCGCGAGAGACGACGCCCGACAATTCGGGTACACTATCACTACCCACCTGCTTGCCTGCCTCTCATGACGGACACCGTGGTTATGGCTCAGCGCCGTATCGGATTGTGGCTAATCGGGGCGTGCGGAGGCGTCGCCAGCACGACCGCCCTCGGTCTCTCCGCGCTCGCCCGCGGGCTGACACCGACCACTGGTATGGTGACGGCCCTTCCGCAGTTCGCGGGGCACGACTTCGACGAACCGACTTCGTTTACTCTCGGCGGGCACGACATCAGGCGGGGGAATTTCGTCACCGCGGCGCGCGAGCTTCACCAGCGGTCGAACGTGTTCGACGAGCGGACGCTCGCAACCTGCTCCGGCGATCTCGAAGCGTGGAGCGCGAACATCCGACCGGGTGTGGTGTACAAGCCGAACGCCGCGATTACGGCGCTCGCGGACCGACCCGACATGCGGCAGGCCCGCACCCCGCGCGAGGCGATTGACGCCATTCAGATCGACCTAAAAGCGTTCAAGCAGGCGCACAAGCTGGACCAGATCGTCGTTGTGAACGCCGCTTCGACGGAGCCGCCGTTCGAGGTCACCGAGGAGCAGAAGTCGCTGGAACACTTGTTGCCCGCGCTCGACCGCTCGGCCCCCGCGGCGCTCCCGACGAGCAGCATCTATGCCTTCGCGGCGATCGACTCCGGCTTCGCCTACGTGAACATGACGCCGAGCCGCGGCGCGACGCTTCCCGCGCTGGAAGAACTGGCCCGCAAGCGAGGCGTCCCGCACGCCGGGCAAGACCTGAAGACCGGCGAGACACTCATCAAGAGCGTACTGGCCCCGCTGTTCGCGCGCCGGAACCTGCGCGTGCTCAGTTGGGTCGGGCACAACATCCTCGGCAACCGCGACGGGCAGGTGCTGAACGACCCCGAGAACAAGGCGAGCAAGGTACGCAGCAAGGATCACTTGCTCGCGGAGTTGTTGGGTTACCGGCCGCAGTCGCACGTGTCGATCGAGTACATTGAATCGCTGGACGACTGGAAGACCGCGTGGGACCACATCCACTTCGAGGGCTTCCTCGGCACCAAGATGATGCTGCAGTTCACGTGGCAGGGGTGCGACTCGCTGCTCGCGGCCCCGCTCGTAATCGACCTCGTCAGGCTCGCGGCGTTCGCGCAGCGCCGCCGTCAGAGCGGTCCGATGCCGCACCTCGCGTGCTTCTTTAAAAGCCCCGTCGGCGTGAACGAACACGACTTCGGCAAGCAGTTCCTGATGCTGGAAGAGTATTTGGCGAACGGCCGGTGTCAGCCGGCCGGTTAGACCTCAGCGCGACAGTTTGCGACTCGCTCTCACCGGCCGGCTGACACCGGCCGTTCGCCTGCAAACCACCGGCCGGCTGACACCGGCCGTTCGCCCGGAGTCATTATGCAACTGGCCTTCTCCACCAACGCCTACCTGAACCACTCGTTCGCCGACGCGGTGACGCGGCTCGCCAAGATCGGCTACCGCGGCGTCGAGATCATGGCCGACGTGCCGCACGCCTGGCCCGCGTACCTGCTCCCGGAGCAGAAGCGCGCGATCCGCGCCGCGCTCGATCAAAACCGGCTCGCGATCTCGAACATCAACGCGTTCATGATGCACGCGGTCAACGACCACCGGCAGAAGTACTGGCACCCGTCGTGGATCGAACCGGACGCCAACTACCGCCGCGTGCGCATCGACCACACGAAGCGTGCCCTCACGCTCGCGAAGGAGTTAGGGGCGAAGTGCATTACAACTGAGCCGGGTGGCCCGGTCGAGGGGCGCTCCTGGGGTGAATGCCTCGAGCTGTTCGTGGAGATGCTGAAGCCGGTTGTGGAGCACGCGGAGAAGGAGCAGGTGCTTCTGCTGGTGGAACCGGAGCCGGACCTGTTGATTGAAACCGCCGACCAGTACCTCGAATTCGCGTCCCGGATTTCGTCGCCGTATCTGGGCCTGAACTTCGACATCGGGCACTCGTACTGTGTGCGCGACGAGCCGCCGGCGACGATCCGCCGGCTGGCGAAGCTCATCAAGCACGTCCACCTCGAAGACATCGCCGCGACCCGCGTTCACCACCACCTGATTCCCGGGGAGGGCGCAATCGACTTCGGCGCGACGCTCGCGGCCCTGAAAGAAATCGGTTACGACGGCTGGGTGACGATCGAACTGTATACCTGCCACGAGAACCCCGACCACGCCGCCACGGTGGCGCGGGAGCGCATCCTGACGATCGCGGAGGGTGCCGGTCTGGGAGCGGTGTAGCGGTCTGGTCGGGCGGTTCTCGTGAAAGTGTGGCGTGTCTTTACGAGTCGCAGCACTCGTCTGTCAGCGCGCCGCGGATTTCTCCGAGGGACTCTCAGCGGCCCGGCCGAGGTCCGGTGCCCCGGCCCGAACGGTGGGGTCGTATCGGCGTGGCGCCCACCCGGGTTGGCCCGTCCCACGAGGGCTGTTTGGCACGCGTGCGCCGGGTCACTTCTTGGGCACGATCGACCCGCCGTCCCATGTGATGTGGCACGCCGGGAGCGCCGCGGCCAGTTTCTCCACCCCGACTTTCGTCACCTTCGTCAGTTTGAGGTTGAGTGTGCGGAGTTCGGCGACCTTCTCCAGGTGAACCAGCCCTGCGTCCGTGATCCCCGTCTGCGCGAGTTCCAGGACGCGGAGCTTGCGGCACCCGGCGAGATGGGCCAGCCCCGCGTCGGTGATGGGCAGGCTGTTGAGGTGCGTGCCCAGCAGTTCCGGCAGCGCGGGCAGGTGCGCGAGGCCGTCGTCGGTCACTTTCGTGCCGCTGAGGTAGACGTAATACAGCAGCGGGTGCCCGCCGAGGTTGCGAAGCCCGGCGTTGCCGACGTTGGTGCCGACCAGCGACAGGTTGTTCAAGAGCGGCATGGCGCGCAGGTGCTTCATGCCGTCGTCGGTCACTTTCGTACACCCCGTGAGCAGGACGCCCCGGAGCGACTTCAGTTCCGCGACCCGGGCCAGTCCCGCGTCGCTCACGGCGGTCTCGGAGAGTTCCAGGTTGTTCAGTTCGGGCACGTCCTTGAACCGAGCGAAGTCGGCGTCGGCGACCGCGGACTTCTTCAGGTTGGCGCCAACAAGTCGGAACGCCGGCGGCAGGTCGGCCAGTTTGGTGATCGTCCGGGGATCGTCTTTCACCTGAACCCCGCCGCCAAGGGACAGCACCCACTCGGCCGCTGCGCGGTCGAGGTCGATTGGTTCGATGGTGCCGCCGTCGTGGATGATCTTGCACTGCGGCAACTTCTCCGCCAGCTTCTTCACTCGTGCTTCCGTGACCTTTGATCCACGCAAGTCCAGCCACACCAGATTCGAGAGACCTTCGAGATGAACCAACCCCGCATCTCCCACCTGCGTGACGCTCAGGTTGAGGTGGATGAGGTTCTTGCAGTCCTTGAGGTGTAGCAGTCCCGTGCCGCTCACTTGCGTGCGGTTCAGGTTGAGGTGAGTTAGGTTGGTGTAGTCCTTGAAGTGGGCCAGTCCCACGTCGCCTACCGGCATGCCGAACAGTTGGAGTTCCTTCAGGTTTTTGCAGTCCTTGAGGTGTGCCAGTCCCGCGTCGCTTACGTTCGTATCGCCCAAATTGAGGCCCGTCAGCCCCTTGGAGTCCTTGAAGTTCGCCAGCCCCTCATCGGTCACCCGTGTCTGAGCGAGGTCGAGGTTGGTTAGGGTTTTGCAGTCCTTGAAGTTCGCCAGCCCCGCGTCGGTCACCAGTGCGCCGCTCAGACCGAGGTGAGTTAGGTTGTTGCAGATTTTGAGGTTCACCAGCCCCGCGTCCGTCACCTGCTTGTTCCGATCGAGATTCGCGGTGGTCAGGTTGAACCGCTCTTTCGGCAGTTCCGCCACCAGCTTGAGGTCACGCCCCACGCCGTTCACCCGCACGGTGCCGCCAATCGAAAGTACATACTCCGCGGCCTTGCGGTCGGGTTCGGGCGCGGGTTTCGGTGGCGGCTGTTTCTCGGAACCGGGCGGTTGCTTCTCCGGGCCGGGCTGAGCCACTTCCGGTTCTTGCTTTTTCGGCCACAGCACGATTGCGAGAACCAGACACGCGACGAGCAGCAGCCCACAGGCGAGGATCGCGGGCAGCTTCGATGGCTTCCGTTCCGGCTTCTTCCACTGCGGCTTTGGCGCGGGAGTTGACACTGCTTCCGACTCCGCGTCGGTCTCCAGTGGCACCGCCTGTGACCCGGAGTCCTCGATCCCCTCCCACACGTTCTGCGTTTGCGCGCCGATCGCCAGCGGCTGAACCGGCGTCGCCACCACAACCGGCAGCGGGCCGGACGGGCGCGGGTGCTCGACCGCGGCCAGCGCGTCGAGCACCTCCCGCGCGGTCTGGAAGCGCTCTGCCGGGTTCTTCGCCAATAGCTTGAAAATGACGGCTTCGAGCGATTCGGGGATCTGCGGGTTGTGCTGGCGCGGCGCGATCGGCGTATCGACCGCGAGGCTCGTCAGCACCGCCATCGTGCTGTCACCTGTAAACGGCATCTTCCCCGTTGTCAGTCGGTACAACAGTACACCGAGGCTGAAGAGGTCGGTGCGGTGATCGACCTTGTGCCCGCGGCCCTGTTCGGGACTCATGTACGCCGGCGTGCCCATCACTGTGCCGCTGTCGGTCAGGTGCGCGTCGTCGTTCGCCGGGCGCGCGAGGCCGAAATCGAGCAGCTTCACCCGGCCCTTCGGCGCTTCGAGCCACAGGTTCGCGGGCTTGATGTCGCGGTGAATGAGGTCCAGGTCGTGCGCGGCGGACAGCCCCAGCGCGGTCTCGCGGACCACCCGCAGGCACTGCGGGAGGGCGAGGTTGCCTTTGGTTTTGAGGAACTGATCGAGGGGCGTGCCGAGCAGGTACTCCATCGCAATGAACGGCATTCCGCGTTCTTCGTTCACCTCGTAAATGGTGACGACGTGATCGCTTTTCACCTTCGCGGCCGACCGGGCCTCGCGCAGGAATCGCCCGCGGGCGTCCGCGCTCGCCGCGAACTTCGGGAGCATGACCTTGAGCGCGATTTTGCGTTCCAGTGAGGCGTCGTAGCCGAGGAAGACGGCGCCCATCCCGCCCTGACCGAGCTTCTTCAGTACGCGGTAGCGGCCGAACGTGCCGACCTCGCCGGCGTAGAGCGATGGGGCGAACTTCGGCTCCTCCGGCCCCGCGAGGTACGGCTCGCTCGGCTCGTCGGACCGGGAGACGGTGTTATCGGCCGGCGGGGCGGCCGGGTCGGTCGCGGGGCGCGGTTCGGTCGGGTCGGACATTGGCGATATCCGGCGGAAACGATCGACAGAAGGTCGGACGGAACCGCCGCCATCATACCCCAAACCCCGCGCTCGCGGCAGTCACTTCTCTCGTGGTTCGATGACGCCCTCGTTCCACGAGATCCAGCACTTCCGCATCACGTCGGCGAACTCGGTGATCCCTTGTTTCGTCACCCCGGTCTTGTCGATTTCGAGTTCCCTGAGTGCTTTGTGGTTCTTCAATTGCGTCAGACACCGATCGGTGACCTTCGTCTCTTTCAGTTGCAGATACCGGAGCAGGGAGCAAAGCCGGAAGTGGCCGAGGCCGGCGTCGGTGATGCCCGTTTTGCCGAGATAGAGGATCTGTACGTTTGTGTATTCATCGAAGTGTGCGAGGCCGGCGTCGGTGATGCCCGTGTCGTAAACGCTCAGGGCATTGATGCGCCGGCACTCCTTGAAGTACCCGAGGCCCGTGTCGGTGACCCCGGTAGCGGCGAGGAAGAGTTGCGTCACGTTGTGGCGTTCCTTGAAGATCTCCAGCCCCTTGTCGGTGATTTGCGTGTATTCGAGGTAGATTTGCGTCAAGTCGGGGCAATCCTTGAGCCGGATCAGATCCTCGTCCGTCACCTGGGTACACTTCGTCCAGCGAACGCCCGTGAGTCGGAGATTGCCCGGCGGCAGTTGGGCCAAAGTCTTCCGGACGAAATTTTCATCGTTCACCTGAACCATGCCGCCGAGCCTCAGCACCCATTCGGCGGCCTCACGCTGCGAGATCGGGGCCGGGGCCACCTTCGGCGGCGGCTTCTTCTCGCTCGCGGGCGGCTTCTCCGGTTCCTTGACGACCTCCGGTTTCTTCTTCGGCCACAGCGCGACCACGGCCGCTACTACGACCACCGCAACCAGCGCGCCGCCGGCGACGAGCCGAACGGGCTTCGGACCCGCCCGCGCCGGGTCCACGCGGGTGGCGTCGGTTGACCGGTCGGTGTCGAGCGGGACCGCGACCGACCCGGAATCGTCGATCCCCTCCCACACGTTCTGCGTCTGCGCGCCGACCGCCAGCGAACCGGGCGCGGGCGCTCCCGTCGGAGCGCTGCCGGCGGTCAACAGGGCGCCGGCGACCTCCTGCGCGGTCGGGAACCGCTCGTTCGGGTTCTTCGCCAGGAGTTTCGTGATGACCGCTTCCAGGGCCTCCGGGATTAGCGGATTGTGCTGGCGCGGCGGAACGGGGGTGTCCACCGCGAGGCTGGTGAGCAGCGCCATCACGGTGTCACCGGTGAACGGCATCTTTCCGGTCGTCATTCGGTAGAGCAACACGCCGAGGCTGAAGAGGTCCGAGCGGTGATCGACTTTCAGCCCGCGGCCCTGTTCGGGACTCATGAACGCGACCGTGCCCACCACGGCCCCGGTGCCGGTCAGGTTGACGTTGTCGTTGGCGGCGCGGGCCAGCCCGAAGTCGAGCAGCTTCACCCGGCCCTTCGGCGCTTCGAGCCACAGGTTCCCCGGCTTGATGTCGCGGTGAACGAGACCCAGTTCGTGAACCGCGGCCAGCCCCAGCGCGGTCTGGCGGGCGACGAACACCGCCTGGGCCAGCGTCAGTTCGCCCTTCGTGTGCATGTGCCGGTCGAGCGGGGCACCGAGCAGGTACTCCATCGCGATGAACGGCACGCCCTTCACTTCGCCGACATCGTGAATGGTAACGACGTGATCGCTCTTGACCTTCGCGGCCGACCGGGCCTCGCGCAGGAACCGCTCGCGCGACTCGGCGTCGGTCGTGAACTGTGGGAGCATCACCTTCAGCGCGATTTTGCGCTCCAGTGAGGCGTCGTAGCCGAGGAAGACGGCGCCCATCCCGCCCTGACCGAGTTGCTTGAGGACGCGGTAGCGCCCGAACGTGCCCACCTCGCCGGGGTGCGCCGGCGGGTCGAAAACGGGACCGGGCGCGAATGAGGCCGACATGGTGACTGACCCGGCGGGAACGATTGGCCGATGGTCATCGTACCACCGCCGGCGGCCCGCGTCACTTCTTCGGTCCGGCGGTGCCGCCGTCCCACTCGATCTGGCACTTCGGCAGTTCCCGGGCGAGGACCGCGACGCCCTTCGCGGTGACTTTGGTTCCCTTCAGCTTCAGTTGCAGCAGGTTCTTGTGCGTTTTGAGGTACTCCAGGCCCGCGTCGGTGATCGCGGTGTTCTGCAACTCGACGACCGACAGCCCCTTGCTCTCCGCGAAGTGGACCAGCCCCGCGTCGGTGATCCGCACGCAGTCGTTGAGGTTCAGAATCTTGATGTTCTTGCACCCCTGCACGACGGACAGTTCATTGTCCGTGACCGCCGTGTTGGCGAGGCTCAACATGGTCAGCGCGAACGGCTCGCGCGGCAGGCCGTCGCGGGTCGAGGTGTTCGACACCGAGTCGTTGGTGCGAACGATCCCCTTGACCGACAGCGCGTACTCGGCCGCCCGGCGGTCGAGGTCGGTGCCGAAGGCGACCTGGAACTTCACCTCCGGCGGCCGGGCCGGGCGCACGGTCAGGTACGTCTTGCCGTTCTCGGTAATCGTGAACGTGTCCGGTTCGACCTGGAACCCGCTCTCGACCAGCCGAACGGTGTACTGGCCCGGTTCGAGCCGGATCTCGCGGTCCCGGGTGCGCTCGCGGACCACCTCGCCGTTGCGCTCGATGCGCAGCTCGGTGTCCGCGTTCTCGTAGGCGATGAGGAGCGTACCCATGGGGCCCAGGAACAGCATGTTCGCGACCAGCGCGGCTACCACACACACCAGCAGTAGCGCCGCGCCCGCCAGAATCCAGTTCAATTTCGGCGCCCGGCGCGGGATCGGTCGGCGCTCGGAAGGCGCGAGGACCGTCGCGGCGCCGGTATCGGAGTCGAGTACCTGCGCGGTCGAGGAGGACTCATCGAGTTCCTCCCACGGGTTCTGCGCCGGTTGCGGGGCGACCGGCCCTGGCCCCGTCGGGACCGTCGGCGCCTCCCCCGCGCTTGAGGGCGCGAGTTCAGCGGCCCGCAGCGCCGCGGCGGCCTCCCACGCGGTCGTGTAGCGGTCGTCCGGGTTCTTCGCCAACAGCTTGTTGATGACCGCCTCCAGCGCGCGGGGCACGTCCGGGCGCACCTGTCGGGCCGGCGGCGGGGCATCGACCGCCAGGCTCGTCAGCAGCGCCATCGTGGTCGTGCCCTCGAACGGCATCTTGCCCGTCGCGAGCCGGAACAGCACGACGCCGAGGCTGAACAGATCGCTGCGCCCGTCGAGCTTCAGCCCGCGGGCCTGTTCGGGACTCATGAACGCCGGCGTGCCGACGACGATCCCGGTCGTGGTCAGGTGCGTGTCATCGGTCTGCACGCGGGCCAGCCCGAAGTCGAGGATCTTGACGCGGCCCTTCGGGGCTTCGAGCCAGATGTTGCCGGGCTTGATGTCGCGGTGAATGAGGCCCAGGTCGTGCGCGGCGGCCAGCCCCAGCGCGGTCTCGCGGCCCACGCGGAACACGTGGGCCAGCGGCAACTCGCCCTTCGCGTGGATGTACCGGTCGAGCGGGGCGCCGCGCAGGTGCTCCATCGCGATGAACGCGACCCCGCGATCGTCTTCGCCGACATCGAAAATGGTGACGACGTGGTCGCTGCGCACCATCGCGACGGCCCGGGCCTCGCGCAGGAACCGCGCCCGCGATTCCGGGTCGGCCGCGTGTTCCGGCCGCATCACCTTGAGCGCAACCGGACGCCCCAGGGTCACGTCGTGGCCGAGGTAGACCGCGCCCATCCCGCCCTGTCCGAGCTTCTTCAGCACCCGGTAGCGGCCGAGCGTGCCGACCTCGCCGGCGTTCTCCGGCGGGCCGAACTGGGCTTCGATCTTCCGGCCCAGCGGCGACAGGACGACATCTTCCCCGGCCGGGCGAGCCAGCGTGGGGTCGAGGTCGCCCCCGGTGTCCGCGCCGTGGGTGCGGTCGGTGGACGTGCGCGACGGTTCGGTCATAATCGGTTCTCGGCGCCCGCGGGCCGGCGCTATCTTACAAGACCCGTCCCCCGGCCGAAACTGTGATCGCCCCAACACGCGCCGCTGTCGTGGCGAACCTCCCGCCGTGCGGCGTTGTCATATCCGATACAACCCGGAGGGCTAACTACGACCCACATGAACGTCCCACACCTCCACGACTGGCCCGCAACCGAAACAGAGGCGGTCGCATTGCAAACCACGCTCGCAGGGCGCGTGGCCACGTCCGCCCCGCTCGACCGCTTCGAGTTGATCGCCGGCTGCGACATCGCGTACCATTTGACCGAACCGCGGCTGTTTGCGGCGGTCGTGGTGCTGCGGGCGTCCGACCTGTCGGTGGTCGAGGAGGCGGCGGTCGAGCGCGAAGTGAATTTCCCGTATGTGCCGGGGTTGCTGTCGTTTCGTGAAGTTCCCGCCCTGCTCGCGGCGTTCGCGAATTTGCGCCACGCGCCCGACGTGGCTATGCTCGACGGACAGGGCATCGCCCACCCGCGGCGGTTCGGGCTGGCCTGCCACCTCGGGCTGTGGCTAGACCGGCCGTGTGTCGGGTGCGCCAAGAGCTGGCTCGTCGGCGATTACACCGAGCCGGGGCCACACGCCGGAGATTCCGCACCCCTGACGATCGCCGGCGAAGAAGTGGGTGCGGTGGTGCGGTCGGCGGTCGGGGCCAAACCGGTGTTCGTATCGCCGGGCCACAAGATCGACGTGGCCGGCGCAACGGCCGTGGTGCGTGCGGTGCTGAGCGGCTACCGCCACCCGGCCCCGACGCGGGCCGCGCACATGGCCGCGAACCGCCTGCGGGGTGGTCATTAGTCATTGGTCATTTGGGAACCAAGCGGGGCAAAGTTCCGGGCTAATGACCAATGACCGCCACCTTGAGTGGATTCCGCCCTTTGTTGAGAAAGTGGGCAGTCGGGGCGGTGGCGTGAACCGCCCGCTGCGCATCATCCGAGTAACGGGCGCGCCGGGACACTTGGGGGCCGGGACCGCGATTCCCGGGGCACAATTTCCTGAGAAGAAGCGCGCGCCCGCGACGATACTCTTGCGTAGAATGAGATGCGGTCGCCTGAACGGGTGAACCGTGTCCGCGGCGGCGGATCCCGCCCGCGCGACCAAACCGACACCGCTCGCCGCGCGGTCAGGACACGACAGCCCGGCGAACGGTTGCGATCGGTACGAGCGGACCGCTCCGGCGGCCCCGCCCGCACCGATCCGGGAGAGGGTGAAACCGCCGTGCGGGCTTCTCACCGGTTTTGAACCGGCCGGGAACCGCACCGACCGTCTGACCGCGCGGGACACACCCGTCCGGTCAGGGAGACACGATTCCCATGCGAGAGACCTCACCGCGAGGCTGGCACCGCTGGCGGGTGACCGTTGTTCGTTCCGCACCCCCGGCCGCGTTCGACCGCCTGGCCCGGCTTACGCCCGCGCCCGACGCCCATCCGGTGCCGGTGGGCGCGGGCGAAGAGGTACGCGGCCCGGACGGCATCCGGCACGAACTGGTCGCCCGCGTCCGGCAACAGATCGCCGACGGCACCTACGACACCGAGGAGAAGTGGCTCCGCGCCGAGGAGGCGCTGCTCCGCCGCGTCTGCGGCTGATTTGTGGGACAGGCCGGCGGCCTGTCTCAGCAATGACAGGCCGCCGGCCTGTCCTACAAAGAAAGCCCACCCCGGTAGGTGGGCTTTCTTCGCGTCTTCGCTCCCGCCGCTCGGCGGCTATAATCGACCTTCGACCACTCGTGAGCGGAGGGCTGGCGTGTCACTACCCGCGATCGCGGTCTCGCAGACCCCGGAGGAGAAGTTCCGGGAGTACCTCGCGAGCCGCCCCAAGCCGCAGCGGTTCACCGGGCAGCAAAAGGAACTGCTCGCGCACGTCTTCGCGCGCCACAAGCACTTCGACGCCAAAGAACTGATCGAAGACCTCAAGGCCGCCAAGAAGAACGTCAGCCGGGCGACCGTGTACCGCACGCTGACGAGCCTCGTGGACGCGGGGTTACTCCTGCGCATCGAACTGGGCGACCGCACCCTCTACGACCACGGCTACGGCTACCCAGTCCACGACCACCTCGTCTGCGAGAAGTGCAACTCGATGGAGGAGTTCCAGAGCGAGGAACTGGAGGCGCTGCTGGAGAAGATCGCGGCGCAGAACCAGTTCCGGCCGGAGGGGCACACGCTGGTGATCCGCGGCGTGTGCGCCAAGTGCAACGCCGCCCGCGCCGCCAAACACCGGTTGGTGATGTGAACACGCCAGAGCCACCGCCGCCCGGCCCGTCACATCCGCAGGGTGTTGTTCCTCCTTGCTTGCTTTCTCGCGGGGTGTGCCTTCCTTCTCGTAGATTGGTCTGCCGTCAGGTTGCCGCGGCTTCAGTTCGACTACGAAGACCAGATTCGCCCACAGGATCGAAACGACCCGAGTCTCGACTTCGACGAGCCGTGGCGACCGTCAGGGACGTACATCGTCGAAAACGGACGCGCCTACGATCAGGCGACGACCGCTCTCCCGCCGGGTGCGGAAGTGATCCTTCCCGAAGACCGCGAAGGTACGCGTTTCACCTTGCAAACCGACGGCCCGGCCGGGACCGTTACCGTCCTGAGCGAGATACGCGTACACCTCTTCTACCACCCTGGGAAGACGCAGCGGTTGCGCGACCTCCGCGCGGAACGCCGGTTATGGAAGAAGCCGGTCGGTGCGACTCTTGTCATCGACCCAGATGGTGGCGGATCGCACATGGAGGGCGGTGTGTGGGTACATCTCCTCGTTCGGGTGCCGCCGGGTACGCCGGTGCGGCGCGAGGCGTCGGAATCACCTCACTTCGCGGGCCGGTACGGGGGCGACTCACGCGCTCCCGAAGACGCGGCGCGGGCCGCCGGCTGGGAAGTTGTACCACAGCAACCACTGCCGAAATCCGAGTGGCCGTTGCCGGTCAACCGCTGAACCCCGCCGCCCTCACGGCCCGTGTTCGTACAGCAGCTCGCACATCTTGCCCAGCGCTTTGCCCTCGCGGGCCGCGGTCTCGCCCGCGGGGAGCGGCACGTTGTTCACGATCAGGCACAGGTGCAGCGCGGTGCCGGACTTCGTCGTCATCGTGCCGGCCAGCGCCTTGCTCTTGAGCAGGAACCGGTCGTTGAGCGCGTCGAACCAGATCAGCGTGCCGGTTTTGGCGAACACCTTGCCCCGCGCCGGACTATCCGCCTTCACCGTCTCGGACAGTGTGCCATCCACGCCCAACACCGGCAGCGCGGCCCGGTACGCCTCCCACTCCGGGCGCTTCGCCATGCCCTGAATCAGTTGCACCGTGGCCCGTGCGGAGACGAAGTCCGACGGCGCGCCCCCGGCCCCGCCGCCGAACGACACCGCCTCCGGGTCTACCCCGAGTTCCTTCAAAATCTTCCCTTGCTCGCGCAACCCGGCCTCCGCGGTGGAGCGACCCTTCGAGACGGCCACCAGGCAGGGCAGAGCGCTCGCGTACAGGTTATGGCTCACCTTGAGCGTGACCGCGAGCGTGTCCCGGAACGGCGCGGATTTGAGGCCCGCCACCCGTTGTAGCTTCTCGTACTCGGCCTTCGCCGGCAGCGCAGCGCCCCCCGGCCGCAGCACCGCCGCCTGTGCCTGAACGCCGTTGCGCCGGAGCGCCTCGATGAATAGCGCCCGAGCGAACGCGGCCGGTTCGTCCACGCTGAAAATGCGCACCTGCGGGCGCCCGCCGGCGGGCACCTTTCCGCGCACCGCGAACTGGTTCGGCCCGACCGCCAGCAGGTGAATGTTCGCCGGCGATTTCTCCGCCCCGGTCGAAACGACCGCGTCCACGCCGACGAACGCGGTTTCCGGGCGGGTCGTCACCTTCGCCGGATCGCCCTCCTTCGCGCCGGGCGTGACGACGATGTCGATGACGTTGTCATTAACAGTAATCGGGGACACCGCGTCCGGCCCGCTCCCGCTGCCCCGTACGCGGGCGAACAGGCGGTCATCGATGAGAACATCGCCCTCGATCTGCGTGACCCCGGCGGCTTTCACCTGCTTGGCAAGGTCGTTCAGCCCCGCGCACGGGTCGGTGTCGGTCAGCTCGGCGTCGTAGTTGCCGCCGTTGGCATAGGTGTGGTCCTTGTCCTTGAAGACCGTTTTGCCGTCCTTCGTGCGCCCGCCGAGCATCAGATCGCCGGACGCGACCAGCACCAGGTCGCCGCGCAGCGTGCCGGTATCCTTGAGGAACAGCCCGCGCCGGTACACCACCGTTTCCTGCGTGAAGTCGGGGCCGAGCGTGAGGAGCGCCGCGGCGCCGGAGAACAGCTTCGTGACCGACGCGGGTGCGAGCATCGTGTCCGGGTTGCGGGCGTAGACGGTCTCGCCGGTCTTCGCGTCCACGACCAGGATGCTCCAGGAAGCGTGCTTGTAGTTCGGCCCGGTGACGAACTCGTCGAGCCGCTTGGTGAGCGATTCCGGTTCCGCGGCCGGTGCCGACAGTGCGGGAACCGCAAAAATCAGGGCGAACAGGGTGAGCACGAGCGGGAGACAGACGCGGGTCACGGGCAACCGCCTTTCGGAAGGGGGTGATGCAGAAGGGTTATGGTAAGGGTAGGCGACTCGCTCCGCGAGTCGTCATTTCTTCTGTCTTCGCTGGAAGAGAAGAAATGACGACTCGCGGAGCGAGTCGCCTACCCTTGACGCCGCGCGCCGTGAGGACTAGCGTGAGACGGGTTGATTCACACCAGTGCTAAGCGGCGGTTTCTCACAATGCCCGCGACGTGCGTGGTCGGGTTGCAGTGGGGCGACGAGGCCAAGGGGAAGATCGTCGATCTCCTCGGCGACGGGTTCGACATGGTCGTCCGGTACAACGGCGGGGCCAATGCCGGACACACCGTCGTCGTCGGCGGCAAGGCGTTCAAGCTCTCGCTGCTCCCCACCGGCGTCATTCGGCCGAACGTCACATCTGTCATCGGCAACGGGGTCGTGGTGTACCCGCCGCGGTTCCTCGAAGAGGTCGATCAGCTCGCCAAAGGTGGAATCGACGTGTCCGGGTCGCTGTTCCTCAGCGACCACGCGCACGTCATCTTCCCGTACCACATGGAAGAGGAGCGGCTGCTCGAAGCGGGAGCCGAAGGAAAGATCGGAACCACCGGGCGCGGGATCGGGCCGTGTTACCAGGACAAGGTGGGGCGAAGGTTCGGCATTCGCGTCGGCGAACTGCTGCGCCCGGAGCACCTGCGCGAGCGGTTGCGGTTCGTCGTGCCGTTCAAGAACCGCCTCATGACCGCGTTCGCCAACGGGCACGCCGCGACGCTTAAGCGATTCGACCCGGAAGCGGTTGCGGCCGAATACCTCGGCTACGCGGAGCGCCTCCGGCCATTCGTGAGAGATACGAGCCTGTTCCTGCACGATGCGCTTGCCGGCGGCAAGCGGCTCATCTTCGAGGCCGCGCAGGGCAGTTTGCTCGACGTGGACCACGGCACCTACCCCTACGTCACCAGCTCCAGTAGCCTCCCGTCGGGCATCTGGGGTGGATCGGGCGTGCCGTCGCGGTGCGTGCAGCGGATCATCGGTGTGGTGAAGGCGTACACGACGCGCGTCGGGCAGGGGCCGTTCCCCACCGAACTGAGCGACGAGACCGGCGAGCGCATCCGCCGCATCGGGCGCGAGTTCGGCACCGTGACGGGCCGCCCGCGGCGCGTCGGGTGGTTCGACGCGATGGCGGTTCGCTACACCGCCGCGCTCTCTGGGGCCGACGAAATCACCGTGATGCTGCTGGACGTGCTGAGTGGGCTACCGGAACTGAAGCTCTGTACGGCCTACGACATCGCCGGCGAGCGCCACACGCACTTCCCCAGCGACGCCTACCAACTGGAGAAGTGCAAGCCGGTGTATGAATCCATCCCCGGTTGGAGCGAAGACATTACGGGGGCGCGGAAACTCGCCGATCTGCCCGCCGGCGCGCGCCGCTATGTTGAGCGGATCAGCGAACTGGTGGGGCTGAAGGTGAGCGTGGTGTCGGTCGGCCCCGACCGCGAACAGACGATTATGGTGTAAGGAAGAGATTAACCACAGAGGCACAGAGACACAGAGAAGAAGAGAGTTCTTTGAAAACACTCTGTTCTCTTGTCTTCTCTGTGTCTCTGTGCCTCTGTGGTTAGTACCCATCATGCTTTCAACCCAACACGATCCCCGCGCTTACGCCGCTTCGGTCGGACTCGATCCGGCCCGGCTGCCGCGGCACATCGCCATTATCATGGACGGCAACGGGCGCTGGGCCGCCAGCCGGGGCAAGCCGCGAACCGAGGGCCACGCAAGGGGCGCGCACTCCGTCGATGTCATCACCGAAGAGTGTTGCCGGCTCGGCATCGGGCAACTCACGCTGTACTGCCTCAGTTCGGAGAACTGGAAGCGGCCCAAGCCGGAAATCGACTTCCTGATGGCGCTTCTGAAGGAGTATTTGCTCGCGGAGCGGCAGAAGATCCTCGACCAGAACATCCGCTTCACCGTGATCGGCCGCCGTTCCGGGCTGCCGGACGAGGTGCTAGCTGAGATAGACGAGAACGTGCGGCTCACGCAACACAATACGGGCCTGACGCTCTGCCTGGCGATCAACTACGGCAGCCGGGCCGAGATCGTGGACGCGGTGCGCTCGCTGGCCGAGCGCGTCAACCGCGGCGACCTGCAACCCGACGACATCGACGAAGCCGCGATTTCCGGCGCACTCTACACCGGCGGGATGCCGGACCCGGATCTGCTCGTCCGCACCGCCGGCGAAATGCGCGTCAGCAACTACCTGTTGTGGCAAATCTCCTACGCCGAGTTATGGGTGACGGCAAAGTTCTGGCCGGACTTCGACGCGCCGCTGTTACACGAGGCGCTGGGCGACTTCGCCCGCCGCGAGCGCCGATTCGGCGGGCTGAACACAAAGTAGGTATGGCGAACGGCGCGGCGTCAGCTCGCCGAAAAACGCAAACGCACCGCGACGATATTCGGTTCTCGGCGGGCTGACGCCGCGCCGTTCGCCATACAAAGCCACACGGACGGCCCGATGATCCGAACGCGGGTGCTGGTCGGAACGCTGCTCGCGCTCGGGGCCGCCGGGGTGCTGGTCGGCGACACGTACCTGTTCCCCGGCTTCTTCCCGTTCCTGTTCGCGTTCCTGATGCTCACCGGCGTCCTCGGTTCGCGCGAACTCGTCCGACTGTTCCCCGAAGCAACCCGCCCCTCACAGCCGCTCGTCACGGCCGGTGTGCTGCTGTTGCTCGCGGCCAACTGGTGGTATCCCAAGGATCCTCACGTATTGCGTCCGCCGTCTGCGGAGTCGTGGTCGATGTTCGTGACGGTGTTCGTCGGCGTGCTGATCGTCGCCTTTTTGTTCGAAATGCGCCGCTACACCGGCGAACCGGGCACGGCCGTTCCGCGACTGGCCCTCACGATGCTCGCGGTCGCGTACTTGGGCTTGCTCCCGTGCTTCTTCGTCATGATTCGGTTTCTGCCGGAAGCCCCTGTCACCACGGCCGTGATGCTCGCGCTGGTGATATTCGTACCGAAGTGCAATGATATTGGAGCGTTCTTCACCGGCACGTTCCTCGGCCGGCACAAGATGACGCCGACGCTCAGCCCGAAGAAGACCTGGGAAGGGTTCGCCGGCGGGATGCTTGCGGGCGCCGCCGCGGCGGCGGGGCTGTCGTTTGCGGCCCCGGTGTTCGGTAGTGTGGTCGAAGCCGTCGCGTTCGGGCTGGCGGTCGGCCTCGCGGGCGTACTCGGCGACCTCGCAGAATCGCTCGTCAAGCGCGATTGCGGCACGAAGGACGCCTCGAAAAGCATTCCCGGCTTCGGCGGGGTGCTGGACGTGACCGATTCGGTGCTGTTCGCGGCCCCGGTCGCGTACCTGTGGTTCAGTTGGAAATAAAGCAGCTCACCACAAAGACACGAAGATCGCACAAAGGACCACAAAGAGAGACAATGAACTTCTCTTCCACTTTGTGTGTCTTTGTGCGACCTTCGTGTCTTTGTGGTGAATTCTTAGGAATCTGAAATGGCTGATTCGCCGGTAACCCGCACGCTGTCGATCGAGGACCGCGAAGAGGCCGTGATCCTCTTCGGCCCGCGCGATCAGCACCTCCGCGCGCTGCGCGACACGTTCGCGGTGAGGGCCGTCTATCGCGGCGGCGAGCTGAAGATCGAGGGCGCGGCGGAGGCCGTGGAGCAGTTCGCCCGCGCGCTCGACCAACTCCGCCAGATCGGCCGCAAGACCGGGCAAATCGGGCCGAAAGACGTGTCGGGCGTGGTCGAGGTCGTCCGCGGCGGCACCGCGCGCGGCGGTTCGTCGGTGGTCGCCACCGAGGGCGGCCGGAGCCTGCGCACGCGCACCGACGGCCAGGGCCGCTACGTTCAGGCGCTCCAGCAGCACGACGTGGTGGTGTGCGTCGGCCCGGCGGGCACCGGCAAGACGTACCTCGCGGTCGCGTGGGCCGTCTCGCTCCTGAAAAGCAAACAGGTGAAGAAAATCGTGCTGGTGCGCCCCGCGGTGGAGGCCGGCGAGCGGCTCGGCTACCTCCCGGGCGATCTCGTGGCGAAAATCAGCCCGTACCTGCGCCCGCTTTACGACGCGCTGGCCGACATGATGGAACCGGACACCGTCAAGAAGTACATGGAGAGCGAGGTGATCGAAATTCTGCCGCTGGCGTATATGCGCGGGCGTACACTGAGTCAGGCGTGTATCATTTTGGACGAAGGCCAGAACGCGACCGTGGCGCAGATGAAGATGTTCCTGACGCGGATGGGCGCGAACTCGAAGATCATCGTGACCGGCGACCTGACGCAAACCGACCTCCCGCGAACGGTGCGCAGCGGTCTCGCGGATGCGGTCCACCGGCTGCGCGATGTGGAGGGGTTGTCGATCGTGTACCTCGATCAGGCCGACATCGTCCGCAACCCGCTGGTGACGCGCATCGTGAAGGCTTACGAGGACGACGCGCCCCGCGGGAAGAAGCCGAGTGCGTAGGTAATACGGAGCAACTGCGGATGAAAGCCCCGCGCTGGCTAACCACCGCTATCACTACGGTCGTCGTGGCGAGCGGGTGCGGACTTCTCCTCAACTCCCTACAGAATCGCACTGGGGGCGTATCGAAGCAAGTCATCGCGGTTCGCCAAGCAGAGCTGATTCTCTACGCTTGCGAAGCTTATCGCGACGACTCGAACAACCCGGAACGCGGGAAGCGGTTCCCTTCCACTCTCGCCGAATTGGTGAAGCCCTCGTTCGACGGGCAGAGGGATCTCCGGCTCAACGAGGCCGACCTCATCGATCCGTGGGGCACTCCGTACCGCTATGTGGTCGCGAAGAGTGCGACAGGCGACACGGAACTGTACGTGTGGACTGAGCGGGCCGTCGATGGAAAACTGAAACTCCATGGCGCGAAGCGGCGAGCGGACGGTGGGATTGAGGCGTTCGGCCTGGAACAATGAGCCGCGACCGGCAGGGAGCGGGCCAACCACATACAACAAAGGTGTCTGCCCCGCTCCCTGCCGGTCGCGGCTCACTACTCGCGCTCCTACTCGAACGCTACCCCGGCAATCGCAACTCCACCAGGAACCGGTCCAGTTCCTCCGCCGGCGACTCAGTCGGCAGCGCGCTCGCCTCATATGCCGCGGTCAGCCGCGCTTCCCACGAATCGAGTTGCTGAGTGTGGAAACTCACGTCCACTTCGCTCAGCGTGCCGAACTCGGCGCTCGCCTTGCGGACGATCAACTCCGGGATGAACGGCAACCCGAACCGCTCGTTGAGCGTCGGCAGATGCGTCTGCACCTCGCCCGTTTCGAGCAAATGCACGCCGGTGAGCGCAACGCGGTAAGCGTAGAGGAGCGTCTTGGCCTTCTTCGCTTCTTCCTTGTCGAACAACTTCCGCTGCGTGTGCAGGAACCCGCGATAGTGGTTGTAGCACCACCGCGTCACGCACTTCCGTGCGAGAGGGCGCAGTTGCGCGAGGAAATCGGCCCCGTGCGCGACCAGTGGCGAGAAGATCTGTTCGAGCACGTACCTGTTGTGCTTGCAGAGCAGCCGCAGGTATTTGCCGACCTCGTGGCTGACCGCTTCCACCTCTCGGCCGTCGAACTCACCCGTCGGTTCGACGGTTTCGGTCGGTGGCTTCAGCCCGACGAGCGCCCGCAGCGGGGCGAGGAAGCACCCGCGGAGGTCGATGTCGCTGTCCGCCGACGGGAACCCGTAGAGGTGCGACCCGCTGACGGTCCAGAACAGCGCCTGGGGAACATGGGAGTTGCCCCACGCGCCGAGCGCGGGAAGGTCGAGATCGTGGGTGATGGTCACGGGTAACCTCCACCGGCCGGCTTACACCGGCCGTTCGCCCGCTCGCCGCCGGCGGGCCGCGATCAGGAACCGGTTGGCCCGCTCGGTGTCGGGTTTCTCCGGCAGTTTCGTCGCGGCGAACGCTTCCTGAAACACGCGGTCCAGCTCCAGCGCGCGGGCCTCCACCGCCTCGAACGGCACCTCGCCGCAGCGGATCGCCAGGAGTTCGTTGCGGTGCTCGCCCACGTCCACGCGAATGTCGCCGTCTCGCAACGCGTGGATCCCGCTGTGCAACAGCCGAATCAGGTGCATGGCGTGCTTCGGCTTGTAACGCCGGTTGGTGGCGAACCCCTTCTTCATCAGCCGGAACTGCGACAGCACGTAACCGCTATACGTGCGGTACAGGTGCCGCGACAGGAACGCCGTTCGCCCCGCACGCAGTTCCTCGCCGGTTTCGTCGATGTGCAGCACCACAGGCGACCAGAGCGTTTCGAGGATGTTCGGGTTCGCCTGAAGCGCCAGCCGCACGAACTTCTCGATCTCCCAATCGACCTCTTCCACATCGGCGCCAAAAAACTCCACCTGTTCGGGCGGCTTGGTGAGCGACCAGTGCCAGTCCGCCGGCGGCAGGAACACCCCGCGGCGGTCCTCGTCCGAGGATTCGGTCGCCAGCCCGAAGGCCCGCGAGCCGAGCATCACGCGGTACACCACGAACGCCGACACGTCCGGTCCGGCGGTCGCGGTTTCCTCAACGGAGTGATCGCCGCGGCGCACGAGCAGTTCGCCGAACTTCAATCGGAAGGACGTGCCGTCGAGAAACCGCACGAGGTACGGGCGGTCGTTCGACTCGGGCGCCTCGACCACCTCCGCGACGGTGCCCGCGGGCTTCGTGGTGCCCTCCTCGAACCCCGCGCCTCGCTCACTTGCGTCCGCAATCTCGCTGCGCGGGGTCCCGGGCACGCGCCGGTCGTAGCGCAGCACCA
>CAZBXY010000084.1:0-26343 GCA_964495365.1 uncultured Frigoriglobus sp. | reverse complement strand
GAAGCCACCGCCCCCACCGGGACGGACCCCGCCCCCGCCGCCGCCGCCACCGCCACCCGGGAACCCGCCCCCGCCGGGGCGTGCCCCGCCGCCGAAGCCCCCGCCACCGGGGAACCCGCCCCCGCCGAAGCCACCGGGGAAGCCGCCACCGCCACCCGGGAACCCGCCCCCGCCGGGGAACCCGCCCCCGCCGAAGCCGCCGCGGTTGCCCCCGAACCCGCCGGCCATCTGGCGCGTGTCGCGGCCCTGCATGGCGTTGATCGCCTGCTGGACCATGTTCGGGTCGAGGCCGCGGAGCTGGACCAGCTTCACCACTTCCGTGTTGGTGACGCTGGCGGTGTCGAGTTCGTTCACCAGCAACCGGATGCTCTCGTACAGCTTCTCGTCGCACATCACGATGAGGCTGTTGGTGCGGTCGTACACCGACAGGTACAGCGACGCCGGGCGCTGCTGGTTACCCTGCCCCTGCTGCTGCGGCTGGCCGAACGGCAGGAACGGGAACCCCCCGACCTGCTGGTTGCCGCCGGTCGTCTGCATCGCGCTGCGGTACACCTCGCGGAGCGTCGTCGCCACCTCGGCCGCGTCGGCGTGCTGGAGGTTGATGACGAACTGCTTCATCACCGTCGCCGACTCGTTGCGCCCGCCGTCGATGACGGTGGACAGCAGCTTCTCGATGAGCAGCGCGTCGAGCGGGCTGGCCTTCACGACGATCAGCGAGTTGCTGCTCTTCTCCGCGACGACTCGGATCCGCCCGGGCGCCGGGGGCTGGGCCCCGCCCCCGCCCAGGCCCAAGAGCGCCAGCGGGTTGAACCCGCCGCCCCCGCCGCCGAACAGCCCGCCCGGCCGCTGCTGGTTCTGTTGGTTCTGTTGCGGGCCGTTAAAGATCTCGTTCAGCTCGCGGGCCGCGTCCTCGGCCGAGACGAACTTCAGCGGGATCACCTTCATCAGCGTCTCGTCGATCTTGTTCCCATCGACCAGGACGATCCGGGCCAACTGGGTAATCATGTCGAGGGCTTTGGTGTCCTCGCTCTGGATGATGAGCCGGCCGCCGGAAACGGTGATGGTGATCGGCTTGTCGTTGACCGTCGGGTCCACGATCTGCGTACCAGCCCCGTTGCCGCCGGCGCGGAGCAGGATGTCGCGGCCGGGCAGCTCCTGGCGCATCTCGCTGACGCCCGGGGCCTTCATCGGGGCTGGGGGCGCCATCGGCGCCGCGCCGCCCGGACCACCGGGCGGCACACCGCCGCCCGGGGGAACACCGCCACCGGGCGGAATGAACCCGCCGGGCGGGAGCTTCGGAATGGTCGGGATGGGCTTGGGCGGCGCGTTCGGGTCGTTGATGATGACCCGCTTGTTCATGCCCTCCATCGCGCGGGCGAGCACCTCGGCCACGACGCCGGCGTTGGCGTTGGCGCCGAGGCTGATCGACCGCGTGTTCGGCGACTGGAACGCGCCGACCCCGGGGCCGCCCGCGCCTCCGACCGCCTCACCGTTCTTCCCGAGAATGTCCTTGATCTCGGCGATCTGGGCCGCGGTGCCCTTGATGTTCAGCCCCGGCTGAATGCCGGTCTTCTGCGCCTCGATCAGCGGCCCGCCGGCGGCCGGGGTCGGGAACAGCTTGGTCAACATCGCCGCCGCGTCGCCCGGGTCGAGCGTGTTCAGCGCGATGAACTGGAACTCGGTCGTCGCGCCGCCCGGCTGGTCGAGGCCGAGCAACTTGACCACCTCGATGTGGTCCTCCGGCGCGGCCATCACCATGAGCTGGTTCTGCTGGACCAGTGGCACGGCCGTGAGCCACGGCATCTTGGCCGTTATGGCTTTGGCCAGTTCGGCGGCCGCGCCGGGGTTCACGTTGTAGGTCTTGAACACGGGGGCCGCGGGCACGATCTCGCGCTGGCCGAGTTGCGGCTTGTCCAGATCCTTGATGATCCGCTCGGCCAGCGTGATCTTGTCCTGCGGGGCGGTGACGAGGATCGCGTTGCGACTCGTGTCCACCGCGATCTGCACCGTCTTGACGCGCGCGGCGGTGGTCGGCGCCCCGCCCGGGCCGCGGTTGGGACCGCCCGGACCGAACCCGCCCGGAGTGAACCGCGGGTCGAACCGTGGGTCCGCACCCGGGGTGAAGCCCGCCGGGCCGGTCACGACGGCCTGCGTCTTCTCGTCGGCGAGCAGCGCCTTGAGGTGTTCGGCGACCTCCTGCGCCCGCCGGTACTTCAGGACGATGTTGAGCGAGTCGGAGTCGCCCCCCTCGACCGAGCCGAGGATCTCGCGGATGCGGTTGATGTTGCCCACGGTGTCGGTGACGACGAGCGCGTTGCCCTTCTCCAGCGGCACCATCGAGCCGAACGGAGTGAGCAACCGCTTCAGTTCTTCCTGCGCGTCGGCGACCACCATCCCCTTGACCGGGAGGATGACCTGAACGATCTCGGTGCGCCCGCGCCGGGGCAGTTCGCCCAGTTCGATCCGCGGGACGAGGGTGGGGTCGATCTTCTCGTCGGCCGGGTGGATGAAGAACGTCATGTGGCGCCGGATCAGAATGAACTTCTGCTGCGCCATCGTCTCGTTGAGGAGGTCCGTCACCTCGGCCATCGTGTACATCCGGCCCTTGCCCGGCGGCACGATGGCCACGCTGCCGGTCGGCTTGACGGTGGTAATCATCGTCAGCCCGGTCTCTTTGGCGTACCAGTCGAGTACGTTGGCCCAGTCGGCCTTCTCGAAGTGAACGCTGACGGTCTTCTCCGGCGCCGCGGCCGGCGCGCCGGGGGCCGCCGGCGCGGCCGGGGCGATGGCCCCGGGCATCGCCGGCGCGGGCATCATCGGCGGGGTGGCCGGTTGCGCGAGCGCGACATCGGTCGGCCCGGTCAGCCCGGCCGCCGCGGCGAGGACGCCCGGCAGCCACCGGCGCAGCCTGAACAGCTTCCAGAACGGAACCGCACCCGGTCGGGTACCGCGACGTTGACCCATGACATCCCCCAAGGACTGCGACACCCGCCCGAGTGGACCCGCCGCTGGCGACGACGGGTGACCGCGGCCCGTTCCCCCACAGGCCGCCGCCGAACCGGTTACGAGCGTTCACACGCGTAATGTGGCGGGATAACGTCCGCCACCGGGGTGAGCAACGAAAAACCGCCGAATCAAGGCGGCTTTTAATCTGAACCCAGTTTATCCCAATTCCCTCGACAAAGCGCTGTTAGATCGCGATGAGAGGAAAAGAATTAAATGGCCCGACTGGGAAGCGGGCCGAAACGGGGCGAACGGCGGCCCAAAGGCGAACCCGGAGCGTGAGCGACGGAACCGTAGCCCGACTCTCCGAGTCGGGTCGTCTTCTCGTAGCCTGACTCTCCGAGTCGGGTTCTTCTCTTCGGCAGGCGGGGCCGGACCCGACTCGGAGAGTCAGGCTACGACAGGAGTCGGGTTCTTCTCTTCGGGAATCGGTTTCGCTTCACACCCGACTCAGAGAGTCAGGCTACGATCGGGTTCGCTCTCGATTCCGCCGGCGAAAAACAATTTGGGAAATTCCGTCCAATCCGATTTGACTTCCGGGCAAAGTTCGCACACAATTTCAGTAGTGATATTTTGTTCACAACTCCACCAACGCCCGAGGTGCGCCATGGCCGCCACCCACTCGTTCGCCGAACCGTTCGCCGATCCGTTCGCGCCCCCCCGCGAACCGCTCCCCGAACCGCCCCACCCGCTCACCCCCGAACTGCGCTCCGACCTCGCCTACCGCCTGGCCTGCGGGTACTCGTGGAACGCACTGGGCGGGGCCCTCCACTGCGACCCCGACGCCCTCCGACGCGCCGCCGAGAACGACCCCGAGTTCCCCGCCGCACAGGAACGCGCCTGGGCCCAGGCCACCTGGGAAGGTGAGGCCGACGCGATGGTTCGGCTCCGACGGATGCTCTACGAGGACGACCCCGACAAGTCGTTCAAGGCCGCCGAGGTCCTCGTCAAGTACGCACGCGAGCGCCGCCGCGACGACACCCGCATCGCCGTCGAGAAGCTCCGCACCGAAGCGGCCCACGTGCGCGCCGAGGCGCGCGCGGCTCAACACGCGCCAGCTCCCGAGCCGGCGTGGCCGCCGTTTCCGCCGGTGGTGAAGGAGACGGAGGACGAGCGGATCGCGCGGGTCGAACGCGAATCGACCGAGGCGGCGTCGAACCCGCCACCGTCGGCGGAGGTGTACTTGTGGGGCGGCAAGCACCACATCGGGCAGTGTGTGGAACCCGACGAGAGCGACGTGAAGGTGCGGGTGGTGCCCGACTGGTCGGCCGGGTGCGGCTCGCGCATGACCATCTACTGGGTCGTACCGACGACCGCGCACGAGCGGTGTCGCGGAACCGGCATCTACTTCACCGAGGACAACCCCGAACCCTGGACCGCGCAACCAACAGCGTAGCGACGTGCGCCACGCTACGGAGGTTGTGCGCCGCGAGCGCCGCGGTAAACTCGTGGTGTTCACCCGCGGTCAGCGCCACGGGCTGCGGCGCAACGCCGCGGGCGGGAACTGCCGGTCACAGGTGAGAAGGTGCCTTCGGCAAAAACACATCACATGCGTGATGAAGTGATGTTGTTTTCGCCGTTCGGCGCGAAAGTGGCCGCGGGTGAACGCTTTTCCTCACTTGTCGTCCTTCAACTTCTCCTCGCGCTTCTTCTGCTTGTCGTCGGCGTCCTTCATGCGGACGTAGCGCAGGTACTCGTCGCGGGTCAAGAGGCCGTCGCCGTTGAGGTCCATCTCCTGGAACGCGGTGAGCGGGCGCCCGGCCTTGCGCCACTCGAACAGCGCCACCTGGCCGTCCTTGTCGGCGTCCAGCGCGGCGAACCACTCCGGCAGCGCGTCCCTGCCGGCCTTCGCCGCCGGCTTGCCGTCCGGCCCGCGCGCCCCGTCCGCTTTCGTCAGCACCTCCGTTCGCAGCGCCACGCGCTTGCGGAAGTAACCGCGGTACTCGTTCTTGCTGATGCGCCCGTTGCTGTCGGAATCGACCCGCACCTTGTCTTCCTTGAGGGGCGCGGTCAGTTCCTCGCGCTCCAGTTCGCCGTCGCCGTTCTGGTCCAGGACGCGGAACGCCCGGTCCGCGTCCTCGTTCGGGTCGGGCGGCCCGTCGGGCGGGTTGCCGTCGCGCAGCACCTTGCGGGCGTACTTGGCGAACTCCTCGCGCTTGACGGTCGGCACCGGGCCGAGTTCCAGTTTCTGCACTACCTTCTCGAAGAGTACCGTGAGCGCCGGATGCGCCGGGTCGCGCTTCCACTCGTCGTTTTTGCCGGCCAGGAGGTCGTACCAGGTGCCGTACTCGTCCTCGGTGCGGGCGTCGGCGACCTTTCCGGGGAACGCGGCCTCCAGGTCCTTCATCCAGAGGGCGCGCTCGGTCTTCCCGGCCCGCACGGTGCGCTCCGCGGCCCGCGATACGCACTTCTCCTCGAACTGGTCCTGCTCGGTCGGGTCGGCCGCCGGCGACAATGCGCACGCGAGCAACAACGCGAACAGACAGCCGCGAACGGCGTGACGCATGGGACGACCTCGGAGAGTGGGCGTCAGGCGGGAAGGCGGGCGCGGGGGAGTACAGGCAGGAAAGAACTATGAGAAGTGTAGCCCATTCCCGGGCGCGGGTCGAGTTCCAAGTCGGTGATTGGTTCACAGGGCCACAGGGCTTCCGCCCTGTGAACCAATTGACCGATTACCGCAGAGATTCGAGGATCTCCATCCGCATCGCGGAGAGCGCCGGGACCAGCCCGCCGAGCCGGCCCATCACCAGCGTGAAGAGTAGGCCGGTCGCGATGATCTGCACATCGACCTGCATCTGCAGCGTCACGCTCTTGCCGCCGCCCTGCCCGCCGGAGAGCGTGCTCGCGGCCTCGAACCCGTCGGCGAAGTAGCCCAGGAGGCACCCGAGCAGCCCGCCGACGAACGCGATCGCCAGCGACTCGATCATGAAGGAAATGAGGATCTGCCACCGCTTGAAGCCCAATATGCGCAGCACGCCCACTTCCTTGATCCGCGCCGCGATCGACGCGAACATCGTGTTCATGACGCCGAAGATGCCGCCCACCGCCATGATGAGCGCCATCATCACGATCGCGGTCAGGAACTGCTCGTTGGTCTTCGTGAGTTCCTTGTAGTAGTCCGGCTCTGCAAACGCCTTCAGTTTCGCTTTCGTGTATTGATCGTTCAGGAAATACGCCATCGCGCGAGCGGAATCGTCCGAGTCGTCGGCCATCCGAAGGACAAGCGTCGTGTACTTGTCGCCCTTGCCGGTCGCACGGACTACCGGGTTCTCGATCCCGGTCCAGATTTCCGAACCGTAGGTGGTGCCGCGGGTGCGCATGACCCCGATCACTTTCCACCACCGGTCACCCAGTTCAAACGAGTCGCCAGCCGCAAGGCGCTTCTTGCCCACGTCCTCGCCGAGCGTGGCCGCCGCACCCTCGCCGATGCAGCACTGGAGGTATTCGAGGCCGTCCGGAGCCTTCGCTCCTTCTTCGACGCCGATAGACGAGAACCAGCGCCCGCCCGGCTCTAACTCGATGTTGTGAACGGTCGAGCCAACGCGGGCGTTCTGAAAAGCGCGGAGTTGGAGGAACCGCCGGCGTTCCGGTTCGCCCGGCTTGGTCGGAACGGGTTGGTTCATAACGAGATACGATTCGTAACTCGCCAGGTGGATTGCGCTAGGAAGGTCTTTGGGCGCATCAATTGGCAACCGTGTGAGCGCGCCGTCGGGACCGGCGATGGCCCGCGCGACCCCCACGCCCTTCCCACCCGGTCCGATCGGGCGCCCCTTCTGGTCTGCTCCGACGGTTTCGTTGGGTACGTCCTGAGCGTCACCGCGTGACAGGTTGCTGAACAGCTCGTCGGTCGAACCTTCGGACATGACCAGCACGTTGCCCGGTACGCCGGTCGTCTCGTTCAGTTTGTACATGCCGTTGACGAACGCCAGCAGCACCACGACGAGCGCGACGACGACCGTGAACGCGACCGCGGTCAGCGCGGTGTCGCGTCGGCGCACCCAGAGGTAGCGGAAGTTGTAGTTCAGCGGGACTTTCCCGATGAGTAACAGCAACAGGAGGTCGCTGGCGTACACGACGAGGAACACGAACGGCCAGTGATCGACCAACGCCGGCGGGAGCAGCTTCCACAGCGGCTCCGCGAGGATCGGGGCCAGGTTGGCGTCTTGCAGCAGCCGCAGCCGCGGCGACTTCGGGGTGCGTTCGGCGATCTCGGCCTCGGTCGCGGCGAGCTTCTCCACCGCGTCGCGCTTGTCCCGCGGGTTGAGGTTCGGCCGGTTGGCGGCCTGGCGCAGCGACTTCTGCTTGTCCAGCAGTTCGGTCGCATTGAGCCAGACGGTTCCGGGCGCCAGATCGTCGGGCTTCGCGTCCTCGGGGAACACGAAGTCGGACATGAGCGGGAAGTCGGCGACGGAGTAGCTGAGCACCTTCTTGGCGAGGGTACCCATCTGCCCGCCGGCGGGGAGCGGTAACCGCGACACGATCTCGATCGCGAACGCCAGGAGCGCGACCAGAACGACGACGCCCGCCAGCGCGGCGAACACCCGGCGCGCGAACTGCCGCGCCCGCGACCGGGCCGGCTTCACGGTGTCGGTGAGGACGGCTTCGTTCGGCGACACCGCTGGCAGCGCGACGAGCAGCGCCGACAGCGGCAACAGCGAGAACCCGATGACGAACAGCGTGCCGATGAGCCGGATAATGGCGCGCTGGAAGGCGATTCGCACGCGGACCGCGCCCTGGAGCGGTTGCAATTGCTTCGGCAGGTCGCGGAACGCCCGCCAGAACATCCAGTCGGTCGGCATCGTCAACAGCAGGTGGATCGCGGCCGTGCCGACCAGCCCGCGAAACAGGGCGGACATCACCGCCCACACCGTGACCTTCGCCGGCGGCACCGGGCTGCCGGGGATGGGCAAGAACGGGAAGACCGCCAGCACCACGAACGTGAGGAACAGGAACGCCAGCCACGTCAGCGCGGCCCCGTACAAGAGGACGTTCCGCGGGACGGTCCCGAACCGGTCGCGCAGGACCGGGCGGATCAACCAGAGGGGGCCGAGCGGGCCGAGGACGCCGACGGCGCGCTGGGCCAGCTCCGTCACCGGATCGACGGCGGGTTCGAGTTCGGCATCGCGAGCGGAGTCGGCCATCGGATCTCCGATGATAACGGCGAACCCCGGCCGCAAGGCCGGGGGTGTTTTCCTACACAGCCACACCCCCGGCCTTGCGGCCGGGGTTCGCCGAGAGTCACGCCACCCTTGCGAACACCTCGGCGACCTTGACGTCCTTCGCGGTCATCGCGGGGATGATGCTGCCGGCGAACGACACCGCCATGCCCAACAAGGGGCCGTAGATCAGCGCGTTCGGCGGCACGAAGAACGCGCCGAAGAACATGATCTGGAACTTGAAGCTGCCGAGCATCCCCCACGCCAGGGCCGCGCTCATCGCGCCGCCCAGGAACCCGACCAACAGCGCCTCGCCCAGCACCAGAAGGAGGACGTGCCGCGGCTGGAACCCGAGTACCTTCAGCACTGCCATCTCGGTCCGGCGCTCGCGGACGCTGATGCTGAGGGCGTTGGCGACCACGAGACTCATGATCCCGATCATCGCGGGCACGAGGATGTACTTGATGCCCCAGAAGATGTCCTTGAACGCGCCGAGCCACGAGCCGATCCCGCTGCTGGCGGTTTCGAGTTTGATCGGCACCGTGTTGAACTTCGCCCGGTCGTTCACCTTCGCGCTGAGGATCTCGAACGCCTCCTTGTTCGGCAGCTTCACCCAGATCAGGTTGATGCACTTGTCCAGCATCGGGTGCTTCTCGCCCTTGGGGTTGGCGACCACGTCCCGCTGGTAGGCTTCCAGTCCCTTGATGAGGTATTCCTTGTTCATGAACGAGACGCCCTCGTACTTCCCCTCGGGCAGCTCGCCGATGATGTCGAACTCGCCGTACAGCCCCGGGTAGTTGACCCCGTGCAACTTGAGCTTCTGCCCCACCTGGAGGTTGAGCGCCTTCAGCCGGCTCTTGCTCATCACGATGGCCTGCGGGTTGGCCTTCATCGCCGCGCACGCCTTCTCCAGGAGTTCCTTCTCCTCGCCGGTGAGGTCGTCCAGGCCGTCCATCATGGTCATCACCTTGTCCGGCTCCAGCGCGAACAGGAACACCATGTTCTCCTTGCGCTGGTTCACCTTGTCGGTGGTGCCGAGGACGAACGACCAGCTCATGATGTCGGCGTCGCGGATGACCAGCGGCGGCGCGCCAGGGTGGGCCTTGGCGTACTCCGCGGGGATCTCCTCGATGCACACCCGCTTGAACTCCTCGTAGTAGCCCGGCGGCATCTGGCTGGGGATGGTCGTCTTGTGGGTGACGATCGCCTTGAAGTTCGCCTCCTTCTCGCTGGTCGCGTTCCCGATCATGTACAGGACGGCGTAGATGAGGCAGAGTACGAGCGTCAGCACGAAAATCGCGAGGTACGTCAGCGAGGTGCGCAAGGGCGACCGGCGTAGCCCGCGGAACATGATGAGCACCACCTTGAGCGGGAACCACCCGGTCGCGGAGGCCAGCGCGCTCACGGCCTTATCGGCCGCGTACAAGATGGTGAAGAACGCCGGCAGCGTGAGGGTGCCCAGCGCGATCGCGATGAGGATCAGCCCGACCAGCCCCGCGAACAGGTAGCCGGTGAGCTGGAGCATCGACGTGTCGAAGCCCGTCATCCCCATCTCGGAGGGCATCCCGTACATGGTTCGCTCCGTTGCAATTTGTTCCACGTCGGCCGCACAGGGCAGAAGCCCTGTGGAGGAATGGAGCATCACACCGCGGCGGTGTCCAGCACCAACTGCCCCTTCTCCAGGTGCAGGGTGCGCTGAGCGCGGGCCGCGGCCTTCGGGTCGTGCGTCACCATGATGATCGTCTTGTTCAGCTTCGCCCGGAGGATCTCCATCAGCCCCAGGATCGCGTCGGCGCTCTTGGTGTCGAGGTCGCCGGTCGGCTCGTCGGCGACGATCAGTTCCGGGTCGGTCACCATCGCCCGTGCGATGCCGACGCGCTGCTGCTGGCCGCCGGAGAGCTGCCCCGGGCGGTGGTCCATCCGGTCCGACAGGCCCACGAGGTCCAGCGCCGTTTCCACCTGCTTGCGCCGCTGATCTTTTGTCAGCGGCAGCAACAGTAGCGGCAACTCGACGTTCTCGTAGGCGGTGAGGACCGGGAGTAGGTAGTAGAACTGGAAGATGAACCCGACGTGTCGCGTGCGCCAGCGAGCGAGTTCGCTCTCCGACATTTCGGAGATGACGTTCTCGCCGACGGTGATGCTGCCGTCGGTGGGTTGGTCGAGTCCGGCGATGAGGTTGAGGAGCGTCGTTTTCCCGCTGCCTGACGGCCCCATGAGCGCGAGGAACTCGCCCTCGCCCACGTCGAGGGTGAGGTCGCGGAGCACGTGGATCGCTTCCGTGCCGCGGGTGAACGATTTGTGCAGATCGCGGACCTGAACCAGCGCCATCACCAAACTCCGTGTGAGTGTGAGTGCGAGTGTGAGGAAAGACAGAAGCCGTGAAGAAGTGTGAAGAGTGAAAGACCAAAGTCGGGCGTTTGTTGGCTCGGGTCTTCGGCCTTTTCACTCGCACTCACACTCACACTCGCACTTCGTTATTTCTTCCACCCCTTCGCCCACTCTGCTTCGCGCCCGGTCGGACCGGCCTCGTCGCCCCACAGGAAGTCGGCGTTCGGGTCCAGCACGAACGGGCGCTCATACACGGTCGCGGTGACGCCCATCTTGGGCTTCAGGAACGCGCCCTGCTCCTCGGCCTTCGGCAGGTACGCGCGGATCCGCACCTTGACCACGTTCTTACTGTCGTCGGCGATCGGCATGACGCGATCGACCACGCCGCGATAGCCGCGGGTCGGGTCGGCGTCGGCCTGGAGCAGACACGCCTGGCCGGGCTTCAGGCGCATGATCTGGCGCTCCGGGACGTCGATCTCGACTTCCAGTTTCGCCAGGTCGGCGATCGTGCAGATGCCGGCGGCCACGTTGAACGACATCGGGCTGACCAGCGCGCCCTTGTCGGCCGATTTCGTCAGGATGGTGCCGTCGATCGGGGCCGTGACGATGCAGTTGCCGACCAGCCGCTTGGCCTCGTCGCGCCGGGACTCGGCCGCTTTCAGTTCGGCCTCCGCGGCGGTCACGTTCGAGTTCGCGGTGTTCACGTCCGCTTTGGCCGCATCGACCGACCGCTTGGCCGCTTCCACGTCGGCCTCGGCCGCGGTCAGGTCCGCGTCGGCAGCCAGTTTGTCGGCCTTGAACTTCTGGTACTCCTGTGACGAGATGGTGCCGGCCATGAACTGGCGGTCGGCCTGCTCGAAGTCGGACTTGGCGCGGTTCAGAAACGCCGCGGCGCGGGTGACGCGGGCCTTCGACGCGGCCAGCGCCGACTCGGCCTTGGCGACCATCGCCTCGGACGAGGTCTTTGTCGCCCCTGCGCGGGTGAGCTGCGCGGCGGCGACCTTCACCGACGCCTCGTCGGTGTTCAGCCGGTTCGCGTACTGGAGGTCGAGCAGGGTGGCGAGCCGCTCGCCCTTCTTCACCCGCTTGCCCTCGGCGAAGTAGATCTCGGTGATCTCGGCGCCCACGTCGCGCGGGCTGACGGTCACCTGGAGCGACGGGATGACGATCCCCTTGAGCTGCGTGACCAGCGCGCCGGCCTCGACGGCCTGCGGGCCGCTGCCCGACATGGTCGGCGCGGTGCCGCCGGCGGGCGCCGCGCCGGGCGCGGTTTCGCCCTGTTGCGTCGGAGACTTGTACCACCGCACGCCGACCCCCGCCCAGG
Source organism: uncultured Frigoriglobus sp. (assembly GCA_964495365.1). GTDB lineage: Bacteria > Planctomycetota > Planctomycetia > Gemmatales > Gemmataceae > Gemmata. The sequence continues at coordinate 14,532 of CAZBXY010000084.1, read as the reverse complement.
TGACGGCGAGGATGGCGCAGAGGATCCACGGCAGCCACGACCCGCCGCCGGACGACCCGCGCCCGGTGCCGAGCTGGTTGTCGAGCCGCAGTTGCTGGACGCGGTCGGCGAGGTCGCCGTTGGCGGACGCGGCCAGCCGGGATTCACTCGGAATGGTCGGCATGGTTAGCCCTCTGTGCCGTGTTCGTAGTGACCCGCTTCTGCGGGTTTGGTTTTCTGCTTGTGGCACAGGCTTTCCAGCCTGTGTCCGCTGAGCTACCCGCACACAGGCTTTCCAGCCTGTGCCACGAGAGGAGTCACGAACCAGACTTACCAAACAGTGGCCCCAAGAGTTTCACGCACGCCGCGAACATCTCCTGACGGTCGAACGCGGCGGGGTCCATCATCAGTTGCACGTCCAGGCCGTGGAACAGCGCCTGGATCAGCGCGGCGATCACCTGCGGTGAGGCCAGTTGCGGTTCCGGCACGCTGCCGGCGATGTCGGTCGCCAAGAACGTCCGCCACATCGCGTACCACTGCGAGAGCCGCGTGCGGTAGTCGTCGCGGTGGCCCATCTGGGCGAGGAACGTGAACAGCAGGCTGAACAGTTCCTGCCCGCCCGGCGGGGGCCAGTCCGGGCCGAGGTGCTTCTGCAACCCGTGCTGGATGCACTCCCACGCGCGCCCCGTCATCGGCTTGGGGCCGTCGTCGGCCAGCGCCTCGCGGATCATCCGGCGCAACATCCGGTCGTGAACCGCCAGCAGGATCGACTCTTTCGTCGGGAAGTAGTAGGTCAGTTGTCCGCGACTCATCCCGGCGCGGTCCTCGATCTGCCCGAGCGATAACTTCTGGATCCCGTGGCCGGTGATGATGGCTTCCGCCGCCTCCAGGATCTGTTCGCGCCGGGCCAGAGCGATGTCCGACAACCCCTCGACCGGGTCGCTCAAACCGGGGATCGCGGACAGACCCTCGCACGGTTTGTGCATTCCCTCACAAGGATTCGGTGTTCGAAGCTGTTCATCCATGTGAAACTGGAGAATTTCTCCCAAGTGGAAGCAGGCAAACGAGTTTCGTAAAAAATTTGTCGCCGTAGACCAACCAGTCTACTCGGTGAAGTGATGCTAGTCCGATCGGTCTAGGGCGTCAAGAGAGAAATCTCAGGCGAACGTCGAAAGGGGCGCAAACGGGGAAATCGGCTCAAACGGCGCGGTCGGTCTGTTCGATGAAAAGTACGCCGATTGCGACGTTGCGCACGGAGGTGATATGCGCGGGTGGCTCGGAGCGTGCGTGGCGCTGCTCGGTCTGATAACCGGGTGCCGCACCCACGCGCCGCCAACGCTGGCGTTGCGCCAACCGACGCCCACCGTGGGCCCTGTCACCGCCGAACTTCCGCTCACACGCGCAACACGCATCGAACCGGACCTCCGGTCACTTCCGAAGACCTCGATCCGCCAGGCGAGCACAACGGAAGCGACCGAATACCGGCGGCTGACCGAAAGCGCGTGTCAATCGCTGGCGGCGCGACACGCGGCGCTGGCCAACGCGCTGGACGACGAGGGCCGCGTACCGGCGAAGTGCGAATCGCCGGCCGACACGCTGAAACAGACCGTGCGTTACTACACCGCGCTCGAGTTGCGGAACCGCGCCGCGGCCGATGCGCTGGACCGCTACTTCCAGCTCGCCGAAGCGGAGTGCCAGACGGATCTGCTCCGGCAAGCGTTCCCGGTGTTCGACGACCTCATCGCGAAGGCGAAGGCGGCCCGCGCCGCGAACGTGCGGTTCCCGCTGGACCCGGCCGACCTCGAACGCCAGCGCTCGCTCACGGTCACGCAACACGACCGCGCTGAATCGAGTAGCGAACTTTTGAACATCGACCTGAAGCGCCGGCTCGGCCTGCCGCCGGCGAGCGAACCGCTGTGGCCGGCCGACGAGTTTCCCATCGATCCGGCGCCGGTGGACCCAGTGACCGCGGTCAACGCGGCGCTCGCGGACCGGCCGGAACTGCGCGGGCTACGGGCCGTGTACGAGCAACTCTCGCCGGACACGCTTCCGGTCGCGCGCGAGACGTTACGGGCCGGCAACCCACTGCTGGGCGCTTCGCCCGCGCCGCCGCGCGGCCTTCTCCTCCTGAAGCCGCGCGGCCCCGACGCGCAGGCGCGGGCCGAAGTCGAGGTGCGGCGGAAGCAACTGGCGGAGCTGATCGAATCGCGCGAGCGGGACATCGCGGACGAAGCACGAGCGGCCGTCGCGGCGCTGAACGCCCAGACGCGGCGGGTGCAACTGGCCCGCGACCGGCTCGACGGCTGGGCCGCGAAGCGCGCCGACGCCGCGAAGAAGCGCGCGGCCAACCAGCCCGGTGCCGAACTGGAGGAAGCGCAGGCTGCGCTCGACTGGCAGAAGGCCCGCGCCGAGGTGGTAAGCGAGGTGATGGCGTGGCACCAGGCCCGCGTGCGGCTGAAGGCCGCGCAGGGCTGGCTCGCGTGGGAGTGCCTGAAGTAAGAGGATTCACCGCGGAGACCGCGAAGACCGCGGAGGAAGACAAAGGCAGAATGGCCACAAAAAGGCACGAAGAGCCACAAAAGAAGACCCAGAGAAGAGTCGTGTGAACTCAATCTTCGGCTTTGGATTACTGCTTCTTTTTGTGCGTTTTTGTGCCTTTTTGTGGCCATTCTCTTCCGCTGCGGTCTTCGCAGTCTCCGCAGTGAATCCTCTGTCTTACTCCGGCTTCTTCATCTGTCCGGCGGCCCAGAGCAGTTGGCGCGCGAGGCCGTGCAAAATCTTCACCTCTTGATGAGTGGGCTGGGCGCGGCCGATCAGGTGCCGGAGGCCGTGCATCAGTGAGTCGGCCTTGTCGCCGAACAGATAGCCGACCGCGGTCAGCGCCTCGCGGAGGTGCTCGTACATTCGCTCCTGGTCGGCGAACGCGGCTACCGTGCGCGCCGGCGCCTCGGGCTGGTTGCGGGCGGCGTTTTCGGCCCTCGACCACGCCTTGCGCAGTTCGTAACAGCAGATCGCGACCGCTTGCGCGAGGTTCAGTGAACCGAACTCGGCGTCAACGGGGATGTGAACCATCCCGTGGCAGCGGCCGATTTCCTCGTTCGAGAGGCCGTGCGGTTCGGGGCCGAACACCAGCGCCACCGGCCCAGTGTCGGCCGCCGCGAGCAGTTCCGGCATCTTCTCGGCCGCGGTGCCGATCGTCCCGCCGCGAAACACGCCGGCGGTCAGCGACGATGTGGCGAAGCTGTAGACGCAATCGGCGAGCGCGTCGCCGAGTTCGGGCACGGTGCGGGCCGAATCGAGGAGGTCCAGCCCGCCGCGGGCCATGCGGCGCGCTTCGAGATCAGTAGGGAAGCAGTACGGCGCGACGAGGACCAGATCGGAGAGGCCGAAGTTCCGCATGACGCGCGCGGTCGCGCCGAGGTTGCCCGCGTAGTGCGGCCTGACGAGAACGACGCGGCAGCGCGAGAGGGTCGTGATTGACATGCCTTCAGTTTAGCGGACCGTATCGGCCGCTCCGATGGTTCGCGAAGGGCACCCCCGGTGGCACCGCGGCCCGTGTGCGGGTAACGTCGAGTCACCTTCGAGGAGCCGAACCCGATGCGCGTGCTACTCGCCCTCATAGCGGTGGTGCTTGCCGCTCCGGTTCGCGCGGACGATTCGCCAGAGGCACGCGCCGCAGTCGCGGCGCTGGAGAAGCTCGGCGCGAAGGTGTCGCGGCACGAGTCGAAGCCGGGCAAGCCCGTTTATCAGGTTCACTTTCCGGGCAAGGGCTGTGAAATCACCGACGACGACCTGAAGCACCTCGCCGCGCTGCCCGATCTGGAATGGTTACTACTACTCGGCCAGAAGAAGGTGACGGGCGACGGGCTGAAGCACCTGACGAAGTTGCCGAACCTCAAACACATCGACTGCGCGAAGACGCCGATCAAGGGCGAGAGCCTCGCGCATTTGAGTGGGATGAAACAACTCGTCCGGCTCGGACTGTGGGACACCGCCATCGACGACGCGGGCCTCGCGCACCTGAAGGAGTTGCCGAACCTCAGATACCTGTTCCTGACCAACGCGAAGATCGGCGACGCGGGGCTGAAGAACCTCGGTGAGAAGCCGGACCTGTACGACCTCCGGCTCGGCGGCACGCTCGTGACCGACGGGTGCCTGCCGGTCATCAAGAAGCAGTTCCCGAAGGTGGGCTACATCACTGCGAAGGACTCGAAGCTCACGCCCGCCGGCGCGGACACCGGCAAGAAGCTCGGGATCACGGTCGATTTCACCATGAAGTACTGACGCGGATCGCGGGAGCTGCGCGCCCTGTTAGCGTCAATTCATTACGAAGGCGGAGGGGCGTGATGGGAACCACGAGCGCGAGTCCGGTCGAGAAGGAGGGCGCGAGCCTTCACCCGTTCCTCGTCACGCCCGCGGCGGCGTTCGGCATTCCGGTCTGCCGGCTCGGGCTGGCGTCCTATGGGCCGACGCGCTTGCGCCCGACGACATCCACGCCGCGCTCGGCCGCGGGGTCAATTACCTCAACTGGGCGGGTCTGGACGAATGGCCACCCGACGGCGACCCGTTCCTCCCGGCCGTGGCGGCCCTCGGCGCGGCCCGGCAATCCGTCGTCATCTGCGCGCAGTTCGGGGCGCGGACCGCGGCCGACGCCGCCGGGCAACTGCGGGCGATCCTCGCGGCGCTCGAGACCGATTACATCGACGTTCTCACCATCTACTACGTCGAGCGGGCGGAGGAGTGGGCCACGATTACCGCGCCCGGCGGGGCGCTCGGCTACCTCCGCGCCGCACAGCGGGACGGGACCGTCCGCAAGATCGGCGTGACGAGCCATCAACGAACACTCGTGGCGCAAATGGCCCAGAGCGGGAAGCTCGATCTCGTCATGATCCGCTACAACGCGGCGCACCGCGGGGCCGAGCGGGAGGTGTTCCCGATCACGCAACCGCTCGGGCTGCCGGTGGTCGCGTACACCGCGCTGCGCTGGGGCGCACTGGTCCGGCCGACGCCCGATGACCCGCCGGGGTTCGCGGTGCCGCCCGCCCCGGAGTGGTACCGGTTCGTGCTCCAGAACCCGGCTGTCGCGGTGACGCTCGCCGCGCCCAAGACCCGGGCGGAACTCGACGAGGACTTGCGCGTACTCGACGCGCCCGGGTCACTCGGCGAGGCGGAGTTCGCCGCCCTCGCTGCGCACGGCGAGCGCGTCCGACGGCACGCCGGCGCGTTTCAGTGAAATCGGCCCGCGGGCGCTCACCGCGCGGCCAGTTCCTTCGCGGTGTCGCTGAGCTTCTTCAGGTCGAGCTTGCCCGTGCCGAGAACCGGCATCGCCTCGACCGGATAGCAGTCGCGGCGGTCCGGCACCCAGAGGTTCGGGATGCCGCGCTTCGGCAAAGTGGCGAGCAACTCGTTCAGCCGCGGCTCGATCTCGGGAAGGTACAGCACCACCACGCGCTCGCCGCGGCGCTCGTCGGGGACCGCCGCAACGGCCAGCATCCGGTCGCCGCCGGTCGCGAGGATCTCGTGCATCTCGTCGTCGAGCTTCTCCAGCGGGACCATCTCGCCGGCGATCTTCGCGAAGCGGGAGAGGCGCCCCGTGATGCGGATGAACCCGTCCGGTTCGACCAGCCCGGCGTCGCCGGTGTTGTACCAGCCGTCCTTCACCGCCGCGGCGGTCTTTTCGGGCTGGTGAAGGTAGCCGGCCATCACGTTCGGCCCCTTCGCCCACAACACGCCCTCCGCGCCCACCGGAAGTGGTGCGCCGGTATTGGGATCGTGTGCCCGCACCGCGACGCCGAAGATCGGCTGACCGATGCACCCGCGGCGGTTCCGCTGTTGCACCAGCCCGCCGACGAATGCGTCCGGCATGTTGCACGACACCACCGGCGACAGTTCGGTGCAGCCGTACCCTTCGAGCGGCAGCACGCCGAACTTCGCCTGGAACTCGTCCTGGAGCTTCACCGGCAGCTTCTCGGCGCCGCACACGATGAGGCGCAGGGTGCGGAAGTCGTCCGGGCCGCAGCGGCGGATGTAGAAGCGGAGGAAGGTCGCGGTCGCGGCGGTGACGGTGACGCGCTGCGTGCGGGCGATGTCGCCGACCTCCTTCGCCTGCCGCGGGTCGGGGTAATACACCGCGGTGCAAGGGGCGTTCAACGGCGCCCACAAGCAAACCGTGTAGCCGAAGCTGTGGAAGAACGGCAGAAACCCGAACAGCACCTCACCCGGCGCGATCTCCAGCGTGCGGATCGAGGCGTCGGTGTTCGCGGTAATGTTCCGGTGCGTCAGGATCACGCCCTTCGGCTCGCCGGTACTCCCGCTGGAGAAGATGATGGTGAGCACGTCGTCGAGCCGGTGCCGGTGCAGTCCCAAGAGGAAGCGGTCGATGACCCATCCCGGCAAGAGGAGCACGAGCAGGAACGTACTGATCCGCTGCCACTTCGTGACCGCGGCGAGCGCGTCTTCGAGGACGATCAGTTGCACATCGGGCGGAAGGTCGAGCGGAACGCGGTCGGTGAATCGTTTCGCGGTGATGACCACTCTCACTCCGGCCTGCTTCACCGCGGAGCGCACCGCGGCCGTACCGGCGGTGTAGTTCAGGTTCACCGAGGTTTTGCCCAGAAACGCGAGGCCAAGGTTCGCGAGCGCCCCGCCGAGGCCGGTCGGGAGCCAGACCCCGACGTTCGGGGCGTCGCCCACGCGCGTCCGCAGGTAGCGCGTGACGCACAGCGCCGCGACGAGCAGCTTCGCCCAGGTGAGGGTGCGCACCGGGGCCGCGGAGCAGTCGATGATGGCGGGCTGGAAAAGGCGGCGGAATTTGGCCGCATTTCGCACGAACCGCCGATGTACCGGGAGCAGGTCGTCGCTTTCGATGATGGCGAGGTCGGCCGTGGCTTCTTGGACCGCAAGGCGGAGGTTGGCTGCCAGGCGAACCCCGGCCGCAAGGCCGGGGGTGTCGGCGCGCGAGTCGGCGCGCGAGTTGGCGTGTGAATCACCCCCGGCCTTGCGGGCGGGGTTCACCATTGGTTTGCCGAACAGCAACCCCACACGCGGCCGGAACGCCTTCGGCAACTTCCGCAGGATCGGGCCGGCGCCGTGACTGAAGAACCCGTTCCACAGACCGCTGATCGCCGCCGGGATCACCGCGACCTCCGTCGTGGTTAGTTTCAGCACGCGCTCGACCCCGCGGCCGAACGGGTGCATCTGCCCGGTGCGCGTCAGCCGGCCCTCCGGGAACATCACGACGACTTCGCCGGCGTCCAGCGCCGCGGCGACCCGCTTCAGGCTCTCGCCCACCGAATGCGGGCGCAACGGGCGGGTGTCGATTCGGATCGTTTTGTACCGCGCCCACGACAAAAAGAACCGCAAGAGCGGGTTGCGGTAGTACCCGCTCCAGGTCACGAACCGGACGCTCCGCGGGCACGCGACCCAGTACAGGAGCCAGTCCAGCCGGCTGACGTGGTGCGAAACGATCAGCACGCCGCCGGCTGTGGGGATGCGGTCGCGGTGGTAAGTCTGAAACCGGTAGCAGCCGTGTGCGAATAACCACAAGAACGGACGCAACAGCGGCGGGAACAGCCACGTCAGCGCCAGGACCAGGAGGAACGCCCCCGCAAGGATCAGCGCGACTTCGGCGAAATCGATCATGGGCAGTCCACGTTAGCCGCAAGCCGAAGGCGAGCGCGAAGGAAGAAAGATTCGCCCAGATTACGCCACTTGCTCGCTCGTGCCAACACCATGCCGGAACTGCCCGTCGGACAGGCGATGTCCGCTTGTTCGCAGCGCAACCCCGCGATATACGCCCCGCACTCTGGGGGGAGAAATTCCAAAACTCAACACCCAAATTCCAAACGAAGCCGAACGACCGGTTCTCTGCCTTGTTTGGAATTTGGTTGTTGGGTGTTGAAATTTCCTGACGGGGGCGGCCGACAGGTGGGGGCCTGTCGGCACAGCGCCGCGTGCAGCCGAGACTGCGAGAGCAGGCGAGGCGCGGCACGCGGCGCGAACCGGGACCGAGACGGGTGGGGGACGCTGATGCCGACGCCGTGTGACGCGATGATCCGGCACGTACTGCGCGACGAAGCACTGACCCGCGGGCTGGGCGACATCGAGGCCCGAATGCTGATGGAGTGGCTCGCCGACTGGACCGAACTCCTGTCCGACGCGGCCCGCAGCGAGGACGACGCGTGGTCGTGCGTCGATCGCCTGTGCCGCCGCGGCCGGGCCATCGGCCGGTTCGTGCAATTGTGGGGCGACCCGTTCGACCGCGGCGCCGCGATCCAGCTCGCCGCCTCCGAGCGGTTCGACTGGCCGCTGCCCAGTTCGGACATGGACCCCGGCGACTTGATGCACCACATTCTCACCTGGGAGAACCAACACCCGGGGGCGTAGGACAGGCATCTTGCCTGTCCGAGCGAAGAGACAGGCATCTTGCCTGTCCCACAGAAAACAACATCCGCGCGTGAGGCCGGAGCGTACTATGGTCACAACGGAGGCACGGCGGGCGTGTCGGTGGAAGTGGGTGATTGGGAGAGTAGGGAAGGAACGACGAACTTCCCCTCTCGCCCTTTGTCCGGTATGATCGCTAAGATTTGAGCATCCGCCCCGTCCTGCCAGGAGGCGTTGGCTCGGAACCCCGCGGGTTAGCCGGTGTTCGACCAAAAGCCCTGTGCTCATCCCCGTGTTTTCGCTCGGCGCAAAACTCGAGCGAACGGCATCCCCGCGGCACGGACCCCTGACACGATCCGATCACCGGAGCCACCCGACCCGCGCCACAATACTGGCCGTCTGGTGGACGCAGCACGAGGTTGACCGTGAACCCGACCCCGACCGCAGCACCCGCTTCGTCCGCCGGCGGCGGCGACGACTCCCGCTCCAAGTACGCCCGCCAGATCGAGGACGCGTTCGAGGCCGCCGGGAAGCTCTCCGGCTCGGCCCTCCCACCCACCGAGTTCTACCAGCAGTTTCTGAACCGCACGCTGACGGCCATCGACGCCCCCGCCGGGGCCGTCTGGCTGCGGACCCCACAGGGGTTCCTCCAGCTCGCGTGTCAGGAGAACATCGACAAGATCGGCCTCGATTCGCGCCGCGGCGGCCGGCAGTGCCACAACGAGGTGCTGCGCCAGGTGTTCCAGAGCGCGCCGCCGCGCCCGGTGCTGCTCGAACCCAACGGCCGCATGGCCCCCGGCCCCGGCGAACCCGGCCCGGTCCCGCCGGCGAACCTCACCGACCACTTCGCGCTGTTCGCCCCGATCCTCGCGCCCGACAAGCAGACGCTCGGCATCCTGGAAGTGTTCCAGGAGGCCAATCACGACCCGCGCATCTACCCGACCTTCCTGAACTACACGTTCCAGATGGCCGGGTACGCCAGCCAGTACCACCAGTTCTCGAACGCCCGGTCGGCGTCCGGGGTCGAGCGGACGTTCTCCCAGGTCGAGACGTTCGCCCGGCTGGTCCACACCACCCTCAGCCCGACCGAGGTGGCGTACCACGTCGCCAACGAGGGCCGCAAGCTGGTCGAGTGCGACCGGCTGTGCGTCGGGATCCGGCACGACCGCACCCGCGTCACGGTCGAGGCGGTCAGCGGGGCCGACGTGGTCGAAAAGGCCAGCACGCACGTGCGCCGGCTCCGCTACCTCATGGAAGCGGTCCTCCAGTGGGGCGAAACGCTCACGTTCCGCGGCGAGAAAGACCCCGGGCTGCCGCCGGCGGTCGCCCGCGCGCTCGACGACTACCTGCACGAGAGCCAGCCCAAGTTGCTCATCGTCCAGCCGGTGCGCGACGAGCGCGAGAAGGACGCCACCAAGCCCGCCCGCGCGGTGCTGGTGCTGGAGGTCTTCAACCCGCCGGAGCAGATCGACGCGATCGTCCAGCGGCTGGACATCGTGACCAAGCACGCGGCCCCGGCCCTGTACAACGCGGCCGAGATGCGGCGCATCCCCCTCAAGTTCCTCTGGTGGCCGATCGCCAAGGTACAAGAGGGCCTCGGCGGCAAGCGCCGGTTCATCGCCGCGTCGATCGCGGTGCTCTTGGCCGTACTCGTCGGCGTCATGATCCTGGTCCCGGCCGATCTGCGGATGGAAGCCAAGGGCCAGATGCAGCCGGTGGAGATCGCCAAGATCTACCCGGCGCGCGAGGGGCAGGTCCGGGCGGTCCGGGCCAAGCCCGGCGAGCAGTTCGACCCCGGGTTCGAGGTCGCGGAGTTCTTCAGCCAGCCACTCGAGGACGAACAGCGCCGGGCCACGGCCGAACTGCTCGAAGCCAACTCCCAGGCGCAGGCCGCGGCCGAGCTGCTCACCCGGCCCGGGCTTTCGGAGGCCGACAAGCTCCGCACCCTCACCGACAAGAAGACCGCCGAGAGCCGCGTCCAGCGGGCGCTGGAGGAACTGCGCACGATGGACGTCCAGTACAACGGCGGCAAGCCGAACCGCCCCGGCCACTTCCGCGCCCTGGCTCCGAAGTTCGACACGCAACTCGCCCGCGCACAGGGCGCGTCCCGCTGGACCGTTCTCAACGACGACCGGCGCGAGAACCTGATCGGCCGCACGCTCCGCCCGAGCGAGGAGATCATGCGCGTCGGGCACCTCGAGGGACCGTGGCAGATCAAACTGGACATCCCGCAGCGCAACGTCGGGCAGGTGCTCAAGGCGTTCGCCGACCCGGACGCGCACTTCATCGAAGACGATCCGATCAAGGGCAAGCGGAAGTACCTCCGCGTGGACGTGCTGTTGGCGAGCCAGCCCGACACCAGCTACGAGGGCCGGCTGTACCGCGACGAGATGAGCGCCGAGGCCGTTCCGAACAAGAACGAACACGACGAGAACGAGCCGGTGGTCAGCGCCTACGTGAAGCTCAACGTGGACGGCATCCCGAAGGAAAACTGGGTGCCGCGGAACCACCTGGTCACCGGGCTGGAAGTGCGGACCCGCGTCCGTTGCGGCAAACACGCTCTCGGCTACACCCTGTTCCACGGGGTCTGGGAGTGGTTCTACGAGAAGGTGATCTTTTTCTTCTGATCAGTGGTTAGTGTCAGTGGCTAGTGGTTAGAGAAGACAAGGCAGTGAAAGCTGAACAGTGGTTAGTGTCAGTGGTTAGTGGTTAGAAAAGACAGTGAAAGGCAGAAGACCGGAAGCATTCTCACTTCTGTTCTTCACTGCTTTCACTGCCTTGTCTTCTCTAACCACTAGCCACTGACACTAACCACTCCCTGCAAACAAGCCGCCCGGCCGGCTGGCGAGCGCCAGACCACGGCGGCACCCGCGCCACAACCCTTACACAGTCCCTCTGGAGGACACGTCCATGTGCCTGCGATCCTTCGTGTTCGTTCCCGTTCTGCTCGGCCTGTGCGGGCTGCTCGTCGGCTGCGGGAAAGCCCCGCCGAACGCCGACTCGATTCCCAAAGCGCCTCTGCCAAATGGCTCCGGCGACGTCCGTAACGCGGACGTCGGCGCTCCGCTGTACGCGCCGGTCGCACCGCCGGCGTACCCGACCACGGGTATTCGCAACGAGCAGATCGTTATCTCCAACGCGCTGGTGACGTTCGAGCAGCGGCACATCGTCTCGGCCGAGGTGGACGGGGCCATCGACCTGTTCGCCACCGAGATCAAGGAGAGCGACCTGAAGAAGGTGATGGACAAGGAACCGGACCGGATCGTGTACCACCCGCAGGACGTTCAGAAGAAGACCCCGCTGCGGCTCTTGCGCGAGGGCGACGAGGTGACCGCCGGGCAGATCCTGGCGATCTTCGACTCCCGGCAGGCTCACGCCCGGATCAAGGGACTACAGGAGATGAAGGAGGCGGCCGGAACCGCCGCCAAATTCGCCGAGGACGGCGTGGGTGAGGCGAAGAAGCGCGTCGATCAGCTACAGAGGTCGCTCGACGCCGGCGTCGGCTCGAAGGCAGACCTGATCGAGGCCCAACTGACCCTCGCCCGGTTCCGCGAGAACGCGGCCAACGCCATCCAGACGATCGCCAAGACGTCCGCGGACCTCAAGGACACCGAGGTGATGCTCGACCGGCACTGGGTCCGCAGCCGCTTGAACGGCACTATTCGGACCATCGACAAGTTCCCGGGGCACTACGTCAAGGCCAGCGAGAAGCTCATGGAGCTGGAGGCCACCGACCGCGTGCGGATCGAGGGCCAGCTCGACATCCAGCACCTCGGCAAGGTCCAGCGCGGGATGACCGTGACCGTGGAGCCGGCGTCGTCCAGCGCCGCGCAGGCGTCGCACACGGACCACCGGCAGGCGGTCACCGGGATCGCGGTCGCGGTCGTCAAGCACGCCGATGAGATCGGCCCCTTGGTCGTCTCCGTCGGGGCCGACGGCAGCGCGCTCGTGTGGGATCCGAACCCCAACAAGAAGCCCAACCGCCAGGCCGTGGCGCACAACCTGCCGCATCCGGTCGGGGTGCGGAGCGTCGCGGCGGCGCCCGCGACCGCCAAGGCGTCGCTCGTCATTACCGGGGCCGACGACGGCAAGATCCGGATCTGGGACGTGTCCAATCCGGCCAAGCTGCCGGATAGGCCGAAGACCGAACCGGAAGACTCCCACACGTCCGCGGTCCACTCGATCGCAGTCAGCCCGGACGGCCGGTTCTTCGCCTCCGCCGCCGGCCGCGACGTGTTCGTCTGGGAGGTCGCCACCGGCAAGAAGCTCTACGTGCTGCCGGCCGAGCACCGCGACAACGTGACCGCGGTCTCGTTCACCCCGCAGAACACGCTGGTCACGACCTCGAAGGACGGCACGCTGAAGGTGTGGAAGCTCGGGGCCGACCGGGCCGCGGTGGTGCGCACGATCGACCACCGGGCCGGCGCGGTCGAGGCGCTGGGGGTCAGCCGCGACGGCGCGCGGGTGCTGTTCGACCAGGACAAGACCCGCATCGACCTCGTGGACCCGGCGAACGGGCAGACGATCGGTCAGGTTCAGAACGTCAGCTCGGCCGGGTCGTTCGCGACGCTGGCCCTGTTCGAGCCGGACGACGTGGCGCCCGGCACCCCGGCCGATCAGCTCCCGCCCTACGGGATCGCCACCGCCGGCGGCGACGGCGACCTGAAGGGTACGCTGCAGTACTGGCACGCGCCGCGCACCGGCGGGCGCGGGACCGAGGTCGGTCGGCTCATCACCCCGGGCCGCGCCCCGGTGACGGCCGCCGCGTTCGGCGCGTCTGGATCGAAGCGGTTCGTGGTGGTCGGCACGTCGGCCGGCGGGGTCCACCTGTGGGAGACCCCGACCGCGGCGGCGAAGAAGCACGAGGGCAAGATCGTCAACATCGACGCCACCGACACCCGCTACGTCACGGTCCGCGTCGAGATGAGCAACCGCGAGCTGAAGCTCATCGACAAGAGCGCCGCCACCATCATCATCAACCCTTAGTCGTTGGTCATTAGTCATTGGTCATTGGTCATTGGTCCTTCGCGTCCGGTTCAGCCGGGAACGCGAAGGACCGTGGCCGGTGACCAACGACGAAGGACTAATGACAAATGACTAAGGACAATGACCAATGGCCAACGATCTCACTACCAACCTGAACAGCCCCGCGGAGCGCCGCAAGCAGGTGCGGCTGCGGGTGCGCCCGGACCTGCAACTGTTCGAGCAGAAGTACGAGGGCAAGACGTTCCACGTCGTCAAGGACCCGGTGTGCCTGCGGTACTACCGGTTCAGCAAGCAAGAGTTCTTCGTGTTCGGCCTGTTCGACGGCAAGCACACGATGGAGGAGGTACAGGAGGCGTTCGAGGAGGAGTTCAAGCCGATGCGGCTGGAGCCGCAAGACCTGGAAGGGTTCGCGCGGCAGTTGGTGACGGCCGGCCTCGTGCAGAACGAGCAACCGGGGGCGGCCCGGCACCTGTTCGAGCGCCGGGCCAAGCAGCGCCGGCTGAGGCGCCTCGCCACGTTCACCAACATCCTCTACCTCAAGATCCCGGTCTTCGACCCGGACCGGCTGCTCACCTGGATGTACCGCTACCTGTCGTGGATCTTCACGACCTGGTTCTTCGTGGCCAGCGTCGGGCTGATGCTCGCGGCGATCTTCCACGTGCTCTTGCACTACAACACGTTCCAGGCGAAGCTCCCGGCGTACCAGGAGTTCTTCACCTGGAACAGCGTGCTGTACATGTGGATCTCGCTGGGCGTGGTGAAGATCATCCACGAGTTCGGGCACGGGCTCTCGTGTAAAGCGTTCGGCGGCGAGTGCCACGAGATGGGCGTGCTTTTAATGTGCCTCTCGCCGGCGCTCTACGCGAACGTGACCGACGCGTGGACGCTGGCCGACAAGTGGAAGCGGATCATCATCAGCTTCGCCGGCATCTACGTCGAACTGGTGATCGCGGCGATCGCGACGTTCGTCTGGTGGTACACGCCGGCGTACCCGACCGCGAACAACATCGCGCTGTGCATCATGGTGCTGTGTTCGGTCTCCACCATCATGTTCAACGCGAACCCGCTCATGCGGTTCGACGGCTACTACATCCTGGCCGACTGGCTGGAGGTGCCGAACCTCCGCGAGAAGGCCAACCGGTTCCTGAACAACCTGTTTCTGGGCAAGTGCCTGGGCGTCGAGGT